>JAUZSK010000001.1 GCA_030949565.1 Enterobacterales bacterium
TGATGTGAATAGAAACACGTTTAAATCAATTGGTGTCGAAAAACTACGACTACAGTAAACAATTAAAAAGTAATACTTCTAGATATTTTTCAAGATTCTTTAGGTCGCATTTTAATCGCTACTTGGGGGCATGGTGTTTTCTTGCTTAAGGGGATGGAACTAAATAAATATAACCTCCACCTACCAAGCATGCTTGTTAAAAACGGTTGCCCTAAGATAAGAGGAAAATCTCTGGTTTGGTACATTTCATGAAGGTATATTAGTACAAACTGAAAAAAAAGATATTAGGAAAAAAATTAAGGCTGATAAAACAAATATCATTTCCTTAAAGTCTGACAATATTTTTAAAATATTTCAAGGTGAAGATAGCACTATTTGGGTTGGTACTTATGGTGGAGGCATTAGTAGACACTATCCGTTAAGCCGGAAATTTGAATCTTATGGCCTAGGTAATGAACAAAATTCAGGACTAATCGATCCAGTTATTTTTTCAATACATGAAGATTTAAACGGTTATATTTGGTTAGGTAGTGAGCAGGGTATACTTTCTAGATTCGATCCCGTTAAACGCACTTTTTCTCACCACAGATTAACTAAGAATCAAGAAATTTTGCGTACCCAGATATACACTATATTTCAAATTAGCGAAAAATTACTCTTAGTAGGTACAGAGTTTGGGCTTTTTGATTATTGGATAGAAAGAAACGAGTTCACTAAACATCATAGTCTAAATAAAAAGCTAAGCAAAGAGACCGAAGCTATAAAATTTATTTCCAAAGATAATTATGGTCGCATCTGGATTGCATATAGAAATAGCGGGATGCAAGCTTTCAAAATAAAAAGTAAAACCGAAATTGCTCCGATAGACAAGTTGCACGTAACAATCAAATCACCTCAAGTACTATATAACATATCGAAAATGGATTTCTTGTAGGCACGCAGGACTCTGGTGTACTAAAAATCGATATCTTAGATAATAAAATTACAAAACAACAGATTGAAACTCGAGATAAAGAGAACATTATTGACTTAGCTATTGACTCGAAAGAAAATCTTTGGATTGCCACTTGGTCTAAGGGTATTCGAATAATTACCCACGATGGAAAACTGATTAACCTAGATGAAGATAATGGATTACCAAATAATACTATTTACAAGATTATACCCGATATAGAATCAAAAAAAATGTGGGCGACAACTAATGTTGGCATGGTTTCCATAGACACAAATTCATTCCAATTGAAAAGATATAGTTTTTATGATGGTCTTCAAGGCGATGAATTTAACCGAGCAGGCTTAATTAGCAAAAAAGGATATATGTACTTTGGTGGAATCAATGGTTTTAACCGCTTTTATCCTAATGGTATAATAAGTAATATTCATATATCACCACCAAAAATAACAGGACTGAGTGTCGCAAATAAAGATATTAGAACTAACAACTCGCAAAACCCTACACTTAACCAAGCTTTGTTGACCGATAGCAATATTTTTCTAACCTACGACCAAACCCCCTTTTCAATAGAATTTACAAGCCCGCAATTTGTAAAACCATCGGATATCCAATTTCGTTACCGCTTATTAGGCCTAAGTGACAAATGGATAATATCTGCCAAAAACTCACGCCGCGCCACCTATACCAACATCCCGCCCGGCGATTATACTTTTGAATTGCAGGTGAGAGATATCAACGATGAATGGAATAGTTTTACCCAAAAAAAGTATATAAACATAGAGCCTCCATGGTGGTTGTCGATTGCCGCTAAGTTATTTTATGGCTTAATTATCAGTATTGTTTTGTCGGTTATTTTCTATCTTAATTGGAAGCGGCTACAAGAAATTAAGAAAAATGTAATCATTAAAGAAAAAGCCGCCGAGCGATTAAGGCTCAGCCTTTGGGGAGGCGGTAATGAACTATGGGATTGGGATATTCCATCCGGTCGTATAACACGATCAGATGAAGATAAAAGTATTAGCATCCAATGTGAAGAGCTGTCACCTGACTTACATGAAATTGATGAATATGTTCATCCTGATGATCGGCAAAAAGTAAAGATGGCGCTTAATTTCCACTTAAATGGTTTCAAAGATCATTTTGAAGCGGTTTATCGGATAAAAGATAATCAGCTAAAATGGCGCTGGATCCAAGACCGAGGAAGAGTGGTAGAACTGGACGAAAATGATCACCCAACTCGTATGTCAGGAACCCAGAAAGATATTTCTGAAATGCAACGCAAAGATGAAGAAATAGAACGTTTGGGACAAGCTTTTAAGAAAACCTCTGATGGTGTATGGATTAGGAATAAACAATGGCAACTCATCGATTGTAACCCATCTTATGAGAAGATCACCGGTTATTCCTTATCTGAAAAGAAAGGAGAAGCTCTATGGTTCCCTGAAACCAGAGAACAGGTTCATAATCTACTAGGACGAATAAAAGAGACTGTTGAGACCGATGGGACTTGGCAAGGTGAAGCCTGGGCTGAGAGAAAAAATAATACGGCCTTTCCTCAAAAACTAACAGTTGACCGAATTATGGATGAAAAAGGACGCGTCCGCTATTACGTTGGTGTATTTTCTGATATTACCTACCTTAAAAAGAGTGAAAAGGAGTTGGTCAACCTTGCAAATTATGACTCCTTAACTGGGCTCGCTAATCGAGTCTGTTTGTATGATCGCCTCACTCAAAATATTGAGAAAACAAAAATAAGAAAAGAAAGGTTCGCCGTTATCCATATTGATTTAAATAATTTCAAACGCTTTAATGATACCTACAGCCATTCAGTCGGCGATAGCTTTATCGCCGCAATCGGTAAAAAAATTACCCTGTTATCCAATGAAACAGATACAATCGCTCGATTAGGAGGAGACGAATTTATCATCGTTAGAGATCATCTGAAATCCTCCTCTCAAGTAGCAGCATTTGTTGAAGATCTCATCTCCCAATTGAGCTCTCCAACGGACGTATTGGATCAACAAGTGTCCATTGATATCACGGTTGGTATCGCGATGTATCCTGAGGATGGGCTTACCACAGAAAAGCTGCTTAGTAATGCCAACACAGCATTATTAGAGGCGAAGAAAGAAGTCGATAGTCATTTTCAATTTTTCTCGGAAGAACTCAATAAAAAAGCCAAAAAACGGCTGGTCTTGGAAAATGAGCTACGACTAGCCATCGAACAAGATGAAATACAACTTGCTTACCAACCTAAAGTCAATATGGTAACAGGGCGAGTGTTAGGAGTCGAAGCTCTTGCTCGCTGGATCCATCCCGAGTTAGGCTTTATTAGCCCTACAGAATTTATTCTAATCGCCGAAGAATGCAGTATGATCAATTTACTAGGCGAACAATTGCTACGCAAAGCGATCCGCCAAACAAAACAATGGGTTGATCAAGGCCTTATGCGCGGCAGAACTAGCGTGAACCTATCCGCTCACCAATTTTGGCATCGTGATCTAGTACATGAAATCGCTAGTATCTTGGAACAAGAAAAACTAGACACAAAATATCTAGAACTGGAATTAACCGAAAGTGCTTGTGTGCAAGAGGTTGAAAAGACAGTCAAACAGCTTCTCGATTTACGACAACTAGGTATTCATCTTGCACTAGACGATTTTGGAACCGGCTACTCGTCCCTTGCCCAGCTAAAAATACTGCCTCTTGATACCTTAAAAGTGGACCGTGATTTCGTTAAAGATATTGGCACGGATCCGAGGGAAGGGAAAATCGTTAAAGCCGTCATTGATATTGCAAAAGGCCTCGATCTCGATGTAGTGGTTGAAGGCGTTGAAACCAAGGAGCAATGCGAATACCTGTGGCAGAATAATGCGAAGATTATCCAAGGTTACTTTTTTAGCAAGCCCGTTACGCCAGAGGCAATGACGGAGTTGTTTAGCAAAAGTTGGCCCCAATCAACTTATTTATCGCCCAATATTGCTAAGGTGACACCGATTAATCGCTCATAGAACAACAAGAACCTAGTATAAGCCTCCAGAAATATAGATTTTATCCCCAAAACACCGTTTTCTTTATTGAGATATTTATACCTCATAAATGTGAACCGGTTCTCATTTAGATGTTTCCCTACTCAAGCCTTTTTTATTACAAAATAGCATAAGTAACATTTTTTTTATTTGCAATTAGCAAAGCTATCGTCGTTTGAATAGTAGGCTATAAGGGGATTTATAATGAGTAAAGTACGAGTTTTAGTAGGTTTAATAACGATAGCGTCTCTTGGTTTGATTATTCACACTTTCGAATCAGGTAAGAATTTAGAATCTTTACGCATGGGTAATATCGACCCTAGCTTACAAGTCGCTCGCATGGGTAATATCGACCCTAGCTTACAAGTCGCTCGCATGGGTAATATCGACCCTAGCTTACAAGTCGCTCGCATGGGTAATATCGACCCTAGCTTACAAGTCGCTCGCATGGGTAATATCGACCCTAGCTTACAAGTCGCTCGCATGGGTAATATCGACCCTAGCTTACAAGTCGCTCGCATGGGTAATATCGACCCTAGCTTACAAGTCGCTCGCATGGGTAATATCGACCCTAGCCTACAAGTCGCTCGCATGGGTAATATCGACCCTAGCCTACAAGTCGCTCGCATGGGTAATATCGACCCTAGCTTACAAGTCGCTCGCATGGGTAATATCGACCCTAGCTTACAAGTCGCTCGCATGGGTAATATCGACCCTAGCCTACAAGTCGCTCGCATGGGTAATATCGACCCTAGCTTACAAGTCGCTCGCATGGGTAATATCGACCCTAGCTTACAAGTCGCTCGCATGGGTAATATCGACCCTAGCTTACAAGTCGCTCGCATGGGTAATATCGACCCTAGCTTACAAGTCGCTCGCATGGGTAATATCGACCCTAGCTTACTTAAAATTATGGATGGTACGGATCCTGCTTTAGCTCTAGCAATTATGGACGGCACGGATCCTGCGGCTGTGGTTGCTTAATAAACCACACAATCAGCCATTAATAAAAAAAGCCTGTTAAATACAGGCTTTTTTTTATCTAAATTTTGCGGGCTTGTCGGTGGGACTGGCTCTATAGGTTCTTTAAACACATAACTAAGTGATAAAATCAGTTGGCTTTATTGGGGTTTGCTGTAAAATTGGTTTTTACTCAGTAAAATTAATTTGATTCAACAGGCTTAGCGCTATGAACTCACAATCCTCCTTTTTAAAAGATCTTCAAAATCAAATAAATGACTTACATAAACAAGGGCTTTATAAATCTGAACGGGTTATTGAATCCCATCAACAGGCTGATATTCGCGTCTCCAATGGCGATCAGGTGCTTAATTTCTGTGCCAATAACTACCTTGGATTAGCTAATCACCCTAAGTTGATCGATGCTGGTCAGCTGGCACTCAAACAATGGGGCTATGGCATGGCTTCAGTTCGATTTATCTGTGGTACTCAGGCAATTCACAAGCAACTGGAGTCACGGATCAGCGGCTTCTTACAAATGGAAGATACCATTCTTTACGGTTCTTGTTTTGATGCCAATGGCGGCTTGTTTGAAACTATTTTAACCAATGAAGACGCGATCATTTCGGACTCGCTTAATCATGCCTCTATTATAGATGGTGTTCGATTGAGTAAGGCCATGCGCTATCGTTACAATAACAATGATATGGCGGATCTTGAACTGCAACTCAAACAAGCCGATAAGGCAGGTGCTCGCTACAAGCTGATTGCTACCGACGGTGTTTTTTCAATGGATGGCTACCTAGCCAATCTATCAGCAATCTGCGATTTAGCGGATCAATACAATGCCATGGTAATGGTAGATGACTCTCACGCAGTTGGATTTATGGGCGAGAATGGGCGCGGAACCCATGAACATTGTGGAGTCATGGATCGCATTGACATCATAACAGGAACTCTAGGCAAAGCACTTGGCGGAGCTTCTGGCGGTTATACGTCTGGTAAAAAGGAAATCATCGAATGGCTGCGACAACGCTCGCGTCCCTATTTATTTTCCAATACGGTTCGGCGCCAGTGATTGCAGCCGCCAGCGTTAAAGTCATTGATATGCTGGAATCTAGTAATGATCTTCGCGTAAAGCTATTTGAAAATGCTCGCTATTTTAGAGATAAGATGCAACAACTTGGTTTTGACCTACTGCCAGGCGAACACCCCATTATCCCTGTAATGTTAGGCGACGCTAACCTTGCTAAAAACTTTGCTGACGAGATGTTAAAAGAAGGCATTTATGTGGTCGGTTTTTCTTTTCCTGTGGTACCCAAAGGCCAAGCAAGGATCCGTACCCAAATGTCAGCCGCGCATGACTTGACTCATATCGACAAAGCGGTTGATGCATTTGAGCGTGTCGGAAAGCGACTGGCAGTTATTAAGTAAGTACCTACTCTCTTCTCTGTATAACAACAAAGGCTTTAGCCATGAAATCATTACATAAACTCAAAGCTGAAAAAGGGATTTGGTTACAGGATACAGCTAAACCTGAATGTGGCCACAATGATGTGTTGATTAAAATTAAAAAAACCGCTATTTGCGGTACTGACATGCATATTTATAACTGGGATGAGTGGTCGCAAAAAACCATTCCCATTCCGATGACAGTTGGTCATGAGTTTGTCGGAACCATCGAAGCTTTCGGCGATGCTGTCAGCGGATTTAAAATCGGCGAAAGAGTATCGGGAGAAGGTCATATCACCTGTGACCACTGTCGTAACTGTCGTGCTGGGCGTCGCCACCTGTGTCGAAATACACTCGGCGTTGGGGTCAATAGAGAAGGCGCTTTCGCAGAGTATCTCTCCATTCCCGCTGGCAATGCTTTTAAAATCCCTGATGATATCAGTGACGATATGGCGGCCATTTTTGATCCCTTTGGTAATGCAGTGCATACGGCCTTATCCTTTGACATGGTTGGTGAGGACGTACTTATCACCGGCGCCGGACCTATCGGCATTATGGCAGCGGCAGTCTGTAAACACGTTGGAGCTAGGCACGTTGTCATCACCGATATTAATGATTATCGACTAGAATTGGCTAAAAAAATGGGAGTCACTCGTGCAGTTAATGTGGCTAAACAAGATTTAAAAAGCATTATGAAAGAATTGAACATGACCGAAGGTTTTGATATTGGACTTGAAATGTCCGGCGTACCTTCCGCAGTTCAATCCATGCTGGAAACCATAAACCATGGTGGAAAAATTGCGATGTTAGGGATCCCGCCATCGGATATGGCTGTGGATTGGAATCAGGTCATTTTTAAAGGGCTGCATATTAAGGGGATTTATGGTCGAGAAATGTTTGAGACCTGGTATAAAATGGTCTCTTTACTACAATCAGGGCTTGATCTTTCACCAATTATCACCCACCAGTTCGCCATTGATGACTTTCAGCAGGGCTTTGACAGCATGGCTTCGGGTCTATCCGGTAAAGTGATACTCAACTGGTAGTTAAATAGGTTATGACTGATAAAATCGACTGGCAGTGGTATTTATTTGAACAACTTAAACCCAATCAAATGGCTGCGATGTTGGCTCTTCGTCAAGAGGTATTTGTAGTCGAGCAAAACTGCCCCTACTTAGATATTGATGGCAAAGATCCACAGGCGATGCATCTTATTGGCTGGCAAAATCAGACTATTATCGCAACTTTAAGGCTATTCGAAAGTTATCCCGATTATGATAACCATGTTTCAATCGGTCGCATTTGCACAGCTCAATCGGTAAGAGGGAAAGGAGTTGGTCAGCAATTAATGGATCAAGTCATTGATTATATTAAACAAAATTTCCCCAGTAAAAAGATACAAATCGGTGCTCAGTATTATCTTAAACCTTTTTACACGAGTTTTGGATTCAAACAGATTTCAGAGATCTATTTAGAAGACGGTATTGAGCACATCTTGATGATAAAACAGCCGTAGATTGGCAAATCTAAGGCTGTATTTAGAGATCCCCGATGAAACACTTCGGGGATGACAGCAGAGAAACCACTATTGAAAGACATAATTAGTAAATAGTAGATTTTCAACAACATCCTTGCCAGTTTCCTCTTTTAAAACCGCAGAAACGGCTTCTTTTGCCCCAACCCGCAGCTTTTCTCTCTCCTCAAAAGGTTGAATCACCGATTTATCTTGACGATTAAAAAAATCGATTAAGCGATCCTGAATAAGCGGCAAATGAAGCTCCACCAGATCATAATTGTCTTGTCCGCGAACCACAATATTAACTTGCACCACCACATAGCCAAGCTTTCTTCCTGTCCCTTGGTAAAAAGTTAAAATATTCGGATCCACCTCGAAATACATTAACGGTACTTCTTCAGGTTTCTCCTCTCCATCTTCTTCCGCTATGCTCTGAAAATGCATCAAGAAAAAAGAAAACAGACCGAAAATTAAAAGATTTTTTACCCAAGTAGCTTGACTCATCACATAGTATTCCATGATTAAACGATAAGTTTAAGTATAGTAAAAACCTACCCAAAGGCGAATTTTTTAGTGGCTGATTGTCTTAAAATATAGGATCTATTAGGCATATTCCGCATTAATTTACCGCTTTTCTAAAATAAAACTAAAGAAAAATCCATTTACTGCGATACACAAGGTATCAAGGATAAGCTTGCGACATATTCTAAACACTGCCAATTTTTAGTTGATGTGTCGTTCGCCTTATTTTAAGTTACTTTAATTCCTTTGTTGTCAGTATCCTCATTTGCCGAGACTCTCTCTCGGCTTTTTTTTCTTTCGCTTGTCAAAAACATTCGCCCATCTCTCACAAACACGCTGTAATCTATTGTATTTAAAGAACAAATAAAATAGTGAAATAAAACCTAAAGCTTTTTTATAATGTTGCGATAAGAATAGATACTACTCAGAAGCTATTATCAATTATGCAGCTTGATTGTAATAATTCTTTGGCCGTGATTGTATTCAGAGAATAAGAGGATTAAAATTATGTCAAAATTAGCAATAAATACAAAAATCATTACCACCGCTTTCGCTTTCCTAATGGTTAGCCTAACTCCATCCCAAGCTAAAGCCGATGATCTGCAAAGACTTGCCGAAAACTTATGCCAAAATGCAAAAACAGATAATCGTGCCAGTATGCGTAAAAAACTAAAGGGCGCAAGAATGCGTTTGAAGTCGATTTACCCGGGTCTAATATGTGGTTCCGCTGGCTCTTTAATGCGTGTTGCAATCGCCAATGATGCACTTTCAGCCGCAAAATTTATCGTATCTAAGGCTGGTAAAAAGGGTCTTAAGATGGTCGAAAAAGACGGTAAAACAGTTTTAGAATATACAGAAGGTCTAGTTGCTAGTGGCGATGCCAGTAAACAAGCCTTTGTTGATCTGATTAAAAGTAAGCTTTAAAAATTAATCCCGTCTGCAGGGTAAGTTTTAACCTTATTGAGTAACAAATCTAACAGTTTTAGCTGGAAGCCGGATTCGATGTCCGGCTTTTTGGTATCTAGGTTTTTTGATATTTTGATTGAAACTTTGCTGGCTCGTCAAAAGGCAATAAGAAACTATAGTTGCCAAGCATAAGAGAATTTAACAAACACTCCCCTGTCGGTATTTCGGATCCGACTTAACCTTTCATCCTGAAAGCCGCTGTCGGAATATCCTGCAAAAACCAAGGTTTGAGGATTCACTCGATATGTATAGAGTAACTGTGTCGCTAAGGACTTAAACAAAGGCGTCTCATTGTCAGTCGGATCAGCATTCAAATAACTATTATACAAGACTGAATTTTTACGAATATCAAGTTGTTGCAATGTCCATCTTAGAGAACTTCGCTCATCAAACAAATAAGATAAACGAAAATTAACAATGGAAGCATTAAATAGTTCGCCCTGCGCGACATCGAAAGATTGTTTAGTATATTTGACACTGGTCAAAATATTCTGATTAACCTGCCAGCTTATCGAAGGTGAAAAGCTTTTAACTTGACCTAGTTGGGTATTAACAAAATCAATATTATCACCCCAGCGATATCGCACGCCTAATCTTAAGCCAGCCAAAGGTTCAAAGACACCAAAGGCAACATAGACCTTTTCATCAAAATAAACCTGGTCCCATAGTCGATTACGTAACACCCAGGCTAATCCATAATTGGATTGATATTGACCTTCAAATTTTAATTTAGATTTTACCGATTGCTCTAATTTAACTCCATCAGTGTCTTCTGAATACTCCGTTTTACCCGATAAATCAATTTTGTTCCACCAGCCGCCTTGCTTACTTGGATACCAGATGCGTTTTACACCTATTTCTCTTTTTGAGAAATCAACTCGACCGACAAAGCCTAAATCCGCTCTAAAATCACGATCAAACCTTTGCAATTGTATTTTTGCTTCCCACTCGCGAGTTTCATATTCATAATCGACTTGATAAGCATTTCCGGCAATATTCGCTTGATCGATACCCGGTTCAGAATGAAGACTGCTGCTACTGATCGGGTAGTCTATTTGCATTTGTGCTGAGTATTGATTGCTTGAATGCATTAACTGGTAACTAATCGAGTGACTTTCATTGATCCAATATTTACCATCGATGGATGTCATCTGGTTTGAATAACCATCAGAGGTTTTATGGGTGGACAAAAAACCAAGAGTATTTTTGCCACCAAAATCATAGTTATAACGTAAAATCTGGTTTTGGCTAGGCACATTTTCGAGAATAACCAACTGCGATCCCTGACTGGCTGGCAATAAAAAGCTGGTATGCGCATCATTAACAGCAATTGCTCCATAACTGTGCGAGCCGCTCTGCCCGGTAACTTTTAAACCATAATCTGG
This sequence comes from Enterobacterales bacterium, assembly GCA_030949565.1. GTDB lineage: Bacteria > Pseudomonadota > Gammaproteobacteria > Enterobacterales > Kangiellaceae. Next base: position 10,786 of record JAUZSK010000001.1, read on the forward strand.
CTCAATAATATCTCGAGTATGAACCAATCGATTGAGGCTGTTGAAATAATCCGAGCCATCTAAAAAGAAAGGTCGTTTTTCATCAAAAAAGATTGAAAAGGTTCGGTTAATATCCAATTGAGCTCGATCCGCTTCAACTTGAGAAAAATCAGGGTTAATGGTCGCATTCAAGTAGGTATCTTCGGTGATCCCCATCTAAAATCTAAACCTGCTCGGTTATCAGCACCCTGCCCTTGCCAAGGACCCAATTGTCCTAAAGCATCGACCTCTCTCGACTCACTCGATGCAAAAGTTAAGGTCGGTATTAAACGTAGATTTTTTGAAGGCTTTACTTTTTGCAGTCCAACTAAATGATCAAATTGACAAATACTACAGGCGATATTTCTATCCACCGGCGAGTTAGCAATTCGGTGAAAATTTTTGCGCGGTAAAAATCTTAAAACCTCAAAAGACCAGCGTTGACCTTTGGATGAAACCGGAAATCGTATGGCACGAAAAGGAATCGCCATTTCAACTTGGTAACCACTAGTATGAATTCGAGCAGCACTATCCCAAATGGCATCCCAAGTTTGATCGTCGCCTCTAAAGTCTTCTTGAATGGCATCGGCTTGGATCCCTCGTGCGTTGGTAAAAAACTGAAATGCCTTGCGCGATTCTCCAAAGGTGTCAAACTTGATCCCCACAAAGTCACTGTTCCAGATATTATCTCTATCCAATAGAAAGTCACGGATTTGCTCGGGGTTATCATCTCTGGCATCAAAAGCGATATAAAGGGTTTCACCATCTTCAAACAGGAAAACATCAGTTTCAACCATTGGTTTAATGTTTTCCGCAGGCTTGGTTTCATAATTGAGTGATATTTTAAGCGCACTTTTCCAGACACTCTCGTCAATACGACCATCCAATTGAATTTTCGCTTCTATATGAGGAAGTTGATATTGAATTTTGGTTCGGCTTACAGAGGTCGAATTTAATGGGCTTTCCGCCAATGCAGGAGAAACACCAAAAAACACCAAAATACCTGTAATAAGGCATCGAGTGAGTATAGTTTTGCTGAAATGGCAGACCTTGGCCACAGATGTGATTGTCATAGTATTGAAATATCCCTTCTAATGGCTGAATGTTATCATGCCTCCATCAAATTGCCATTTAAAATTACTTTATTTTAGTATTTAGATAGTGCGTTTTATGCTATTTTTGCACGACAAACGGACATCCTTTGAAATAGACTCAATTTTGACACAATAGGACTTCAAACAATGAATAAAAAAGCCATGCTTGCTTTTAGCCTCTTTGTAACTATCAGCCTTTTAGCCTGCTCCTCAGAGACCACTTCAAAATCTCAATTAGAGCCTTTGGTTAAAGCCTCACCCAAAAATATCATTTTATTTATTGGTGATGGTATGGGTCCCTCTTATATGAAAGCTTATCGGATGTTTAAGGATGATCCTCACACTACAAAAGTAGAGCTAACTCGATTTGATCCTCTTTTTGTTGGATTGCTCTCCACTGATCCGTCAGTTTTAGATGATGTGACAGACTCTGCTGCCTCCGCAACGGCCATGGCTACCGGTTATAAAGTTGCCAATGGTGTTTTGTCTGTGGATAAAAGTAATAAGGCCTTAGTGACGGTACTTGAAAGGGCCAAACAATTGGGGCTTTCAACCGGCTTGGTCGCCACCTCGACCATTAGCCATGCGACTCCAGCGGCCTTTGCCAGTCATATTAATAACCGAAGGTTACAAGCCAAAATAGCCGATCAATACATCGACAACCGATACCAGAACATGCCTTATATTGATGTTATTTTAGGTGGTGGCCGAGTTTATTTTGAGCGAGATGATCGAAATATCAGTCAGCAATTTCAACAATTAGGTTATCAATTGGTTAATACTAAGCAAGAACTGCTAGATAACCAACAGCCCAAAGTATTGGGATTATTTACCGACCATGTATTCAAAAAGATGATTGACCGTGATCCCCAAACGCCTTCACTTGCAGATATGACAAGTGCCGCCATTAAACAACTTTCTAAAAACAAAAAAGGTTTTTTCCTGATGGTTGAAGCCAGTCAAATTGACTTTGCCGGACATATTCAAGATATCAGTGGCGTGATGTCAGAAATGCAAGATCTGGATGATGCACTTCAAGTGGCTATGCAGTTTGTCGACAATTCCGCACTAGGTGATTCACAGATTTTGCTCACTGCCGATCATTCCACCGGTGGACTTTCTGTTGGAACAGAGGTCAATGGTAAAAAAATATTACGCCTGGAACCCAAAATGTTGCTGCGCTATCGAACATACGCCAGAATGGGTATTGCGCAAAGCATTGGTAAGCCAAGATCTAGTTGGTGAGTTTGAAAAAAGCCACTCATATCAAACTAACCGTGGAAGAAAAAGCCAAGCTTGTGGCATTGCAGAAAAGCCAACTGATCAAAACCAGCGGTGAAATAACCGATCTTAATTATCAAGATGTTAAACTGGTCTATGGATTTTTAGCTAAAATTATTTCCGACCGTAGCTACACCGGATGGACCACACATGGTCATACCGGTGAGGATGTACATCTTTATGCCTATGGTCAGGCCAGCGAGCAACTACGCGGTAATTGGCCCAATACAAAAATTGCTGAAGCAATATTCGGCTGGCTCGACAATCAGCAATAACAGCCTCATCATTACGAGGAGAAATGTCGTCGTAATCTCTATGACGCAACTTCTACACTTCCTGTCGTAACCACCCTCTCGGTAATTGCTCCTGCATGACACTGGTAACCAGCCCCTCTCCCTGAGGGCGAGGGGATTATTTTCCACCCCCTTGATGGGAGGGGGTTAGGGGGCGGGTAAAAAGGTTGAAGCTGCTTCTGTGTTTTTTACAGTGTAGAAACCACCCTCACCCTAACCCTGAGGGCGAGGGGATAATTTCCCCCCTCCCTTGATGGGAGGGGGTTAGGGGGCGGGTGAAAAGGTTTAAGCTGCTTCTGTGTTTTTTACAGTGTAGAAACCACCCTCACCCTAACCCTCTCCCTGAGGGCGAGGGGATTATTTCCCCCAACTCAAGGGAAAGACTGTAATCCCCACCCCCTTGATGGGAGGGGGTAAGGGGGCGGGTGAAAAGGCTTAAGCTGCTTCTGCGTTTTTTACAGTGTAGAAACCACCCTCACCCTAACCCTGAGGGCGAGGGGATTATTTCCCCCTCCTGCCAGAGGAAAGACTGTAATCCCCCCTCCCTTGATGGGAGGGGGTTAGGGGGCGGGTGAAAAGGTTGAAGCTGCTTCTGCGTTTTTTACAGTGTAGAAACCACCCTCACCCTGAGGGCGAGGGGATTATTTTCCCCCTACTACCAGGGGAAAGACTGTAATCCCCCCTCCCTTGATGGGAGGGGGTTAGGGGGCGGGTGAAAAGGTTGAAGCTGCTTCTGTGTTTTTTACAGTGTAGAAACCACCCTCACCCTAACCCTCTCCCTGAGGGCGAGGGGATTATTTTCCCCCTGGGGAAAGACTGTAATCCCCCCTCCCTTGATGGGAGGGGGTAGGGGGCGGGTGAAAAGGTTTAAACCGCCGCATTTCTCGCCATGCAAGGCGGTTAGGATATCTTAATAATTGCGTAATTCACGACGCAATAGCTTACCGACTGTTGATTTTGGGATCTCGTCAATAAACACCACATGGCGCGGAACCTTGTATGCTGTCATTTTGGTTTTACAAAAGGCGATCACTTGCTCTACGCTTAAGTCAGGATCTTTTTTGACCACAAGAGTTTGGGGGCTTCCGCCGGATTTTTCATCCTCAACGCCAATACAGGCCGACTCTAATACACCTTCCATCTTAGCCACTTCGGCTTCTATTTCAGTGGGGAAGACATTAAAGCCAGACACCAAAATCATATCTTTTTTGCGATCAACGATATGAAAAAAACCCTGATCATCCAACATGGCGATATCACCGGTTTTAAAATAGCCATCCTCGGTCATGGATTCAGCGGTTGCCGCTTCATTTTGCCAATAGCCTTGCATAATCTGAGGACCTTTAGCACAAAGCTCACCAGATTCTCCCTGTGCAACCGCGTGACCTTCTTCATCGCGAATGGAAATATCCGTACTCGGAATTGGGATACCAATGCCATTTACATAATCAGCATCCGCCGTCAGATTGAGGCTTAAAACCGGTGAAGTTTCTGACAATCCATAACCTTCTTTAATCCCTTTGCCGGTGATCGCTTTCCATTTATCAGACACCGCCTGCTGCACCGGAGCGCCACCACCAATACTGAGTTTTAAAGAAGAAAAATCAATCTGATCAAAACCCGGCGTATGTACTAGACCATTGAACAAAGTATTCACACCGGTAAAAAAGGTCGCATTAGTGTGCTTCCAAGTTTCAACAAAGGACGGCATATCCCGTGGATTAGTGATTAAGACATTGACCGATCCGAAACTGAAATAACACAGGGTATTGGCGCAGAGAGCAAAGATATGGTACATCGGGATTGCCGTTATCACCACCTCCTTACCATAATCAATCCGATCGCCTGCAATCTCCCGGTATTGATGAATATTGCTCACCAGATTGCCGTGACTGAGCATGGCACCTTTGGAAAGCCCCGTTGTACCACCAGTATATTGCAAAAAGATCAAATCATCCAAACACAGATCTGGCGCTTTAAAATGAAGCTTTTTACCGGCTTCAAGCGCCTCAGTGAATTCAGTGAACTGAGTGATCCGCGGGTCAACCGGCGTATTAGGTAAGCCTTTGCCAATTAAATCATCTAGATTAACCACAATAATATTTTTGATTGGCGTATTTTCAACCACTTCAGCTAGCACCTGAGTAGATGCTGAAAAAATAATGATGGTTTCGACCTGTGCATCATTGAGTTGATTCTCTAATTCATGGGGCAAATAGAGTGGATTAACACTCACCTGAACCCCACCGGCGCGGATGATACCCCACATGGAAATAGCAAAACCAAAACTGTTGGGGCACATAACCGCTACCCTGTCACCTTTTTTGACGCCGGTTTTCTGTTGTAAATAAGCCGCAAACTGCTCCGATAATCGGTCAATGTCGCTATAAGTGAGTGATTGGCCAAAGCTTTGGTAGGCATCTTGATCGGAATACTTATCAACCGCCGATCGGAACATCGCCGCCATTGAGGTGGGTAATTGCTCACTAATTTCAGTATTGCAGCCTACGGGGTAATGTTGGTGCCATGCTTTGCTCATACTTGTCCTCTCTTATTATTCGAGACCTTTGCACCAGACTATGGCAAAGCTCTCTATTCGATTTTTTAATATTTTTTGTATCGGTTGACGATTTTTCACTAGTGGCAAAAGGCTTAATCAGCCACCTTGCGCATTAAACCATCCAATGCGTTTGACACTTTTTCCACCAAATCAGTACATTGGCTCAGGTTGTGGCGATTTTTTAAATAGCTCATTTGATTGATCGAAAGCCAAACTTGCCCCTCTTTGTCCTCCCAAACCAAGGCTTTTTGCGGTAAATCAATCGCAATGCTTGGTTGGCATTGCATTAAGCGACTACCCACGCTGGGTTTACCAAAAATCACAAGACTGGTAGGCATCAGATCAATATTCTGCTTTTTTGCAGCGAGACTATGATCCACTTGGTTAAATAGGATAAATTTCTTCGATTTCAACAATTTGGTGAGTCTAGCCAATGTTTCAGAATGAGAATAGTGACTTTTATAGGTGACCAAGCCATTAGCTTGAACCGGGCTTGCTTGAGAATTAGGGCTTTTTGACTCTTGGGCAGCATAGATGTTAGTTTGCACAGTGCCAAGCAACAAAGCATAATATAGAAAACGCAGCATCCGACTCTCCAATGGTCGAGTTTGAAAGATAATATCATAGCAATATTCACAAAGAATGGCTAATTTGAGAGCTAGGCTTTACCGTTGCTAGAGCGTCAAGTTGAGGGGCTATTTCTCGTTCCCATGCTCCTGCGTGGGAATGCATATCTGGTTTTCTGACATCTAACTAAGCGACTTTTCAAATAAAATAATTCAAGTCCGACTGAGTCTATGAAATAATAAGGCTACTTTGAATAGCATTAATAGGTAATTAGTGAGCTCACACAATCATAATCATCGACTCCCATCGCGTTGGCTGGCTTCGTGCAGCCGTGCTCGGGAGCAAACGATGGTATAGTTTCCACCGCTAGTTTGTTGATTGGGGTTGCTTCGGCGGCTGCCAGTTATGACGAGATCCTTCTTGCCGGTATCGCCGGGTTAGTGGCTGGCGCCATGTCAATGGCGGCGGGTGAATATGTTTCAGGTCAGCTCGCAGGCGGATACCGAAAATGCTGATATTGAAATGGAAAAGCATCATTTAGAGCATCACGCCGAATACGAACTAACGGAATTGACTGAAATCTATGTCGAACGAGGACTGGATCAAACGCTGGCCAAGCAGGTTGCGACAAAACTGATGGATCACGATGCTTTGGGAGCGCATTTGCGTGACGAGTTAGGTATTCACCAGCGTAACAATGCGCGGCCTCTGATGGCGGCAACCACTTCTGCCATTACCTTTACCCTTGGCGCGGCATTACCTTTATTGGCCGCTTATACCGCCATTATTTACCAACTTGCGCATACTCAACTGCTACAAGTCATCGCTTTTTCCAGTTTATTGTTTTTAACATTACTCGGCGTGATGGCAGCTAAAGCCGGCGGTGCTAGCCCGACTAAGGGCGCCATACGGGTGTTATTTTGGGGTGCCTTAGCCATGTTAATTACATCAATGGTGGGGCATTTATTTGGGGTTGTTGCAGGTTAGACTAAATATATCAATAAAAAGCGGAACACTTAGAATAGCTCTGTATCTCCAGCACCAAATGTTTTGGTTTCTAACTTAACCGCCTCTAACTCAGTTAGTATATCAATCACCTCAGTACTAGCTGATTCCATTAAGCTTAAACCAGCCTTAACTTGGCTGTTATCGCCATTTTTTACCGCGTTAAGTGCCATAATCCCCCCTTTATGTACGTTTTCATGGGGTTTTTCTAAGCGTTTATAGGCGCTATGAGACTTAAAATCTTTGCCCTTGCCTTGGTAATACCATTTGCCTAATCGACATTGGTGGTGATCGGCAAAATCTTGAACCGTCTTATCCGACAAACCCCAAATAGCCCGATAAACCTCAGATTTCCAGGTAACATGATCTAACTTAACCGTTTGCATAAAGCTAGAATGGGTAGACTCATCAATAACACGGAACATGTTCTTAGAAACATCGGTAATATCGCCGATAATCATCTGCACATTACCGGTTTCGCTAAATAACTTATTGGCGGAATCTTCACTTTCTTTAATTTGAGTTTGCGTTTGACTGGTTTGCTCGGTAATCGCTGAAACAATACGGGTAATTTCGGAGGATGCCGCTGCGGACTTTTGTGCTAAAGAGCGAACTTCATCCGCCACCACAGCAAATCCACGCCCCTGCTCGCCGGCTCGCGCGGCTCAATGGCCGCATTAAGCGCTAAAAGATTGGTTTGATCAGAAATGGTCTGTATTTGACTGACAAACTGCGCAATCGCATGGCCACTTTCACTCAGCGATACCATGGATTGACCTGCCTCGCCGGTTTTATTTTTAATGCTTGATAAATTGTCAGCAATGCCTGACATAAGTACATGTATCTGGTCAAAACTGTGTACTGAGGTATTGAGGATCTCGCGCTGATTGCTTAAATCTTCAAATGAATTAGCCACCGCATCACGGATACGATTAATCACTTCAGCCCCAGAAACCAACATATCTCTAAGCTCAATTTCTTCTCGCTCGTGTTCAATTGCCCGATCTTTTTGATCATCAGCAACCTCTTTTATTTTATGCAGCAGTTCATTTTCCTGCTGTAATGCCAAGATTTTTTGCTGTGCTGCTTCAAGTTCAGCCGGATCAATTGTTATTTTTGCTTTCCACCACATGGAAAATTCCTTCTACATACCGCGATTATCTATAAAAATCAAACTGTTGCCTTGAATTGATAAAATACGAATAGGCATTAATAGAGTCTAGTACAAATAATCAAAAAGGGTTTAGAAATGCACCAAAATGATAGTCAAGGGAAAGGAGGTTTTAGGACCTAGAACCTAGAACCTCTCTTTAGACCTTGGCTAAATCGCCTGCACTTTTAAGCCAACGATGGCTCAAAGGCTGGATAAGATGGGGATATTCAAGCAGTATATTTTGCGCGACTTTTATCACTTGGGGTAGAAGATCGCTGTCTCTGGCTAAATCGGCAAACCGATACAACATTTCACCGGTTTGCCGCGTCCCTAACACTTCTCCAGCACCGCGTAGCATTAAATCCTGCTGTGCCACTTTAAAACCATCATTGGTTTCACGCATTATGCTCAAACGTTGCTTGGCATTGCCAGAAAGTGGCGCGTGATACATTAAAACGCAATAGCTTTGCTTGTCCCCACGCCCGACTCGGCCACGCAATTGGTGCAGTTGAGACAGACCTAAACGCTCCGGGTTTTCGATAATCATTAGGGTCGCGTTTGGTACATCGACACCCACCTCGATAACAGTGGTGGCAACCAGAATATCCAGTTCACCCTGTTTAAACGCGCGCATAACGCCATTTTTTTCGACTGATTTTAAGCGTCCGTGAACCAAACCTATTTTTAGGCTGGGTAACTGCTGACTGAGTTGTTGATAAGCCGCTTCGGCGGCCTGACTTTCAATTTCTTCTGATTCATCAATCAGAGTACAAACCCAGTAGACTTGACGCTGATCCTTTTTACAGGCTTGTTCAATTCGGTTTATCACCTGATCGCGCTTAATATCGCTAATCACAGAGGTTTCAATGGGTTTTCGACCTAGTGGCAACTCATCAATGGTGGATAAGTCGAGATCCGCGTAGGCCGCTTGCGCCAAGGTTCGTGGAATGGGTGTGGAGACATAATCAGTTGATGCGGCGATTGCTGCGAAGCCGTTGAATGACTGCCTTTGTCCAGTAATCGTTTACGCTGCTCCACGCCAAAGCGGTGTTGTTCGTCAATGACGACCAGGCTCAGGTGATCAAATTCAACCTGTTGTTGAAATAAAGCATGAGTTCCTACAATAATCGCGGCCGAACCATCCGTAATAGCCGCCAATGAATGTTTTTTATCGCTACTTGGCATCGAGCTAATCAAGATCACGACCTCAAATCCCAAAGGTACAAACCATTCGCTGAGCGCCGTGTAGTGTTGTTCGGCTAACAGCTCGGTGGGTGCCATTAATACGGATTGTTGTCCATTCGAAGCAACCGCCAGCATTGCAAAAGCTGCCACCAGGGTTTTACCACAACCGACATCACCTTGAACTAAACGCATCATTGGATAATTTCGTTCGAGATCCTGCTGGATTTGTTTGATCACTCGTTGCTGCGCGGCGGTTAATTGAAATGCTAAGCTTTTTTCGAGCTGCTGGGCAGCCTTCTCATCATTTGCAATCTGAATACTTGGCGTTTGCTGGTGCAATTGTTTGCGCTGCAAAAGCCCAAGTTGTTGCGCCACCAATTCTTCAAATGCCAAGCGCTTGATTAACGGATGATCGCCACGCAATAGATCACTAATAGCAAAATCCAATGGCGGTTGATGTAAAAAGGCTAGGGTTGAAGACAAGGGTGGGAAATGGTTGTTTTCAAGTATCAATTTGGGCAAAAGATCTTCAACTGTATTTTCCGATAAAAGATCCAAAGCTTGCGTCATTAATCGGCGAAAACTGCGCTGTTGCAGACCTTCGGTGGTGGGATAAATGGGAATAAGGGCTTCTGCTAATTCAGGATTTGGGTTGCTTCTGCGATATTTAATTTCGGGGTGGATCATGCCTAAATTGCGACCCATTTGAACCACTTGACCATAACACTGAAGATAATCACCAGGCTTTAATTGCTTTTTTTGTGCCATGGAAAAATAAAAAAAACGCAGGTCTATTGTTCCACTCGCATCGGCTATTTTGCAGACTAGAGATCGGCGCTTACCAAACACAATATCCGCCGCTTCGATTTGCCCAAACACCTGCGCCGCTTGACCAGTAATGAGACTGGCAATCGGGTGAATACGGCTTCGATCTTGGTAACGAGACGGCAGATGGAATAAAAGGTCTTCCAGTGTTGCGATCCCTAAATTAGCCAACTTGGCGGATAACTTATCACCAACGCCTTTAAGTGATTCCACCGATATTTGCGCTAATTTCATGATCTCATACTCATCTGGAATCGCTCAATTTAATCACGCGTTTAAGGCAATTTAGAATGGTCAAGTTTAATCAAGTCTACTTGCCCTTTGAGTGCTTTTGTAAGCTTTCAGCTAGCACTTTAATGGCTTTTTTACGTGGAAAACTGGCTCGCCAAGCTAACACAATACGCCTTTGAGGAACGGGGTCAGTGAAAGGACGGGAATCAAGTCCAGGGTAATCGGCTTGCTTAGCCAAGGCGGTAATCGGCATCACCGTGATACCCATTTTCATCGCTACCATATGACGAATCGTCTCTAAAGAACTACCGACCACCCAACTTTCATTGCCCGATTGGGGCGATAAACATTGTGGGCAGGCGGCAATCACTTGGTCACGAAAACAATTACCCTTGCCGAGCATTAATAGCTCATTGGTTTTGATATCATTAATGGATATTTCGGACTTTTTAGAAAAAGGGTGGCTATCATAAAACAAGGAAATAAAGTCCTCGGTATAGATTTCCATGGTTTCCAATGCGGGGTCGAAAAAAGGCAAGGCTAAAACGGCTACATCGATTTCAGCTTGAAGTAATTTACGCCGCAGGTTTTCGGTGTAGTCCTCGTCAATATGTAGCGGCATTTGTGGGTATTTATGGCGTAAAATAGGGATCAGTGAGGGGAAAAGATAAGGACCCACGGTAAAGATAGCACCTAACCGAATAATACCGGCTAATGGATCTCGTTTTTTATGTTTTAGGTAGCCGAGTTGAGCCACTTCATCCAACACTTTTTGCGCCTGCTGCGCCACAGACTCACCATCTGGCGTGATTTCAATATTGCGTTTACCACGCTTAAAAATGGTGATACCGAGTTCATCTTCCAGTTTTTTAATGGCGATACTTAGGGAAGGCTGACTAATGTTGCACATCTCCGCCGCTTTACTAAAGTGTTTGGCTTTGGCAACCGCCACTACATAACGAATTCATTTAAAGTCATAGTTATTAAATACCAAAAGTTATTTTCTATATCATAAAACTATAACCAGCTGGGTGCAATGGGAAATTAGTATGCAAATCCTAATGCTGTTCCTGCTGGCAATGAATGACGCTGGGTTTCGCCAGCTCAACCGCAACCTACCAAAGTGCCTTTACAATCTAGCTCACGCTATACTTGACAGAGATTACCGCGTCGTTCCTCCTCGTAATGACAGGGCTGGTGGAGAAGATGCCGGTCATTGCGAGAAGCGCAGCGACGTGGCAATCTCCTCAACACTAATAAGCTGTTTTTACTGGTTTTTCTGCCGTTTATCAGGTGTAAAAAGCTAAATAAAGGCTTTTTATCCGATTTACCCGCCTAAACCGGCTAAAACACTGATTATTGTTAGCCTTAAGCTTGCTTGAAACCTAGCCCTGCTGTACAATCTCGCCCGTCTTGGTGTAGCTGAATTAGTGATTGGCTACGCTTGTTTTTAGTTTACTACTATTTGGAGTATTTAATGTCACTAAGCGCAGAAGCAAAAGCAAAAATTGTCAGTGAATATGGTCGAGGCGAAGGCGATACAGGATCACCTGAAGTACAGGTAGCTCTTCTATCTCATCAAATCAATCATCTTCAAGGCCACTTTAAAGAACACATCCATGATCATCATTCCCGTCGCGGACTTTTGAGAATGGTTAGCCAGCGTCGGAAATTACTCGATTATTTAAAAGGTAAGGATGTCACACGATATACTACTTTGATCGGACAACTCGGTTTACGTCGCTAGTCGCAGGCTAAGTAAAAAAGGGGCTTTTTGCCCCTTTTTTGTGTATTAAAAAGCGACATACATATACAGGCTTAGGTTATTCTATTGAGGTTTTCTACAAGACATCAACTGAATAGTCTGAGCATATATAAACCTTTGAATGATTAAGCGAGCTAAGAAGTCTCCATAATCATTCAATTTACCATTTAAGGAAAACAAATGAATCCTATCAAAAAGTCATTTCAATATGGCAGCAGAACAGTCACATTAGAAACCGGTGAAATCGCTCGACAAGCTTCCGGTTGCGTAATCATCGACGTAGAAGGTACCACTGTTTTAGTATCGACCGTTGGCAAAAAAGAAATGCGCGAAGGACAAGCCTTTTTCCCATTGACGGTTAACTATCAAGAGAAACGCTACGCAGCGGGTAAAATCCCAAGCGGTTTTTTCAAGCGTGAAAATCGTCCTTCTGACGGTGAGACCTTAACTGCGCGTCTAATCGACCGTCCTTTACGCCCTTTATTCCCTAAAGGTTTTATGAATGAAGTACAGATCGTTTGTACCGTTATTTCTGTCAACCCACAAGTTGATCCTCAACTCGTCGCACTACTCGGTGCATCAGCCTCTTTAGCCGTTTCTGGTCTTCCTTTTAATGGACCGGTTGGCGCAGCCAGAGTCGGTTATAAAAACGGCGAATACATGCTCAATGGTAGCCTTGATGAAATGGCAGACTCAGAACTCGATTTAGCGGTAGCCGGTACTGAAAATGCTGTATTAATGGTTGAATCTGAAGCCAAAGAGCTTTCTGAATCGATCATGTTAGGCGCAGTTATGTTTGGTTTTGCAGAAATGCAAGTCGCTGTTAAGGCGATTAAAGAATTTGCCGCCGAAGTTAATACACCTAAGTGGGATTGGCAAGCGCCAGCAGAAAATACAGCGGTTATCGCTCAGGTTGAAGCCTCAGCAAAAGATGCCATCACCGAAGCTTATGCCATTGCCGATAAATTGGCTCGTCAAGACAAGCTCTCAGAAATCAAACAAGCCACCGTCGCCTCACTGGTTACCGATGCAGAAGATTCTCCCAGCCTTGATGATGTTAAATCAGCCTTTTCTAAAACTGAAAAATCAGTGGTTCGTAATCGCGTAATTGCAGGTAACCCTCGAATTGATGGTCGTGAAAGCGATATGGTTCGTGCGCTTTATATTCGAACCGGTGTTTTACCAAGAACTCATGGTTCTGCTTTATTCACTCGTGGCGAAACTCAGGCGCTTGTCGTAGCAACGCTTGGAACCGAGCGTGATGGGCAAATCCATGATGGTTTATTTGGTGAATCGAAAGAAACCTTTATGCTACATTACAACTTCCCTCCCTATTGTGTTGGTGAAGCCGGTTTTATGGGTGCGCCTAAGCGCCGTGAAATTGGTCATGGTAAATTAGCCAAACGCGGTATGCAGGCGGTTATTCCTAATAAAGAAGATTTCCCCTACACCATTCGTGTGGTTTCTGAAATCACTGAATCCAATGGTTCAAGTTCAATGGCTTCGGTTTGTGGTACTAGCTTGGCATTGATGGATGCCGGTGTTCCAGTGAAAGCGCCGGTAGCCGGTATTGCTATGGGTTTAGTTAAAGAAGGTGACCAATATGTGGTACTTTCTGATATCTTGGGTGATGAAGATCATCTGGGCGACATGGACTTTAAAGTGGCCGGTACACAAGAAGGTATCACCGCATTGCAAATGGATATTAAAATCGAAGGTATCAACCAAGAAATTATGGAAAAAGCCTTGCATCAAGCCAAAGGTGGTCGTTTACATATTCTAAACACCATGAATGAAGCCATTGCTAAGCCTAACGAAGATATCTCTGAATACGCGCCAAGAATTACTTTGGTTAAAATTGATCCTCAGAAAATTGGTGATGTAATTGGTAAAGGCGGATCTACTATCCGCGCATTGACTGAAGAAACCGGCGCGACCATTGAAATCGAAGAAGACGGTACAGTAAAAATTGCCGCGGTGGAAAAAGCCTCCGGTGATTTAGCCATTCAACGCATCAAAGAGTTAACAGAAGATGTTGAAGCCGGTAGAACCTATACAGGTAAAGTAGTCAAAATTGCTGATTTTGGTGCTTTTGTTGAGTTTATGGGTAATAAAACAGGTTTATTGCACATCTCTCAAATTGCCCATGAGCGGGTCAACAAGGTTGCCGATTACCTAACCGTTGGTCAAGATCTCGATGTCAAGGTACTTGAAGTCGATCGTCAAGGACGCATCCGATTAAGCCGCAAGGTCTTGCTTGATCCACCAGCACCTGCGGCCGAAGCACCGGCTGCTGAAGATAAGCCGCAAGAGAGCAGTGACCAAAGTTAATTTTAAAAATTAACCTTTTCAAACAATAAAACCGCAAATTCTGCGGTTTTATTGTTTTTGGCGGTTGATCAATTAAGTTGCTAAACGTTAGATGCAATCTTTTAACACCTGGATAGCGACTTCAATATCCTGCTGCTGAGTCTGCCAGTTACTTAAAGCGATTCTGATAATTTCTTGTCCTTGCCAAATTCCAGGGCTTAAAAATAAACGGCCATCGGTATTGATCTTTTTAAGTAAGGCTTTGGTTTTTTGATCCATCTGAGATTGAGAAAGACCTTTCGCCGTGGGTCGAAACAAAATCACATTCATTTGACAGGGATGCACTAGTTCATAGTCATCAGAATCATCAATCCAGTCGGCGAGTTGTTTGGCTAAATTGATATTCGATTCAACCCAGTCTTTTACACTTTGTTTACCATAGGCTAACAATGAAAGCCAAACCGGTAAGGCTCGAAATCTGCGAGAATTTTCAACCCCTAACGACATAAAATCGGGTGTGGTGGATTCATTCGCAAGGTAAGGCGCTGGAAGATCAAAACTTTGTTCGAGTAAATCACGATGCTGAGTTAAAAAAACACCGCAATCATAAGGTACATTCAACCATTTATGACAATCTAATGTAATGCTATGCGCCTTTTCAATGCCTTTGGTTTTTCCCTCTGTCCCCATTACCACCCGTTCAAATAAACCAAAGGCAGCATCCACATGCAACCATGCACCAAATTTTTGGCAAATACTTGCCACCGCGGCTAAGTCATCGAAATCGGTGGTGGTTACGGTGCCGGCACTAGCGATCACAATTTTGGCTTTGGCTGTTGACTGGGAAAGGCAAAACGCCAAATCATTAACATCCATCGCCTCTGAATCAGGTAAAGCCTTAATCGGATGAAACTGTTTTTGCCCTAAACCACTCATACCGAGGCTTTTACACATACTGGCGTGTGGCGTGGTGGAAAATATATCAACATCCAACCCATAAACCCCTTGCTGCGCCACATTAATACCCTGCTTCAGCCCGGCAAATTGTCTGGCGCAACAAGCCGCTAAAAAATTGCTGGCGGTTGCTCCGGTGGTCATCAATCCTTGAAAGGTTTTTGGTAATTCAAACAGCTCACATAACCATTCAATCGCTTGCAGTTCAATTAAAGAAGCAACCGAATCTCCGGCTTTATGCACATTTTGATCAAAGGTAGCCACCAGCCAATCAGCGAAAGTTGCAATCGGCGTGGCACCTCCAGTCACAAACCCCCAATAACGGGGGCCACGTGCGGCAGATAACTGTGGGATCACCTGTTGTTTTAACCGTTCAACGACTTCTGAAAAATCCAGCCCGCTATCGGATAGTGCTTGTGGTTTTAAATCGACTTTTAGCTTAGCCACCGTTTCATCATCAAGCCGATCAAAAAACTGTTGGCTGATTTCGGTAAACGCATCAAAATAGACCTGCATATTTTGCCAATCGGAATTATGTGGATACATAAAAGACCTCTTTGTATTTTTTAGCCAAGCTTTGCTTGACCCTGAAGTTAGCTTTATAGTTTATACTCTTTGAATAACCAACTCGCTATTTAATCAGTAAAAGGTATTCACTATGAGCAATCCAATCAACTATATCACAGCCATTGGCGATAAATTAGGATCATTAGGATCGCTAACTGCGGCTATGGGCTGTTCCATGTGTTTTCCTGCTATCGCAACCTTAGGTGGGGCGCTAGGACTAAGTTTTTTAGGGCAATGGGAATGGTTTTTTATCAATACGCTTTTACCAATTTTTGCTTGGCTAACACTGATCATCCATGCCCTTAGTTGGTTTTCCCATCGGCGTTGGTTGAAAAGTCTGATTGGAATGGCGGGTCCTATTTTACTTTTGCTATCGCTTATCCTTGGTTTCAACATGGCTGGAGTGCAAAAGTCACCTATTCTGCTTTGGCACTTATGATTGGGGTTTCTATTTGGGATATTGTCTCTCGCTATAGAGACAAGAAGAAACCATCTCAACAGACCTAGATGAAACCACTAATCTCAATTTTTCAAAACAATTAAACCTTAAACTGCGCCACCAAAGAATTTAATTTGCCGGAAAGCTCCGCTACATGGGAACTCGCTTGATGGGTTTTACCAACGCCATCAGCGGTTTGATTGCCAAGGTCATTCATATTGGATAAATTGTTATCCACCACCTGAGCTACGGAAACCTGTTCTTTGACGACTTCCAAGATTTCTGAGTTAACCTGTTTAATTTCCTCAAAAGCCTTACCAACATTGGTTAAAGATAGTTCCGCCTTACCTGCGTGTTCGACGGTATCAGTGGCCTGTGTACGACCTTTTTTCCATGACTTCGGCGGCATTTGAGGTAGAGGTCTGGAAACGGTCGATAATCTGCTCGATTTCTTGTGTTGACTCTTGAGTTTTTGCTGCCAGTGATCGGACTTCGTCTGCCACCACCGCAAAACCACGCCCCATTTCACCTGCTCTTGCAGCTTCAATCGCCGCATTAAGTGCCAAAAGATTAGTTTGATCGGCAATTGATTTAATCACATCCAGCACGGTGCCAATGCTATTACTATCCTGTTTTAAGTTTTCGATGGTGTCATAGGATTGTTCCACACTTTCAGCTAATGAGTTAATTGATGAAACTGTTTTTTGTAAAACCATTCTTCCATTGTCGGAATGACCGCGAGCTTGTTGCATTATTGCTGAGGCTTTTTCAGTGGCACTGGAGATATTACTCACCGTTTCACCCAAACGGTTCATTTCAATCGAAACCACTTGAGTTTCTTCATGCTGTTGAGTTATGCCCTGTTGACTAATCCCTGACATATCCTGCATTTCTTCCGCCGCTGTAGTCAACTGGTGGGTTGATTGAGTAATATCTTGTAAGATTGATTGCAACTTTTCAACAAAGGCATTAAATGCAATAGAGAGATCGGCTATTTCATCACTACCTTTGACCACTAATCGCTTGGTTAGATCACCCCGTCCAGTCGCCATCTCAACCAGTGATTGATTAATCCGATCAACGTTAGACACAATGGCACGAGAAATCGCTAGCCCGGTAAACAATAAAAATAACGATGTAGCGACACCAACAATTAAGCTCACCACTAAAGCAGACTGAGTTGATTCGGTGGTTGCAATTAATTTTTCAGTAAACAATTGGTGATAGGACTTAGAAAAGGACGCTAAACTATCATGGGTCTGGTCATAACTCTTATTAATGGCTTCAATTTTTTGCCCAATAGTGGAAAAATCAACGGTTTCATCAATCATACTTTCAGTGAGCGCGAAAGCCAGCTTAAAATACTGTTTATAGCTTTTAAGAAACACAGGTAACTGGTTTTCAACATTATTTGGATTTGTTTTAAGGAGGTTTAGAATTTGAGATTCTTGCAGTTCTATTTGTTGGTCGATTTCTTGGGCCGCGTCAAGATATGATGTTTCTCCAAGACCCGCGGCATCGGTGAATTTTTGTTTTAGGTTTTCCAGCAGAATAATAGCCTTATCGGTATGCTCCAAAATGGGATAATAGATATTTTCAATAGCATTTAAACTTTCTTGATTGGCATTGGAAACTGAATAATAGTAGCCCACATTTAATACAAAGCCTAAGATGCCTACTGACACAATGGCCATTAATTTATGCCCTAGTTTAATGCCTTTTTTCATCCGTCTCGCCTCAAATCCTAAATCGTTTATATCTGTATATTATTTTAATATAGACCTTTTTGACGAAAAATAAATGCAAAATAGCGATTTTCAAACAACTACATGGCTATTTATTGCGCAAATATTTGCGATTTTGCTTATTTGAACTAGTCTTTTAACTGGATGATCCTATTTTTAAGCCCTAGTGGGCAGGTTCTGTCATCCATCGACAACAAATTAACAAACCAACATCGGAATCTCAGGATAATATTATGCAAAAACATCTCAAAATTTTCGTCTTTGTTTGCTTATTTTCCACGCAGGCAGCAAGCGTGACCGCTGGCGAAATTGCAGTAATAGCCAACAAGGATTTAAGTATCAATTCTCTTAACATCAAGCAGGTCAAGAAACTATGGCTTAGTAAAATTAAAAAAGTTGGTGACTCTGGCAATCTGGTTCCAGTGGATGTCGATCCAAGTTCAGCAAATTATTCCGCATTTTATAAGAAGGTGGCCAAAAAGAACCCAGCTCAAATTAAACTCTATTGGAGTAAACAAATGTTTAGCGGTAAAAACTTTCCCGCAAAACGCTTATCAGATGATGACAGCATTATCGAATGGGTCAGTAGCAATAAAAATGCAATTGGTTATATCAGTGCCGATAAGGTAACTGATTCTGTTAAAGTGCTTGGCACATTTTAAAGGATGAACAAAATGAAAATGATTAAACAGACGATTCCCTCTTTAACTTTAGCTTTATCCTTTGCCCTTTCCGCACCGGCTCAAGCGGTGGATTTTACTCTCTTCGGCAGTGCTGGATATAGTGGTAGCTCCGAAGCTGGTACTAATGATGGCTTTGCTCTTGGCCCACTGGATTTTTACGCCACCACCCAACTAGACGATAAAACCAGAGGCTTTGTTGAATACGTGTTTGAAAATGGTGGAGATGGGCTAGTCACCGACTTAGAGCGAGTATGGGTCGCCAGAGAACTCAATGACTCTATGACACTCGGTATTGGACGCTTTCATAGTCCATTAGGTAGCTGGAACCGCACATACCATCATGGTGCTTATATGCAAAACACCATTAGCCGTCCGTTCTTTTTAGATTTTGAAGATGGTGCAGCCGGTGTGCTTCCGGTTCATGTGGTTGGCTTAATGTCATGGGGTGAAATTCCTGTTAGCTGGGGCAGTATTTCCTATGAAGCCTTTATATCCAATGGCCCTTCGATTGACAGTGATGGTGGACTTTCCGTCACACCAGATAATAAACCTGAAATTGGGATTGGTGATGCCGGTGACAGTAATAGTAATAAGGCCATTGGGGGCGAGTCTCTTTGGCTGATGAAGATGCCACAATGGAAGGTAGTTTCTTCTTTTATTCAGGTAAAATAGGCGAAGCCGGAACAGGTATTAATTTCGCCAACATTAATACCGGAGATGACTTGATTGATCAGCTTATCACGGGTGTTGACGCTAGCTGGGATATCGACAGTTTTAATATTGCTTTGGAATACTATTCATTTAATAATGATAGTCTAATTGCAGCGCAAGAAACCCACACAGGAACGGCTTATTACCTACAAGGGACGTGGCAAGCCTCTGAATCAGTTAAAATCATTGTGCGTCAAGAAGAGCTTGATTTTGATAGCAATGACAATTATTTTCAATTACTAGGTGCCTCTCCTGGCAGTAAGAGCCTCATCGCTTTGCGCTATGATTTAACAGAGACCAATGCTTTAAAATTTGAATTTAATCGGTCAACACCTGCCATCGGTAGTTCAGAAACATCTTTTGCCGTAGAATGGGCGTTTTTAATGTTTTAATGTCGTTGAATGTTCTATATTGAGCCACTAGGGTGATAAAAGAGAAGGTTAGTAACCTTCTCTTTTTTTTGAATTAACCCATCCAGTTCACATTTTAACCAGCAAAAAGGTCCGTTTATCGCTTAATCGCTGTCGGAGATTGCTATTACATTAGAAATATCTTATATATATTACATCATTTACACCAAAGGCTTCAATTTGTAGCAACCAACAATTGAAGAATTTAAAAAAGGAGTCAGCATTTTGAAAATATTTAATTATCTAAAAGGCAACAGCCAATTAGCGGCCGTGGCTTTATTAATAGGATTATTTGGCTGTGGTGGTGGTAGTACAACCACCGATACAACGCCAGCCAACCAAGCGCCAACCGCAGTCATTGCCCCTGCAGGCGATCAAACGGTAACAGAAGGCGGTTCCATCAGTTTTATGGGAGATACTAGCTCTGATGCGGATGGTGATACCCCCTTAACCTATGCTTGGACTTTTAGTGGCGCGGCTACCTCTATCCAGTCATCAACCGCGGCTAACCCTGGAGCCGTCACTTTTTCTGCTGCTGGCAGTGTGTCTGTCTCTCTTGTGGTGACTGATAGCAAAGGATTAGCCTCTAGTGCAACATCATTAACCGTAACCGTTTCAGCCGTTGCTAATGCCGCACCAAGCGGTAGTATTAGCCATGATAATGGTGATGGAACCACCGGATCAAGCGGGGATTTAACCGTTGTACAGGGTGCAACCATTGTTTTTGATAGCAGTGTCACCGATCCTGAAGGCGACCCAATCACTTATGCTTGGGATTTTCAGGGTGGTTCGCCGACCACCGCTAATACTAGCGGCCCTATTTCTGTCAGCTATGCCAACAGCGGTACGTTCAATGTCACACTGCAAGCCAGCGATAACAATGGTAATACCACCGCAATTCCAGCAACCCCTCTGGTGGTCACTGTAACAGCGGCAACCGCCAGTTTGCCCGCATTTAAATCACTGCCAGTGCTGACACCCACGATGGTCAATGGCGTTGCAACCTATACACTTAATGCTGAAGAAAATATTGATGTCACGGTAGAGACACCCAACGGCACTTGGATAACACCGATGATGCGCTACAATGGCCTTCAATTACCGCCGGTTATTGCAGCCACACGAGGCGACCAAATATCGGTCACGGTTAACAATAATTTAACCACCAGTAGTGAAGAAACAACAGTTCATTGGCATGGTTTTAAGATCCCAGGTGTTGAAGATGGTGGACCAGATTTTCCCATAGCGCCAAGTAATTCCCGTACCTATCAATTTACCATGTCGCAACCGGCTGCCCCTATCTGGTTTCATCCACATGCCCATGGTACGACTGCCACTCAAGTATATAAAGGGCTAGCAGGTGCATTTATCCTTACTGATAGCATTACCTCCAGCTTAGAAAACAATAACCAATTGCCAAACGGCGCCTTTGATGTGGCATTACTGGTACAAGATAGAGAGTTTGCCAGTGATCCTTTCAATACCGGTCGTCGTGATCTGGTTTACCGCTCAGGCAATGGTATGCTTGGTGATCAAGTATTAGTGAATGGCGTTGAAATGCCCGAATTACAGGTCAAAACACGCCAATATCGCTTTCGACTATTTAATGGCTCCAATGCCAGAAGCTATGACTTTGCACTAGATTCCGGCGCTACCTTTAAGGTGATTGGTACTGATGGTGGTTTATTAAATACACCGGTAGTTACTGATCACGTCAAATTATCCGCTGGCGAAAGAGCCGAAATAGTGGTTGATTTTGCAAGTCTATTGAATCAACAGGTTAAGTTGATTAGCCGTGCATTCAACGATGGTGGTGGCATGGGTGGCGGTGGTGGCATGGCCAACGGCACCGCTTTTGACGTGATGCAGTTTAATGTCTCAACACAAGAAACTGACCCGATTAATCTATACACCGCACTACCCAATAATGCCGATATCAATACTCGCTGGCTAGAAGCGGATGCCAGTGTCACGCGGACTTTTGTGATGAGCCAGCAAGGTGGCGGAGGCGGCGGTGGTATGCAATTTCTGATCAATAATAAAACTTTCGATATCAATCGAGTCGATGAATCGGTTGCCTCCGGCGCAACCGAAGTTTGGGAAATAAGTAACACTTCAGGCATGGCGCATCCCTTCCACGCCCATGCGATACAATGGCAGATCCTAGATAGAGGGCCTAGCGGTGGTACTTTAGTGCCGGCAACAGGCGTTGATTTAGGTTGGATTGATACAGTATTGGTTCAACCTGATGAAACGGTAAGATTTATCGGCAAGTTTGACCCCGTGATCAATATTGGAAGATACATGTACCACTGTCATATTCTAGAACATGAAGATGCTGGTATGATGGGCATATTTGAAATTCTATAAATAAATTGGTCGATTAAGACTAGGGCTGATTTCTTCTCTATAATAAGAGATACAAGAAATCAGCCTTTTTTGTATTCAACGCGAACTTTGTACGAAACCTATAACAAGTAAAAATAACTAAGGCCACCACTAGTGACCACTAATTAGTCTTAAAAAAGCTCAGCGCTTCGGTGACCTGTTGCGCTTGCTCTGACATATCCCGACTGGATGTTTCAACCTGCTCCACTAGCTCACTGTTTTTCTGAGTGTTATGGTCCATATGTTTTACCGCGCTATTGACTTGTGTAATGCTATTCAGTTGACCCTGTGAATCAGAAGCTACCTCAATAATCAGTCCGGTTACCTTTTCAATACTGGTGACAATTTTTTTGTAATGAATCACCCGATTGATTAACAAGGCTAGTACCTCTATCTACTTCCACCTCACTGGCACGAACTAAATCTTTGATTTCTTTTGCCGCGATTGAACTACGGCCGGCCAGATTGCGTACTTCAGAAGCGACTACCGCAAACCCTCGCCCTTGTTCACCGGCTCTAGCCGCTTCAACGGCAGCATTAAGCGCCAATAAATTGGTTTGAAAAGCGATGTCATCTATCACGCCAATAATGTCTCCAATTTCCTTGCTGGAACGGTTAATACCTGACATAGCATTGATGGCTTCACCAACAACGCTACCGCCTTGTGAAGCGATATCGCTGGTTTGTTTTACAAAATCTTCGGCGGTTTCAATTTTTACCATTGCCCTGCTGAATCATTTCGGTCATTTCTTGCATGGTGGCCGCGGTTTCTTCCAGACCAGAAGCTTGCTCTTCGGTGCGTTTTTTCATGATGGTATTGCCTTGCAATACATCATTAGAACCATCCATGACGCTGGTTGCACGTTGACGTAATTTATCCACCACTTCCACCAATTTATCCACGGTATTATTGACACTATTCTTAATTTGAGCAAAGGCACCATGATAATCACCCTGCATTTTATCGGTTAATTCGCCATCCGCTATTGCTTGTAGCATTCGAGTGGTTTCACCAACGGCGCCATCAACTACACTGACGAGGCTATTGAGACCTTCAGAAAGCTCCTCAAAAAAGCCGCTTTTGCCTTGCATAGTTACGCGTTTATCTAATTCACCTTTGTTAGCGGCATCCACCAGTACTTTTATTTCATCAATCACTGACTTTAGCTTTCCCAGCGTGGCATTAGAGCTTTGCTTTATTTGATCAAAAGAACCACTGTATTCACCTTGTATGCTAACGGAAAGGTCTCCCTTTGCCAGAGCATTAAGCATTTTTGTGGTTTCATTAACCGCACCATCGACCACACCGACTAAGGAGTTCAAGCCCTCAGCCAAGCGCAAGAAAAAACCATCTTTCTGCTGCAATGAAATTCGGGTTGAAAGGTCGCCAGCATTGGCACTAGAAACCAAGGTGTTTATCTCATTCTCTATGGCAATTTCTGACGTTCGATCTCTCCATTCAATCACACTACCAAGGCGTTGTTGGTCTGTGGCTATTGGACTAATCGTTAAAGCTAAAGTTGCAGTACCGGTCACCACTTCCATTTGGTGGCTTTGCTTTAATTGTTCAATTAATCGATAGCTGGATTCATCGTTGTCACTAAATAAACTTAACGCAGCATGCAGAATATTATTTGATTTAAATTTCGGAAATTTTTGTTGAATTTGCTTTTCAACTTGGCCAAACATGGTTTGTGCTGAGTCATTAATATAGGTCACCTGATGATTTGAATCGGCGATGAGTACGCTAGTAGAAACATTATCCAAGGCTTGCTTAACAGCGAGGTTTTCCGCCGCCACTTTTCGTTCTTGCACTAGTCTTTCGACAGCCTCAGTCCGATCGGTCCACTCTATAACCGCCCCGATGTGTTGCTTGTCATCATCAATAATTGGGCTAATGGTGGTTAAAAAATGGGCATTGCCAACTTCTAGTTCGTGACTAGAAGGCTCTTCAATTGCGCCAATAAACTTGCGATCATTTAGAGGATAAAAATTAAAAATATCTAACGGCTGCTTTAAAACCTGCTCAAAACCAATGCTAATCGATTGATTTTTAAGTGCTTTTACAATCTGCTTAAATGCCATGTTGCGATAAATGATTTTCTGTTCACGATCTATAATGAGCATTCCTGTGGAAGCTGATTCCAGCGCACTTTTGACTCTAAGCGCTTCTTCAGCGCGCTTTTTCATATCCTTTTCAATGGTTGATCTCAAGCCATCACGCATTTTTCTAATCGCTTCTAGCAGCATTCCAGTTTCATCATTGGATTTAATCTCTATTTTTGTGGTCCAATCACCTTCCGCGATGGTTTTTGCGATACTAATCGCATACCCCATGGAGGAGGTAATATTTTTTATTACAAGGATGGAGACTAGTACAAGAATAGCAACAAGTATGACTGCACCGACAAAGCCCAATTGAATAGCATTATGCATAGCCAGTTGATTAGTGGATAATTCATTCTTAAATTGACTAAACTGACGCTGTTTAAACTGCCTAAAAGATTGGTCAAAAACATCAAACTTTTGATTCATATCTTGAAATTTTTTCGGAATTAAATCATCGTTTATATTACCCTCAATCATATTAAAGGTTAGTTCGGTGACCGCTATAAAATAAGCTTGATATTGTTTTGCTAGAACTTGTATTTCTTGATCTAAACTCGGGTTAAGTTGGCTAGTTTTTAAAATGGTTTGAGTCAATTGTTTACCAATTTCAACACCTTCATCATACATATCTTCATCTTCCGCACCTAATGCAGAAGTCATCGACTCTTTAAATTTAAGTAGGTTTATATCAATGCTTGCAAGATGAGTTAAGGCAGGGAAGTTGACTTGTTTCATTTCAGACAGGCTTTTGTCGGTGGCTGAAGCAGTTAAATAATTAAACCCCAAATAAAGGCTAAAGCCCAATATTCCAATAGCCGCTATGAGAGTGACTTTAACTTTGATTGAAAATCGATTAAAAAAAGCTACTAACTGATTTAAAAGCCTGTCAGCAACAATGTTGTGTAATTTTTCTAATGTCATGATGTATTTCCATCTCATTTAAAAATAATCCAAAATTGTTTTCCATTTTCAACCCACCGTTTTAATACAGCATATCCATATAGGCAATGTTAACTTGGAATGAGTTGACTGAGGTCTCTAACTGTAGAAATCGACTAAGAATGATGAGGATTTTTTGAAGTTGAATGACTACCTGTAATAAAACTAGTAGAAACTAACAAAAACTTCAAGGCGCGTTAGTCTCAAAGGCATTATAAGGTAGTATTTAGCAGGATTACTCATGAAATTAATGTTTTATACTGGCGTTCAATCAAGATCGCTATAGAAATTAGCCATTTAATCCGGCTATAGACCTATTAAGCTAATGGTTATACAGTGATGGAATAGTTATCTGCTGCAAAAATTAGCACATAGAAGAGCCTTGAAAGGCTGACTCTCCTATATTTTTCAGGATATTTTATATTTTAACTAGCGGCGGAAAGTTCTGAGAGAAAAAATATTTCTTGCACCGGTTGAATGGTAACAAAACCATTGTGAACTTCTAATCCACTAATACCGGCTTTTATTGCTTGGCAAATAAAGTCCTTCTCATCTTGAGAACAAAAGACTTCTATTCTTACATGAGTATCCAGCCAATCAGTGGAATAGAAATTCATGTGCTTGCCATAGCCCTTAACCTTAGAAATCGTTATCCCAGGGACATTGCTCTCTTTCAGTTTTTCTTCGACTTGTTCAAAGCCTAAAATAGGTACAAATGCGTTAATTTTTATATATTTCATATTAATTCCTCTCGATTATTCGAATATTTTAAACAAGCCTTTGCTTTTTAAGCCTAAGCGCATTCACGATCACCGACACCGAACTAAAACTCATTGCTGCGGCGGCAATGATGGGCGATAACAAAATTCCAAAATAAGGATATAAAACTCCAGCGGCCACAGGAATACCAAGTGAATTATAGATAAAAGCAAAAAACAAATTCTGCCTGATATTCTTCATGGTCGCTCGACTAAGGATAATGGCCTTTAAAATCCCTCTTAAATCTCCTTTTACTAATGTAACTCCGGCACTTTCCATCGCAACATCGGTACCGGTTCCCATAGCGATACCAACATTTGACTGAGCCAAAGCTGGCGCATCATTTATGCCATCTCCTGCCATAGCGACCACTCGCCCTTTGGCTTGAAAGGATATAACCACTTCTGCTTTTTGTTCAGGAAGGACGTCAGCTCTTACCTCGTCGATATTCAGTTTATCGGCTACAGCCTGAGCGGTAACACTATTATCACCCGTCAGCATAATCACCTTGATACCTTGTTTGTGAAGCTGTTCAATCGCTTCAGGTGTCGAGTCTTTGATAGGGTCCGCAACACCCAAAAGAGCAGCCGGTTTTTTATCAATTGCTAGTAATATAACCGTTTGGCCATCAGCCCGTAGTTCATCACCTTGTGCAAAAAAAGCCCCCTCTTCTTGATTTACGTCTTGCACACCTATTTTTTCCATAAGGGCTATATTGCCCAGCGCAATTTCCTGAGGTCCTATTTTAGCTATCACTCCCATACCCGTTATTGAACTAAATTCGGTAACTTCCTGCGATTTAACTCCGCGCTCTTTTACACCTTTTACGATAGCTTCAGCCAGTGGATGCTCACTCTGCTTTTCAATGCCGGCAACCACAGAAAGCAAATCTTTCTCCTGAAAACCCTCATTGACTTTAATCGATACCAGTTTGGGTTTACCTTCGGTTAAGGTTCCTGTTTTATCAACCACTAGCGTGTCAACTTTTTCTAGTATCTCTAGCGATTCAGCATTTTTGATGAGCACTCCATCTAGCGCTCCACGGCCTGTACCAACCATGATTGATATCGGTGTCGCCAAACCTAACGCGCAAGGACAAGCAATAATTAACACAGCAACAAAATTAACTAGGGCATAAGCTAATGCCGGCTCTGGTCCCCAAACATACCAAACAACGAAAGCCAAACTAGCAATTAAAACAACAATAGGAACAAAAAAACCAGCGACCGTATCCGCCATTTTTTGGATAGGCGCTCTAGAGCGTTGAGCCTCAGCCACCATTTTTACTATCTGAGACAGCAGAGTATCACTTCCTATTTTCTCTGCAATCATCACCAGACTTCCAGTACCGTTAACTGTCGCGCCAATTAAATGGTCGTCTAACTCCTTACTCACAGCCAGCGGCTCACCCGTTACCATCGATTCATTAACGCTTGAATGACCTTCTACCACTCGACCATCGACCGGAATCTTTTCTCCCGGCCGCACTCTTAAACGATCGCCTAACACGACTTTGTCTAACGATATATCCTTCTCTTCACCATCATCTAAAATAATTCTAGCCGTTTTTGGAGCTAAGCCGAGCAATAGTTTTATTGCAGCATTGGTTTGAGATCGAGCTCTAAGTTCAAGTACTTGACCTAACAAAACCAAAGCAACAATCACTGATGCTGCCTCAAAATAGACATGGACTAAACCTTCATTTGAACGCATTTCTGCGGGGAAAACACTAGGTAAGAAGAGCCCAATAAGACTATATAAATAGGCAACAGAAACACCAAGTCCAATCAGTGTAAACATATTCAGATTCCACGTTTTAACCGATTGAATGGCTCGAACATAAAAAGGCCAAGCACCCCAAAGTATCACGGGTGTGGCAAGCAAAAACTGTACCCATTGCACGCTAGACATCGACAATTCTGTAGGTAACATAGCCGGAAAAATGTCTGCTATCATTGCGATAATAAATACTGGCGTTGCGAAAATAGCACTCCATTTAAAACGCCGACTCATGTCATTTAATTCTTCATTTTCCTCTTCAAGAGTCACGCTAATAGCTTCAAGCGCCATACCGCAAAGAGGGCAGTTTCCTGGTTCATCCTGCTTTATTTCTGGATGCATAGGACAAGTGAAGAGGGTCGTTTCCGTGACTAAAGAAATTTCTTTTGGTTCAAGCGCCATACCGCACTTTGGACAAGAACCTGGACCAATGTTTTCTATTTCTAAATGCATTGGGCAAGTATAAATTGCATCTTTGTCTAAATTTTTATCATCTGACTTAGCTTTTTTAGGGTTTAAATAGCTATCTGGATTCTGTTCAAATTTTCCTTTACACCCACTGGAGCAAAAGAAATATTTAGCCTCATGGTAATGGAAAAAGTGACTGGAATCTTCAGTCACATTCATATTACATACTGGATCCTTCATTATATAGCCCTCTTTGTTGTACTTATATATTCATGTTCTTGACTTTCATCCATAAAACAATCAACCAAATGAGAAACAAAATTATTTAAAGATGTTTTACTCTTTAGAGGCTCCCATTTTGAAACAACCAATTTTATCTGTTCTCTCAAATGCTTTACTTGTTGAAATTGTTGCTCTGCTTCAATCAACCTACGCTCTATGATTTCGCTAACTTGCGGGCAACCTGAATTGTCCATATGATTTGAATAAAGCATTGTTTCAATGTCCTTTATTGAAAAACCCATTTTCCTAGCATTAACGATAAATCTTAGCTTTTCCTTTTCTCTTTTAGAGTATATCTTGTAACCATTTAAAGCAGATTTCACCGGATTTAATAGTCCTTTTTTGGTGTAAAACCTAACAGCCCCCTGTGTCAGACTAGTTGTCGCCTCTAATATTTTACTTAGAGGTACAAAAAATGAGAGCAAAATTTAGTCAATCGTTTAAAATACAAGCCGTAGAGAAGGTATTGAGTCGTTCCAATGGGACAACGATGTCACAAGTAGCCAATGATTTACAGGTAAGCCTATCCTCATTGAATAAGTGGATAGTACAGTCACGAGAGCAAGCATTAGAGCCGGGAACAGAAGTTGGATTAATGAGTCAATCAAAAGAAAAAAGACCTCAAGATTGGAGTTTACAAGAACGCCTTCAAATTATCATTCAATGTGATGGGTTAAGCGATGAAGAGGCCAGTTCAATTTGTCGCGAGCAAGGTCTCCATCGACATCATTTGAGCCAGTGGAAAAAGGATTTCACCTCTAGCCAAGTCGTTCAGTCCCCAACAGAAAAAGCGAAGCTGAAAGCGTTGAAAAATGAAAACAAATCGCTTAAAAGAGAAGTTCATCGCAAGGATAAAGCGCTCGCTGAAACGGCGGCCTTGTTAGTCCTCCAAAAAAAAGTCAATGCGATTTGGGAAACGACGAGGACAACTTACAATGAGCAGTGAGCGAGAGGCGATCCTATCATTAATAACCGAAGCGTGTGACGCTGGTGCTCGACAATCTAAAGCGTGTGATATCATTGGTATTAGTGCCAAAACATTCCAACGTTGGCGCCAATCAGCAAACCAGATTGATGGACGACTAGAGCGCAATCACGAGCCCAAAAACAAGCTAAATGAGTTAGAGCGACAGCAAATTTTAGCCATTGCGAATGAAGATAAGTATGCGGATTTACCTCCGAGTAAAATCGTACCATTGCTAGCGGACGAAGGGTGCTATATCGCTTCCGAGAGCACATTTTATCGGGTGCTTAAAGCCGCTAAACAGTTAAAGCACCGAGAAAAAGTAAACAAAAAAACCGCCGAAGCAAGCTCCCGGGCTCTCACGGCAACGAAGCCGAATCAAATCTATAGTTGGGATATCACCTACTTGCCAACTCAAGTGCGAGGCGTGTTCTTGTACCTCTATCTGGTACTGGATATTTATAGCCGGAAAATTGTTGGCTGGCAGGTTTATCAGAATGAATCGAGCGCCTTAGCGGCAGACTTAATGACGGCTATTTGTGAGCAAGAAAACATCCAGAAAAATCAAGTGGTATTGCACTCAGATAACGGCAGTCCGATGAAAGGAGCAACCCTGCTGGCAACGCTGCAAGAGTTAGGGATCATTCCATCATTTAGTCGTCCATCGGTGAGCAATGATAACCCCTATTCAGAATCTGCATTTCGAACATTAAAATACCGACCGAACTATCCAGAGAGCCCCTTCGATGGCTTACTCTCTGCAAGATGCTGGGTGGCTGAATTTATCGCTTGGTATAACAAAGAGCACTTGCATAGTGCGATCAAATTTGTGACACCGGAGCAGCGTCACAATGGCGAGGATATTAAGATACTAAAAGCCAGACATGAAGTTTATCAACGAGCTAAGAAAAACAATCCGATCCGTTGGAGTGGTGAGACAAGAAACTGGCAACCTGTCGGTGAGGTCTACTTAAATCCAGATAAGCCAAAATTAGTGGAACAAATCAACAGGGCGGCATAAATTTATAACTTTAGGCGACAACTAGCTTGAAAAACACCGACAGTGTCTAGAGAAACTTGATACGTTTTGGCGAGCTCACTAACAGTCATCAACCACTCCTTTAATTTATCTATTTATACAAGGCCTTTAATTTACACCTGGGGTGTAAAACACAGGTCAAGCTTTTTAAAGAAATTAAAATGCTGCAACCTGTGTCCAATCATAAAAATATTATTTTTGCCCCAAAAATTCAACGATTTCATCTATTTCTAAACTTGTCATCGGAAATTGTGGCATTGCTGAAGCCGCGTTATTAAATTTAGGGTTTTTCAGTTTCTTTTTGACAAAACTCTTACCTTTAGCCTGTACGACACCGTCAAGCGTTGGCCCTAAATTACCCCCCTCTCCATTGATTAAATGGCATCCTTGACAGCCAAACTGAGCAATTAACTCTTCAGCAGAGCGAGTTGGCTGAGGAGCCACATCAGCTGCTCGACTATTTTTTACATCAGCGGTTAAAGTGCTATCAAGAAAAGCTTCGACCGCCAACGTTTCAGTGCCTGTCATGTGTGCTTTTTCTCTCATATGCGGCATTACAACTGACCATTCCCTTTTGGTATAATCTGAGGCGGGTCTGGCATTATGGCAGCGTGCACAATTTTCGCTGTAGAGTTTTGCACCTTCAGCAACCTTGCTAACCTTCTCGTTGGAACTTACAGGCATTGCAAAAAAATGCGTCATAAGCAACCAAGCTAAGGTAATTAATTTAATCTTTTTCATAGTCTTCTCCTTTTAGAAACCAAACGCTAGCTGAACAAATATTCGGTTATCGATGTCACCGTCTTCAAGCTTTGTATTTTCGTAGGCAAACTTCAGTGCAGCACTAGCTTCTAGCCAATAGTCTACGCCCAACGTCCATCGTTTACCTGCAAGAGCATCATTTAATTCAGAGTATCGAACAATCAACTCGACCGGATTAAATACTTCTTTTCCTAATTGCCGCATTTGCCAGCTCCCTTGTAAATACCAACCGCCACGCTTAAATAAATCTTGTTCGCCATCCAAAGGATCAATAAAATCGGTTTCGGTGTTAATGATTTCGCCCCTAACTGTAGCAAATGAGGTGATCCAATTCACATCGATCGCATTAGCTGAGTAATTCAGTTTTCCATCATCTGAATAGGCGCCACTATAAAAAGAATAGCCAACTTCGACGCTAGGCAAAAACGCATAGGCCACTCGACCTCCATAGGCTTGCTTGCCATTGTTATCACCTTTTGCCGCCTCAAAAGCAACTTCAGGAATGGAACCATGCCCACCAGGAACGCCAGCGCCACCCACAACCACCGCCTCTTCTCGTGGCCCACTAACCATATAAAAATCGGTGAATAGTTTGCCTTGCCCAACTTTAAACACATTTCGCACATTAACACCTTTATCTGACATTACCGGAATTAAGGGTGTTAAACTACCGTTACCACCATGCCCATAAATACCTGGTACCGCCGGTAGTTTATTAATCCAACTAGGATGTAAATTAGGACCAAACTGTCCAAAAGGTAATAAAAATTTACCCGCGGTAATAGTGGTATTGTCATTTAAAAAATAGTGAATATCGGCATACTCCATTTCCACCACCGTTTCCCCATTTTCTCCAATTGAAAACTCAAGCTCAGACTCAATATGAATTTTTTCCGATAGTTGAAATAGGAATATAGGCACAAAGCGTGACTCGATACTGGAGTTTTCATTTTTCGCATCCACAAAAGTAACGTCTCCATAACCAGCCACCGCAAAACGCCCAATGTCTAATGTTGATTCCTCTTGCGCGTAGACGTTAGCGGACAAGGCTAACGCCGCTAACACGACTTTAGTTAAAAATATTTTCTTTATTATCCTGCTCCCTTGTTAGTAAAAAAGTGTCGCAATTTCAAGGACGAATTCCGACACCTCTATCATCTAATAAAACCTCTTTATTGTTATTGACATAGATCAAACTGACACCAAATTTTTTTAAATATATTTTTAGTGCTTCTTTTTAGGGTTATAATTTCTAGAAGATGAGTGTGTATGCACTACTTTCCACTGGTCATTTATTTTCTTAAAGAGAAATGTTTGATAGCCGCTTTTATCATATTTTTTACCTTTATTTTTCAACTGAGCTTTAAATCGAGTATCCGCAACGACCCATGCGAAATCCTTTTTATCACCACCCTCAAAATGGATTTCGACATTGCTAAAATCTAAATTCATATAATCAAATGCGTCTTTCTCTGGCTCTACATGATGGTCAACCAAACTGTTTAAACCTTTATTTTGGCCACCAGATTCAATATAACGAGCACCATCAAAATTTAAAAAATTCTGGTGGAATGGTTTTCCGTCACCATTTTCCCAACCATATTTTATGGCGCTGATAATCGACTTTATCTGTTGTTCGTCTTTTGATTTAACAATTTTACCTTTGGCTACCATGCCCGCTTCAAAATGCCCGGGGATATTACAAGCAAACACAACATCAGGATTACCCTTAAATTTCCATGTTAATTTTTTAGTTTCGCCTGGTTTCAAGGTCATTGTATTGCCATCTTCATGAACCATATTTGGCATTGTCTTCATCATTTCCAAGTGTGCTTGTTGCTCTTCCTTGTCGCCAATAGAAAACTCATGATTTAATTGTCCTTTATTCGTAATAATAAAAGTGATTACTTCACCATCTTTAAAATTTAGTTCATCCGAAAATTCGTAACGCATGGTGTCCTTGGTGGTGACAAGAATCTCTCTTGTGGCATCCGACGCATTAGCTGGCTGACCAACGCCACTGATTTCAGAGCCGTGAGAATGAGCTGAATCCTTGGAATGGTGTCCAGAAGACTCCTTGCTAGTTGTTTTTTTGTGTTGATGCTGATGCTCTCCACCCGCAATTGCTTGCGCTGAAAAAATACCAAATAAGCTAATGCTCAGAATTATCATTTTATTGTTCATATTTATTTCCTTTATTAAGTTAAGTGTTTATATTTTTAAAAAGGGTGTTACTTAAGTGCATGCCTACGCCAGATATAATAGACAGCAGGTACCACTAAAAGCGTTAGGATAACGGAACTCACCATCCCTCCAACCATGGGTGCGGCAATTCGACTCATCACTTCAGATCCTGTACCGGTACCCAATAAAATAGGTAATAATCCTGCGACAATTGCCGCAGCTGTCATCATAACCGGCCTAACCCTTAATCCTGCACCATGTAAAACAGCTTCAGATAACAGCGGGATAGTAGGCTCTATATTTTGTTTACGACAAGTATCTAACAACTCCTGATACGATTGATTTAGATAAACAAGCATGATGACACCTATCTCAACCGACACTCCAGCCAAGGCGATAAAACCCACTCCAACAGCGACTGAAAAATTGTAATCTTGCAAATACATCAACCAAATACTACCAACCATTGCGAGCGGTAAAGTGCCCATGATGATGCCAACTTCAACAAAGTTTCTAAAATTGATAAATAGTAATACAACAATAATAAACAGAGTCAAAGGGACCACGTAAGCGAGCTTGGCTTTAGCTC
The DNA here is from genome assembly GCA_030949565.1 of Enterobacterales bacterium. GTDB lineage: Bacteria > Pseudomonadota > Gammaproteobacteria > Enterobacterales > Kangiellaceae. The sequence goes on from JAUZSK010000001.1 coordinate 44,784, forward strand.
TCACCATATATTCATACTGTCCCGACCAACCAATTGAATAACCTGGGGGAAGTTTTAATTCTTGATTAACTACGCGCTGCGCTTCGACCACATAAGTACCGACATCCACACCTTCTATGTCAATAAACGACCAGCCGTTTAGGCGAGCGTTCTCACTTTTTATACCAGGGGGACCATCTTCAACAAATACGTTGGCAACATCGGATAATGCGATTCTTTCGCCTCGTGGTGTGACAATGGGAAGCATGGCAAGTTGTTCAGGGGAATTTCGATAGTCTTGAGGATAGCGAACATTAACCGGATAACGCTCCAAACCCTCGACGGTTTGAGTCACATTCATGCCACCAATAGCTGTAGCGACTACCTGTTGAACATCCGCAATGTTAAGTCCATATCTTGCCGCTTTTACCCTTTGAATGTCGACTTTAATATAACGCCCACCGGCAACACGCTCTGAATAAACGGATGCAGTACCCGGTACATCTTTTAAAATTTCCTCCAATTGTTTACCAATTTTTTGAATCTCAGTTAATTTAGGACCAGAAATTTTTATGCCCACGGGGGTTTTAATACCAGTTGCCAGCATATCAATCCGGGTTTTAATGGGCATCACCCATGCATTGGTAACGCCAGGAAATTTAACTAACTGATCGAGTTCCTTTTTTAATTTTTCAGTGGTCATACCTTCACGCCATTCGCTATGTGGTTTTAGCTGAATGAAGGTTTCAATCATGGTCAAGGGCGCAGGATCAGTCGCTGTTTCCGCTCGACCAACCTTTCCGAAAACAGTTTTTACTTCGGGAACGGTTTTAATCAGCTTGTCGGTTTGTTGCAACAACTCTCGCGCTTTACCAATGGATATCCCTGGGTAGGTGGTTGGCATATACATCAAATCACCTTCATCTAAGGGTGGAATAAATTCACTGCCAATTTTATCCAAAGGCCACATACCAATAAAAAAGATCACCAAAGCCATTAACAAAGTTGTTTTTGGATAGGCTAAAACTTTTTAAGGGTTGGCATGTAAACCGCAGTTAACGCTCTATTAATTGGATTTTTATGCTCGGGTAAAACTTTACCGCGAATAAAATATCCCATAAGTACCGGTACAACCGTTATCGCAAGAGCCGCGGAGGCGGCCATCGCATAGGTTTTAGTAAAGGCGAGCGGGGCAAACATGCGACCTTCTTGCGCTTCCAAAGTAAAAACTGGTACAAAACTGATGGTAATAATTAGCAGACTAAAAAATAAAGCAGGTCCCACTTCACTAGCGGCTTGAGCCACCACTTGCCATCGATTTTCATCCGTAAGCGGTGTTTTTTCCATATGCTTATGCATGTTCTCAATCATAACAATGGCACCATCAATCATTGCACCAATGGCTATTGCTATCCCTCCGAGCGACATAATATTTGCGTTTAACCCTTGCATATGCATGATTATAAATGCCGTTAATATCCCGATTGGTAAACTAATAATTGCGACTAAAGAGGATCTCACGTGAAATAAGAAGATCACACAAACTAACGCAACAACAGCAAATTCCTCAAGTAATTTATACCAAAGATTATCCACTGCTCGTTTAATCAAAGCGCTACGATCATAAACGGTCACTATCTCGACTCCTTCCGGTAACCCTTTTTTCAGCTCCTCTAATTTAGCTTTAGCACCATCAATTACTTTTTGAGCGTTCTCACCAAAGCGCATCACCACAATTCCACCGACGGTTTCACCTTCACCATTAAGTTCGGCTATCCCACGGCGCATCTGCGGACCAATTCCAATATCAGCCACATCTTTTAATAGCAAGGGTGTTCCATTTTTATTTACACCGAGAGGAATGTTGCCCAAGTCCTCTTCATTTTTTAAATAGCCGGTAGCACGAACCATATATTCCGCTTCGGCCATTTCAACCACCGAGGCACCAATTTCTTGATTACCTCTTTTTATAGCATTTTTGATATGCGACAAAGGCATTCCAAACGCTCGTAATTTATCGGGGTCCACACTGACTTGATACTGCTTAACCATGCCACCCAATGCGGATACTTCTGATACACCTGGAACAGTTTGTAGCTCAAATTTTAGAAACCAATCTTGAATACTTCTCAGTTGGCTAATATCATTCTTACCGGTTTTATCCACTAATGCATAAATATACACCCAACCGACACCGGTGGCATCGGGGCCTAATTGGGGGCGCGCACTTGAAGGTAACGAAGGTGCAACTTGGCTTAGGTATTCAAGTACCCGACTACGCGCCCAGTAAAGATCGGTTTGTTCATCAAAAATAATATAAACGTAAGAATCACCAAAAAAAGAATAACCTCTCACTGTCACCGCACCAGGTACAGAAAGCATTGCTGTCGTTAAAGGGTAGGTGACCTGATCTTCCACTACCTGTGGCGCTTGGCCGGGGTAAGTCGTTTTTATAATAACCTGTACATCAGATAAATCAGGTAGCGCATCAACCGGTGTATTTTTCAAAGAATATAATCCTACACCAAGGATAAAAAAGGTGGCTAGCAAAACAAAAAAACGATTGCCAACAGACCACTGAATAATTGACTTAATCATTATTACTACTCCTTAGAACCAGTTTCTTCGATTACCGAAGATGACTGGTCATTACCGCGACCAAGAATAACTAAATCAGTGATCATAAAATTGTCATCCATCAAATGAAAATCAAACTGAACTTCCATACCTTGTTTAAGACCCGTTAAATCAACCGCATCGGTAGCGATAAAATCCACTGAAGCAGCATCGCGTCCCCATTCAGGTATTGCTTCTCGACTAATATTTAACATGCGGTGCTTGGCCATAAGGCTATTAATGACGCCTTTTACTGAGATCGAACTAACGCTGGAAGTATCACTTTCTTCTAGAGGGTGACTCATGCGCTTAAAATCAGAAGATTTACTCGACTCAGAATCCAACAAGAACTGTGCTGAAGTCACCACGATTTCGCCTTCATCTAAACCCGCTAAGATTTGGATCGTCTTATCATCGACTTGCCCCATTTTAACTTCGATTGATTTATAACGGCCTTCTCCTATCGCCAATACAACCCGATTCATACTACCTGTTCGGATAACGGCTTCTTTTGGTACTACCAGGCTTTTCTCTTTCAGTAACGGATGAATAATGACCTGCGCATACATATTAGGCTTGAGTTTTTCACCAGGATTTTTAAAACGCAGTCGCACTTTTAAGGTTCTAGTTTGTTTATTTAACGTTGGGTAGATGTAATCAACCTTTCCCGTCCATTCAGTGCCAGGTAAATAATCAAGCGTCATGGTGACTGGTTGCCCTATTTTTACCAGATTATTTTGCCGTTCAAACACCTCTGCTTCAACCCAAACTTCTTGTAGTTGGCCAATCGACATAAGCGTTTTACTGGGGTTTACATAAAAACCTTCTCGGATATTTAGATTGTCAATCACCCCACTTTGTGGAGCAAAAAAAGTCACTCTTTGTGTGACCTGGCGAGTTTTAAGTAGGCGATTAATTTCTTTAGTTGGTATTTGTAAGGCTTTTAACCTAGCTTTAGCCGCTCTAATTAAACCTTTATTTTTTCGATCTAACGCAAGAAGAAATTCCTCCTGCGCATTGACCAATTCAGGCGAATAAATTTCATAAAGCGGCTGGCCTTTTGTCACTGGATCGCCAGAGGCTTTCACGTAAAGCTTTTCTATCCAACCCTTAACGCGAGGATGAATATGGACTAATTGGTCTTCATCATATTTAACGTAACCGACTGTTTTAATTTGTGTATGCAGATATTTAAGTTCTGCTTTAGCCGTTCTTACACCTAAGTTGTTGACAACTTCTGGAGATATTTTAATAGTGCCAACGCCAGCATCAGAACCTCCACCACCATCAGCGTAAACCGCAACTAAATCCATGCCCATTGGCGATTTCCCAGGTTTATCTCGACGATAATTAGCATCCATCGGTGCCACCCAATAAATTGGTTGCTTTTTAGCTGAGGTAGCATTGCCACTGACCTCCGATTCGGTAGAAAAAATTCCCATAACTGCATAAGTCACTAAACCACCAACCAAGGCAGCAATGGCAATATTAGTTATTTTAGAAGGAAAGGCTTTATTTTTAGTCATTTTATTCTCCTAGCTCAGACACTTTGTCATTTACTGTGGCTAATTGGGTTGTCAATGTTTGATTATGGTTTTGCTTATTAGAGGCACGCAGATCAGAGTCTTGGTTATTTGACTCGATTAAAAAGTAATTAAGTTGGACAATGTTTTTCTGAATATCAACATCTATATTCAGCGCGTCAATACGAGCGTTAAGCTCTGCGATTCTTGATCGAACCACTTCGGCAAAATCACCATCGTCATTTGTGTAGGCAGTTAAAGATGCTTCAGCTTGGTCATGCATTTGGGGCAGTAAGCGCTGTTTAAAAAGTTTTTGTCTCTCGATTAAACGAAGCAGTTGAGCCCTTGTTGAATTATAGGATGCTATTAAACGCCTTAAAACCAACCATCGTTGTGTTTTTACTGATGCTTTCTTAGAGGTTGCGGCGCGAAGTTGTTGGTCCTGTCTATTTTCGGTAAATAGGGGTAAATCAAAGCTCACACCCACTGAAAACAAATCGGAGCGAGGCTGGCCTAGAGGAGAGGCATCTCGATAACCATAACTAGCTGTAACGCCCCATTCTGGTTTATATTTTTGCTTCGCAAGATCTACCGAAGACTGACTAGCCTTAAGTTTCTGATCGATTGCAACCACTGCTGGGTGTCTGGATATCATTTTAACTAACGTTTGAACCGACGGCGCTGCTTGACTAACAAATGTCGGATTAATGAGTACAATTTGCGGTAATTCAACAGCAATCGAAAAATTCATATTTGAATCAAATTTAAAAGATGATGCCTGTTGAGAATTTTCACCGCCATTGCCAATTAACCACTCAGCAATACGCTGTTTAGAAGCATCAAGTTTTTGATTAAGCTGTGTAGACGGTCATCCAAGCGAGTTAGTTCTAACTGGGCTCTCACTAGATCTTGTTGCCGTGTTTTCCCAACCGCTGAGGAGTAACTAGCCTCAGCTACATCCACCAGTTGTTCAAAAAAGGGCTCTATCTGATTCGATCAAAGCGATACTTTGCTGCGCTTTGTAAGCATCTAGCCACAGCTGACTGACGGATACGGTCACTTTAGCTTTTCGATCTTGTCGCTGATAAGGGAATTGCTGCTCTAGGTTGGCTAATTGCTGTTGCTTAATGGCAAGGCTATCGCCTCGAGGGAACATTTGAGAAATACCGAGTTTTACTTGCGTCATAGCTTCTTGGTTAAACTGAAAGCTATCAGATGCAATATTTGCTAGACCGAGTGAGACCTTTGGATCGGGCAAAGTACCGGCTGCAACGCTAAGTGATTTAATCGAGTCTTGATTCAATTGATTGCCTAGCAACCAAGGATCGTTAGTTTTTGCTATTTGAATAATTTCATCTAGCTCTAAACTGTTTTCTGTACTAGAACTTTGGGTATTGATTATTGAGTGACTAGACTCTGCTATCAAAATGTGGGGTAGCATCATCCCGATAGCCAATATAAATAGTTTAAAGGTCATTATTTTATCCTAATGGTGGAAAAGCTATAAAATGTGTTTTAGTTTTAGATTGGCAATGGTTAGTAATACCAATCGATTCAAGTTCGAATTGGTTTTTCAAATGAAGAATTTAATTAGAAAATAACCAATATCGAAGATCGACTAGGGAAGAAAGGTGTCACAACTTGGATTGAAAAGGTAATTTAAGCTGCTAAACGCTATTATGATTCCACTAGACGGATCAATGCTAGGTTAAGCAGTAATGGGAGGACGATAGAGTGAAGAAACAGGGCTGTTAGGTAATGACTGATAGACAGAAATATCAATCTCATAAGTCTGAAGGCCGCTTTTAAGATCAAACATTGCTGGCAAAGCGATGAAAACACAACCGGCCATGCTACAACTAGAACCGCCTTTGCAACAATCTTTCATATTTTGCATATGGTTTGAATACGAGGATTTATTCTTCTGAACTTGTTCAACTTGCCTAGCAATGACTGCATGACTATGGATATTTGTCGCGTCTACAGCCTCTAAATGCTGCTGATTTGAAATTTCTGAGTGATGTTGGGTAACCTGAGTTTCTGCACCACCCATAGAAATAGCTGACGAATATCCAACAATAGAAGACAACACCGACTGACTAAAAAACATCAGTAGCGCTAGGGTGGCAAGCCTTTTATTATTAAATTTAAACATATTTCCAATTTAATCTAGACAACAAATACAACTAAATGGGCAAACTCGCTTTCATAATTTAGTGAGCTTACCAATTTCTCCTTAGCTATTAGTCAGAACAACACCAAGCTAGTTAAGTTATAACTAAGATACACTTAAAGCTAAAAAGTTTCAATGAAATACCAATTTTTTATACTTTTGCATGACTTGGATCATTATTTTCTAGCAATTGACGATCAAACACCCCACTAACAAGAGGAATCTATACCTCATATTCGTTGCAAGAATAGGCAACATAGGGCAATTTTTAGTGTGATTTATCACTTAGTGGGATCGTTAGTTGCGCTTCCAGCCCACCTTTAGGATGATTTTCTAGCTGTATTGTCCCGCCATGCATTTCTGCAATTCTCTGTACGATTGCCAATCCGAGCCCCGATCCCTTGCCGCCTCGGGCTTTATCGCCTCGGGCAAAAGGCTGAAATAATCGCTCTCTGTCAAGATCTAGTATGCCTTTTCCGTGGTCTCTTACGATGATCTGAATTATTTCAGCAGTGTGTTGGGTCAAAACAATCACCGGAGCTTTACCGTAGCGGAATGCGTTTTCAATCAGATTGCTTAATAAACGCTTCATCGCCAAAGGTTTAAATTTAATTTTTGGTATCTTTGACAGTTCAGTTTTGATCCCCTCATGTTGTTTATTGGCCGCAGACACCACCTGCTCAATTAAATCATTGAGGTCCCCCAGCTCTTTTGCCTCTTCGCTTCCAAATCGAACATAACCGATAAACTGGTCAATAATATCGTCCATATCCTGAGTGTCCGCTATCAGTCCCTGTTTAAGCTCCTCATCTTGGGTTGATAAAAATTCACAGGACAGCCTAATACGAGTAATAGGCGTGCGAAGGTCGTGGGATATACCGGCTAATAGCAACGTGCGATCTTCTTCTAATTGATGAATATCTGCCGCCATCTGATTAAAAGTTGAAGTGACATCAACCAACTCCTGAGGGCCAGTTTCCTTAAGTTTTCCAGGATAATCACCACGACCAATTTCACGCGCTGCAAAGGCTAAGCGTTTTAATGGGCGATGTAATTGTTTAACCAAAGCCCATGCGCCTATAAGACTCAAAAATAATATAACGGTGGAAAAAATGAGTAAAGAAAGTGGTGCGCTTCCATCATATTCCCCAATTGGCATGCGTATCCAATATTTGGGGTGAACTGGCTCGTTGACCCAAACATAAACTCTATCGGATAATTCGATTCTAACTTCAGTGCCGTCACCTAAAAATTCAGTAGCTGCCTTAGTGAAAGCTGGGTGGGCTTCAGCCTCGGCTAAACCATCCGGTAGTAATCCGCTATTAATCCAGAAGAGTTCTAATTCGGTGGTTTCACTAAACCCAACAGATAAGTTCTTTGGGATATCATTTTCAGCGCCAAGATATTGTAATTTAATTTGATTAGTAACTAGGTACATAATGGTACGATTTTTCTTGTCCACCACAAAATGTTGCACGGTTACAAAAGAAATCATTTGACTGATGACTAACAGCGTTGCGATCATCAACGCGTTTCGACCAAAAAAACTTTTAGGGAAAATCTGAACCTTCAAGTAGGCTTCTCCATCTTGTTTAAACAGCTATGCAACAAACAACTTTATATGATGATTTTCTATACTCACTACACGCCGACTGAACGAAATCTAACCAGATTAGTTTAAATCACTCATGTTTGATCTAACAAAAATTTCAATAGCTAATCTAAAATTAGACTGCTTAAATCGTCTAATAGTTGATCCTGTTCTTGTTGTTTAAACACCAGCCCATCAATAATACCAAATCGCTCGGCTTGAGGATTAACAATAAATATTCGTGCAGAATGGTCCACCGAATAAAATTCACCTTCGTCTTTATTGATTGAATAAACCCCGCCAAGATCTTTAATTAAAATATCAATTTGGCTCAAATCACCGGTCAACCCTATAAAACTTGTATCAAAATAATCTAGGTAAGCTTTAAGATGTTGCGCACTATCTCTTTCTGGATCAACTGTTAAAAAGATAAAATGCACTTGAGATTTCAATTCCTCCGGCATTTTTTGATAGAGCTTAACCATCTGATTTAGAGTGTTTGGGCAAACATCGGGACAATTAGTATAGCCGCTAAAAATAAAGTTCCAGTAGCCATTAAACTTTTTATTAGTAAATAAATTATTATCTTGATCGACCAGATTAAATGTTTTGAGTGGATTTTTTTTAGGGTATATCAGGAATGACTTAAAATGATTGTCTATTCGATTGCTATTTTTCGCGCTTATCTCAGCCGTTTGATTATTTCCATCAGAATCATACAATCCCATATTATTTGCCACATAAATACCGGCAATTAAGGCAGAAGCGATTAGAACATAAGGGAAGTTTTTTTTCATTAATCTGCTCCATCCAAAAGTGAAAAGTTATTAGCTTAGCTTTAAAAAAAGTAGTAATGGTCAACCAATAATGCAATAAACATTAAAAATAAATAATGAATCGAATATTTAAACGTATCCATGGCTATTTTTCTCTCTTTCGAAAACTTAAGCTTAACCGTATATGCCAAGAAAATGAGCCCAAAGATAGTCGAAGAGATAAGGTATATTTTACCTGACATATGGGTTAAATAGGGTAATAATCCAGCAAATATAAGTAATATTGTGTAAAGAATTATGTTGGTTTTAGTAAAGTCGATGCCATGAGTCACCGGTAACATGGGTATATTAGCTTTCGCATATTCGTCTTTTCTGAAAATAGCGAGCGCCCAAAAATGAGGCGGTGTCCAAACAAAAATAATAAGTACCAGCAATAACGCGTGAGGGTGAATGGAGCCATCATAACCATCAACCGCGGTCCAACCCAAAAGCGGTGGAATCGCACCACTTAGCCCTCCAATTACAATATTTTGCGGGGTCGCTCTTTTTAAGTACATAGTGTAAACAAAAGCATAACCAACCAAACCAAAAAAAGTTAGCAGCGCAGTTAGCGGGTTAATATAAAAATAAAGCATTAATAGTGAGCTAGTCGAAAGTACTGCAGCAAAAATAATCGCTTGTTTGTCTTCTATTTTCCCGGTCGCTATTGGCCTTTTTAGAGTTCTAGCCATAATTGCGTCAATTCTTTTGTCGACCACGTGGTTAACCACCGCGGCACCTCCTGCAGCAAAACCAATGCCGATGGTCGCAACTATTAAGACATCAATAGGTACCATTGCTGGCGTTGCCAAAAACATTCCTACGACAGCGGTAACCAATATTAGTACCACCACTTTAGGCTTGGTCATCTCAAGATAATCTTTCCAAGTTGCTTTTGCTTGCGATACTAGTCATGATTAGTTTCCTGTGAACCACCTAAAGTTTGATTCTTTTGTGTCATCCGTAAACGTGTCAAAAGAACAACGAGGGTCAAGACTAATAGCGCGCCAACCCCCGTTATGAGCAACCGCATTAAACAGTGGCAAGTGCGCTACAATATTAATTATTCCAAGACTTATTTGTATCAGTAACAGAGCGCCAATAAGATAACCAAATTTTTTCAATACTAATGATTCACTTTTTTGAACTAGAAAATAGCTGGTATAGCCAACCACGATTAATGAAATAATAGCACCGATGCGATGACTAACATGAATAGCTGTCCGACCCGCAGAATCTAAAATACCATATTCATAATTTTCAGCGCCATGTCCCCACAAGGTAAAACCGGTCACAAAATCACTATTTGAAATCCAATCGCCTTGGCAAATAGGAAGTTCTATGCACACAGTTGCGGCATAATTAGCCGATGTCCAGCCCCCCAAAACAATCTGCAAAGCCACCACTAGAGTTGCCACCATGACTATTCTGATTGTACGACTTAAATTTGCTATCGGAGGCAAGGTTTTAAATTGTAAAATATATCGTTGAGAAAGTGATGCCAACAAAACCAGAGTGGTTATCCCTCCCATTAAATGAGACATAACTATTCCTGGATGTAATTTCATGGTCACCGTCCACATCCCCAAAGCAGCTTGAAAAATAATTAATAGCAACAATCCAAAAGAATGTAATCTGGCAGGATGGTTTTGTGGTTTTAAGCTAAGAATAGCTAAAGCCAAAACCAAAAGACCTAAGGTGCCGGCAAAGTAGCGATGAACCATCTCTGGCCATGCTTTTTCAAATTGATAAGGTTTATCGGGGTAGGCCTGATTGGCAGCATGAATATCATCTTGAGCGGTGGGGATGTGATGAAAACCATAACAGCCAGGCCAGTCAGGGCAACCTAAACCTGCATGAGATAAACGGGTGAAAGCGCCTAACAATAGCACCACAATAGCAAAACTGGTGGCGATTAGTACTATATTTTTTACTGTTTTTTGATTCATAACTTAACTCTAAAGTGGCTAAAAAGAATTAACCCAATCGTGAATATTTAAAAAGATGCAGAATATCTTTTCGTAATTGCTGGCTTCTCTTCATCGCTTCCTTCTCATCTTTAACCAATGGATAGCGCATGAAAATATTTCCTAAAGGATCAACTAAATAAATATAATTAGCGGGTAAATCTAGAGATTTTGCGTCTTTTTTAGCGTTAACAGACTTTAATCCAGTGTTAGAGAACAGGCTTACCGCCTTTGGAAACTTTCCTAAATCAATAGTTGGTTCGCTATTAAAAATAGCCAACTGATTAATGCGGGAAGCCTCTTTACCTAGTCCTTTGTAAGTTTGATTAACCGTGTACAAATTTAAATGGATGCATTGTTGGTCGCACCGTTTTTGATCAATAGGAATAATCCACCAATAAAGTGTTTCAAATTCCTTGCCTGTGATTTTTTTGCCATTCGTTCTAATGATTTCAAAGTCTTCTATATCAACAATTTCTTCCGCTGTAATAATTTCGCCTTGTGCACCTGCTGCATTGGAAAACCAATTACCAAAATATGCTGCATAAGCAAGTAAAACAGGCGTGACAAACATCAAAAAAAGTAACATTAGAGTTCTACGATTTTTAGCTCTATTGGCAGTGTTTTGCTGCTCTTCAGTTCTATCATTTTTCACAAAAATATCCTCTGCTAATTTTAAACTCTCAACTATCTCTATTTTCTAAGGCGAATGATTTACAGCTTATTCTTATTCTTTTTAATCAGCGCAAATAGGCTAGCGATTAAGAATGCAAATGAAAGTCCAAACCACTGAAAAGCATAACCCAAATGTTTTTCTGGTGACATACTGACCCAATTCCACAAAACATCAAAATGTCCTTGGGTATTCTCATCTAGCCGAATCACATATGGCTCTATACTTACCCTAAACTGCTTTTCAAGTTGACTGACAATTGAGAGATCAAGTACAGGAACCCTAACAAGTCTGGGATATATTTCTAACTCCGCCTTGCCAGATAAAAGCTGCTGATGTATTGGGGATAATCTACCCGAAATAGACCAGTCATATGGAGCCGCATCGACCGATGGAATATCACTCCGATTTGCCCGCCCGGCAATCCATCCTCGGTTAATTAAAAGCCGTTTTTGGCTTTGTTTTTCCGTGACTAATTGCAGCACTTGGTAACCTAGCTTCCCATTTTGAATGACATTTTCTACTAAAATTGATTGATTTAAGTCAGTAAATGCTTCTAGCTTGACATGCTTGTAATTTTGAATATCCGGCGCACTCACCGCATTGAAATCGATATTCGTATATTCGCTGGATCGATTAACTTTATCTAAAAATGCTTGTTTTTGTTTGGCACGTTCGATCTGCCAAAAACCTAGCTCATTAAGCCCCGTTTGAACCAACAAAAATAGAATTAAAAACCAAAAATTAATGGTGAGTCGGTAGCGCCCTATATTATATTCAATGGAATGTGACAAAAAAACAATCCTGACTAGTAAATTAAACTTAGGACGCGTATTCTATCATTATTCTTAGGTTCTCTCATAGAGAAAGGCTATAAAATGATTATCAAAATACTTATTGCAATATTGATGCTGGCTATCCTCTTTAGTCTCTTTAGAGGCTTATATTTCCTTGCAACAGAAAAGTCAGATTCAAAAAAAGTGGTCAAGAGTCTTGGCTGGCGTATTGGTCTTTCTATGACGCTTTTTTTACTTATAGTGGCAGCAATTCTTTTAGGCTGGATTGAACCTCATGGATTACCAACAGTCACTCCAAAACCCTAGTAAGCTATAGATTGCAGGTCATCATTAGACCCTTAACTATACAATAGAGTTAAATGCGAAAAAAAGACATAAAAAAACCGAAGCCTAAACTTCGGTTTTTTATATCCAGAGACTGAGAGTATTTCGCTAGAAGCCTGTAGTGCCTCTACAAAAGGACTCGATTTGTCTCGATTCTCTATACAAGATAAACAAAAATAAACAAGAACAACCATACCACATCCACAAAATGCCAATACCAAGCACCAGCTTCAAAAGCAAAATGATGCTTGTCGGTAAAGTGGCCTTTTGAACAACGGATCGATAGAACAATTAAGAATATAGTTCCGAGGGTAACATGAAAGCCGTGGAAACCTGTCAGCATAAAGAAGGTTGAACCATAAACTCCGCTACCTAGAGTTAAACCCATTTCACCGTATGCGTGATGATATTCAACCGCCTGAAGCACTAAGAAAATAATTCCAAGCAGTGCTGTAATCGAAGTGTAGTTTAACAAAGCATTACGATTATTTTCTTTAAGCGCATGATGCGCAATAGTTAAGGTCCATGAACTGGTTAAAAGGATAGCGGTATTTATAGCTGGCAACCCCCATGCGCTCATCCCTTCTGTGGTTGTACCATCCGGTGTTGTTGTTAGTGGCCACTGAGGAATAAAATCAGGGTGTAATAAAGCATGGGTCATCACATTATTACCTTCACCGCCAAGCCATGGCACCGACAATTGCCTGATATAAAGTAAAGCACCAAAAAAATGCCGCAAAAAACATGACTTCGGAAGCAATAAACCAAAGCATCCCTTGCTTAAAGGATCTATCCATTTGTGCGCTATAAAGTCCCTGCGTAGATTCAGAGATAACATCTTTCCACCAACGGAAAACCATGAAAATCATAGTCGCCATTGCAGCCATCAGGACAAATTTGCCCCATCCTGCATCACCGGTGTCAACTACATCTCCGGTTTGATGGATGAAATTGCCCGCGCCATAAGCGATAAAAAACAAAGCCACTGCGCCAACAATTGGCCAAGGGCTTTGCTCTGGCACATAATAACTTTCGTACTTCTCGGGTGTTTCAGTGCTCATTGTAATTCTCCATATTAGCGTTACATTGCTAATTTAATGTTTAGTCACTTTATTTACTTGTCGCCACTTCAAATTTAAATGAATCAGAGACATTAAACAATTGATAAGACAAGGTTAAACGATTGATATCTTTAGGAAGATCTGCATCAAGGTAAAATTTTACAACCATGTCGACCTCTTCACCGGCTTTTAATCTTTGTTGATCAAAACAAAAGCACTCTGTTTTATTGAGATAAAGCGCCGCCTCTCCCGGTGAAACACTGGGTATCGTCTGCCCTACAATATCTTGTTTTGAACGATTTTTTGCATAAAACTGAACTTCATTCAGTTCACCTGGATGCACCTTAATCGACTTAACCAAAGATCTAAATTCCCAGGGCATTCCTCGATTAACGTTGGTAAGAAACTCAACGGTGACCACTCTTTGTTTGTCAATTTCAACATTTTGATAAAGTGCTTGACCACGTGTTTTACCATTAATTCCAGTGATATCGCAAAACACGTTATAAAGTGGTACCAATGCATAGGCAAACAGGAACATACCTCCAATAATCGCCACTAAGCGTATTAATAGAGGTTTATTTGTTTCTTTTTCTGAATTGTCAGCCACTTTATATCCTAACTCTAATCAACTTTTGGTGGTGTTGCAAACGTATGGTAAGGCACTGGTGAAGGTAATGCATCCCATTCTAGGCCGGTTGCACCGTCCCACTGTTTATCTTCAGCTTTCTTACCATTACGAATCGCCATGATAATAGTCACTAAGAAAAAGATCTGTGTAAGACCTAAACCAAACGCACCAATACTCGCCCACATATTGAATTCAGCAAACATCATATTGTAATCAGGAATACGACGAGGCATTCCAGCTAATCCGCTAAAATGCATCGGGAAGAAGGTTAGATTGACAAAAACCATCGACATCCAAAAGTGAATTTTACCTAATGTTTCGTTATACATTTTACCGGTCCACTTAGGTAGCCAGAAATATACCGCCGCTGTTGTACCAAAAATGGCACCAGGGAACAATACATAATGAAAATGTGCAACAACAAAGTAGGTATCGTGATATTGGAAATCAACCGGAGCCATCGCTAGCATAACGCCAGAGAAACCTCCGATAGTAAATAATATAACGAACGAGATTGAAAACAGCATAGGCGTTTCAAAGGTTAATGATCCCTGCCACATAGTTGCAACCCAGTTAAAAATCTTAACGCCAGTGGGTACCGCTATCAGCATAGTTGCTATCATAAAAAATAATTCACCGGCAACAGGCATACCAGTAGCAAACATATGGTGCGCCCAAACGATGAACGAAAGTAATGCAATCGATGCTGTTGCATAAACCATTGAAGAATAACCAAACAGTTTTTTACGCGAAAAAGCAGGGATGATTTCAGATACCACACCAAAAGCCGGCAAAATCATAATGTAAACTTCAGGATGCCCAAAGAACCAAAAAATATGCTGGAACATAACGGGGTCACCGCCACCGGCCGCATCAAAGAATGAGGTGCCAAAATGACGGTCGGTTAGCATCATCGTTACCGCGCCAGCTAATACAGGCATTACCATTATGAGTAGGAACGCGGTAATTAACCAAGTCCAAACAAATAATGGCATTTTCATTAATGTCATACCCGGTGCTCGCATATTAAATACCGTAACAATCACATTAATGGCACCCATAATGGAAGAAATCCCCATCATATGCACACCGAAAATGAAGAAATCCGTACTTGGCGGCGCATAGGTAGTTGAAAGCGGAGCGTAGAAAGTCCAACCAAAGTTGGGTGCACCACCTTCCATAAACAAGGAGGATAGTAACATAGTGAAAGCAAAGGGAAGAATCCAAAAACTCCAGTTGTTCATTCTTGGTAGTGCCATATCTGGCGCACCAATTTGCATAGGAATCAACCAGTTAGCAAGCCCAACCATACTTGGCATTACAGCGCCAAATACCATGATTAATCCATGCATGGTTGTCATTTGGTTGAAAAATGCAGGTTCAACAAACTGCAATCCTGGTTGATAAAGCTCGGCGCGAATAACCATCGCCATCGCTCCACCTGTTAAAAACATGACAAAAGAGAACCACAAATACATGGTACCTATGTCTTTATGGTTGGTTGTAAATAACCAGCGTTTTATGCCGGTTGGATGATGATCGCTCATGTTGATCGTCTCCTAATTAGTTACCGGCTTTAAAAGCCTGAATGTCTGAGGGTTGAACCATATCGCCAGTACTATTGCCCCAAGCGTTACGTTCGTAAGTGATTACTGCAGCCAGTTGCGCATCGGTTAAGACAGCACCAAAAGCAGGCATTTTTTTACTTGAAGGTCCGTGGACAACGATGCCCATATGAGCAGCAACCGGTCCAGTTGCAATAGGACTGCCTTTTAAAGCGGGGAAAAGCCCTTGGATACCTTCACCAGTAACGCCATGACAACCAGCACAAGTCGACTTGTAAGTTGTTTCGCCTAACGCCATCAGCTTATCCATATCCCAACTAGCCGCAGCTGCGGCAGCGGCTGCGTCTGCAGCAGCCTTCTTTTCGGCATTTTTAGTGTCAACCCAAGCCGTAAAATCGGCTTTGCTTACCGCCTTAATAACAATTGGCATAAAACCATGATTTTTACCACAAAGCTCAGTACATTGACCTCGATAAATACCGGGAGTCGGAATGTTGGTCCAAGTTTCATTGATAAATCCTGGAATCGCATCTTTCTTTACCGCAATTTCAGGCACCCACCAAGAATGGATAACGTCATCGGCGGTGACCAAGAATCGAATTTTTGTATTAATTGGCAAAACTACCATGTTATCAACTTCAAGCAGATAATTTTCACCTTTATCCGTACCCTGATGATCAAAATCTTCGTACTGCTCTGGAGGCGTCGATAAATTACTATAAAAGCTTATATCTTGATCTAGATATTTATAATGCCATTTCCACTGAGAGCCGGTCACCTGCACACTCATTTCCGAATCTGAGGCATCTTCCATTTTAATCAATAGTTTGATCGCCGGAATGGTCAAATAAATAAGTATGATTATAGGAATGATAGTCCAGATGAATTCCACCTTGGTACTATGTGAAAAAGTCGCTGGAACAGGGTGCTTCGATTTACGATGAAAAATAAACGAATAGATCATAGCGCCGAAAACCGCAACCGATACCCACACCATCACCCATATAACCATCATATGTAGGTCATAGGCTGCGATACTGGTTTCAGTTACTCCGGGGCGCATATTCATATCCGCCGCTGCATGTAGCCCGCTACTAAG
The DNA here is from genome assembly GCA_030949565.1 of Enterobacterales bacterium. Classification (GTDB taxonomy): domain Bacteria; phylum Pseudomonadota; class Gammaproteobacteria; order Enterobacterales; family Kangiellaceae. The sequence goes on from JAUZSK010000001.1 coordinate 61,598, forward strand.
CATGATGCCAAGTAGCGAGATAAGTCCAGCAACCAACTTGCGTTGAAAGGCCATTGAGAGTTCTCCATTTTTATTGTAAACGGCTAAGCCGTGATTAGGATTAGAATAAGGAATTACTGACTTAAATTTAGCAGAAAATTAAACAATTGCCCAAAATATGTCGATACCCCTCCTTATAGTGATGGAATTATAAGGAAGAAGTGGAAGGAATCAAGCAAAAAAGCACTTTCGCTAGAGATTAAAACAATTCGATATATTGATAGTGATCAGTAAAAGTACAATTGTCGGACCATTTTAAGGCAGGAATAACTTTATTTGCTCTTCAATAGGGTATTCAGGATAGATTTTCTTAAAAGCCACTATCTCGTCACGCGCTAATTGTAATTGTCCATTTTTCATATAATTGACGATTTTTTCAACCCAGGCTTGTTTTTCAGAATAGTTTTTTACCGACATTTGATAACCCGTAAAAATACTTTGAATCGCTTCAGTGGACTCTATAACAGGGTTCGATTTTTCTGATAACGCCTCCGAGCCAGCACTATCAGAGAGGATTAAACTATCACTTGGCGGAACAATCATTTGTGGCATTTCTCGCTCCACTCTCTTATTTACCGGTACGGTCGGAGCCTCTGATTGTATTGACTGTGAAAAATCGACCTCAACATTATGTTTTTCCTTAGTGGCTAATGAATACTGAGGCGGCTGCCATAAATAGTTAATTGCAAACAGTGTAAATGCCATGCTTGTTGCGGCGTAGAGAGGTAAAGATAATTTTCTAAACCAACTTATCTGATAACTCCTTTTACTCGCTGGTTGTGTTATTTCTCTTTCCGCAGCCAATAAAATAGAGTGATCTAAATAGCTAGCGACATTGGTTGATGCTTCATTTTCAAAGCAAGCTTCAATCTCTGATAGTTCAGCCTTAGATGATTGCTCAAGTTCGTTTTTAGTTTGTTTCATTACTCGTTTTCTCCCTGAGAATCACTTATCAGGACTTTTAATTTACTGGTAGCGTAGCGTAAACGACTTTTTACTGTTTCCTTTTTACAATCTAATATAACTGCTATTTGTTCAAGATTGAGACCGGTGTTCAATTTCAATAACAAGGTATCTCGCTGCTCAAAAGGTAGTAATAATATCGCTTTTCGCAATTGTTTTGCCGAATAAGCTGCCTTCTCCCGCGTGCCGACACTATCAGAGTTTAAAGTGCTGTTTTCACCAACTAGCTGTTCATCAAATGAGCAATCAGAATTTCTTTTATTTTCTCGACGGTAGACATCAATCACGTGATTTTGTGCAATGCGGTAAAGATAGGTTTTAAACAGTGCACGCGGCTGGTAATGAGAACGATTCCGAATCACCTTAAGCCAAATTTCTTGAAAGCACTCTTCACCTAATGCGTGATTTGAAAACTGTCTAGAACAATAAGCCAAAAGCGCTCTTTTATGACGCTGATAAAGGATCTCAAACGACGCCAAATCCCCTTTGGCGTATTTCAAAATTAGCTGCTCATCACTTAATACTTTATTCATCTTTCCAGTGAACGACAACTGGCAAGGATTTGCAACATCAAAAACAGCTTGTTGGTTAAAAAATATCTCATCAACTCCTTTTCACCGATTAAATCCAATTTTGCGATAATATAAATCCCATTTCAATCTAATTAAACGCATAAACGACTTAAAAGGGGTTATCAAAGATCGGCAAAAACGAATGAATATGCCATACTTTATTGGATAAGGTTACTCAGCTTAGATAAACTCATTAATCTAACTTAGAAAAAAGCCTGATTTTAAGTTTTTCGGCCAAAATTTGACCCTCTTTTTTAAACCCACAGACAGGGATTAATATTAATGCTCGATAAAAAGCCTATACTATTACTTTTAGTGCTTCTTCTTAACAACATTTATACTGGTCATCTTTTAGCCGCTGAAAATAGTCAAACAGAAGACAATTCTCAATCCCCGATTGAGGCTAATAAAAAACAACTAAAACTAGAGTTTTCAGCAGACCTTAAGCAACTAGCGCTTAACAATAGGGCAGACGATACGCAATGGCTAGAAAGTGAAAATAACCAACACCTACTATTGATTCATAGTGCTAAGGGTAGAAAACCAAGGGGTAATGTTTTACTTTTGCACGCACAAGGAGAAAATCCTGACCATCAGCGTTTTATCCAACCAATTAGCCGCCAACTTGCTCGACTTGGTTGGCAAGTATTTATTCCTAGCTTCGCAAAACAGGACTTCCCACCAGAATCAGCAGAGCCGTCACTACAAAAACCCGCTAGCGATATTAAAGATACTACGACTAATGAGCAATCGCTAAGTTCGGATGAAAAAGCAAAAACCACAAGTAAAACCAAACAACATTATTTCAAAACTAGTTCGGACTACCAAAACTATTATCAGGCTGTTTGTCAGGCCGTTATGCAGCAAACTAAAATAAAGCAAAAAACTCTGTTTATTATCGCTAATCAAAATGCTGCCTATTGGGGGCTTTCCTGTTTAAAAATGTTATCCAGCAGCAGTGCCATTATTTTTATTCACCCACAACTACCAAAGGGTGTAAAAAATGATCTCGAACAACGCTTTACTGGACTTAAAAACCCTTATTTTTCTTTTCACCCTAAAAATATTCACAAAGACCCTTTTATGCGCGCATTTAAAAAACAAGTTTGGCGAGCTAAATATCTAAGATTTAACATTGGAATGTATTCTGGCAATAAACTCGCAGTTGAAGATAATCAACTGGTTAAAACGATTACCGGTTGGCTTGACAGTCAAAATAAAAACAAAAAATAGCGACAAAGTAGAGTTATTTTTATTAAATAATTATTTGCGACAAACATTAAAATGGTGGAAAACATTCTTTTATCTGAGTTATTTAAGCTTAAATCAAAAAAAACCGCTAAAAATTGAATTATTTTTGCTTTTTAGCTAATTTTTTTTTGTATTTTTTTGTTTCACACTATACACTTCGGACTGAACCAACTACATTCAAAAAACAGTGGAGAATATCATGGCCAAAGGCGGCGTAAAAAAGAAAGTTACAACTGCAGCTAAAAAAGCAGTTACAAAAAAAGTAACTAAGAAAGCAACAAAGAAAAAAGCTCCTGCAAAAAAAGCAGTTGCACAATCTTCTGGAGTTGACAAATCAATTGCAGCAGCAAGCAAAGCATGTGACAAAGCAAATGCTGGTGTTAAAAAAGCAGAAGCAGCATTAAAAGCGCTAGTTTCTAAAGTAAACGCAGCCGCTAAGGCCGTTGCAGCTAAAAAAGCCGCAGCAGCTAAAAAGAAATCAGCAGCAGCTAAAAAAGCAGTTAAAACCGCGATGCTAGCTAAAGCTAAAGCAGCGGCTAAAGCTAAAGATCAGAAAGGTAAAGTGAAAGCGGCTAAAGACGCAGCTAAAAACGCAGCAGCCATGTTAAAAACGATGCAAGGCGTAAAAGCTAAAATGGCAGCAGCCGCTAAGAAAGACGCAGCTGCAGTTGCTCGTCTACAAACCAAGCAGGCTAAAGCAGCCGCTAAACTTGAAAGTAAATTAGTTGCCGCAGCTTCTAAGCCAAAGAAAAAGGCGAAGAAGAAAGCTAAGAAAAAAAGCACCCGCTAAAAAATAATCGATTTACACTAAAATAGATTGTTTTTTGCATTAAAAAAGGAAGCCTATGCTTCCTTTTTTAATGTGTACTGATATTCATGGAATTGATAATAGGCCTTCAGCACAAATCGCTGTCAATGCTGCTAACTGGCTTGAGAGACATTGCTAGGCTTGATAACCCTTTCTAGCAAACGATTAATCTCGTTTTGCGCTTCTCGCGAACCATAAGCTTTTTGCTGAAAGACCGTTTCACCTCGAGTCAAGCTTTTAACATAAATTGAGCGATCTTTAATTAAATGAGCACCCTCAGAATAAAGCTTCATCGCCATAACCCGTTCCTCATGACGGCGCGTATCAACACCATTGACACACTTAATCACGCGTTTATCACGAATTAAACGCGTTGCCCTTGCAATAGCGTTTAAATCGAGTACGCTCGCGCGCATCGGTTGCACGATGGTTTCTTCAATAGGAAGATTTTCTAATGAAGGCGCATAATCACAAATTAAAAAGTCAACATAAGGCACCACCTGAGGGCGATTAGCGATAACCGGAAAAGGAAGGTTTTTTTCTGAAAAGACGCTAACCGCAGACTGCTGAGGATCTAAATCACACACTAAAACCTTATAACCAGCATAATAAGCTGCCGCTGCAAAATTTAATGCCAGCGTGGTTTTGCCGACGCCACCTTTTGGTGACCAAAAAGCAATCCTTCTCATTAAATGAGTAACTCCGAATGGTGATTTTTTATATAAATTTTTAATTATTTTTCAATAACCCACCTATTATCCAATAAGTGTAGCAGGATTATGGGCCTTTATCTGAGTATTCAATCATGTTTTTGCGCAATAAAGGCGTTGGTTGGACGACCATCCTCTAACAATTCTTGGTGGTCATAAAGAATATTAAAATTATTAAAAGTCTCCGCTAGTTCTCCCGCTTTCAATAAAAACCTTGGATTTTTCGGACTTCCAAAGGCTTCACAGCCCTGCATAAAGGTTTGGTAAACTAAAATTCCGCGGCTTTTTAACAATAAGGGTAACATTTCAAGAATTGGTCGATGCAGATAACGCACCACAATAATTAGATCGTAACGGGCTTCTTGGGCAATCAAAGTAGAAAAGTCTTTTTCCAAATTTAACAATTGGGTTTCAACTGGAAGACTTAAGTTTTCCGATAATTTATTCAGTTTGTCCAAAGCACTTTGACTGTAGTCAATGGCGCACATTTGCCAGCCACTTTGCGCTAAATAGAGACTATCCCTCCCGGCACCACAAGCTAGATCTAGTCCATATTTTGCTGTCGTTAATTTAGAAAAATGTTTATTAAAGCGTTTCACCACTGGCGCTGGTTGCCAAAGACGTTTGGAGTGATTACCAATTTCAAGCCAGCCTCGGTGGCTAATTTGTTGAAAGAAACTATCGCAAGCCAGAATTTGATATTTTACTCGATAGTTTTTCATGATTAAAAAATGACTTGCTTCAATTATCTGAGTTTCTGTGCCGAAAAGACAAAGTACTTGATGGCGGCTGGGGAGCTCACTCAAACGCTCTACAAGAGTGCCGATAGGGAAATGGCTAGCACCTTTTAAATGACCTTGCTTATAGAGAGATAGCGATCTTAGATCAATTACTGGCATCTGATCAGTCAGCACTTCAGATTCAATTTTCCAAGGCGTTAAGAAAAACTTAGTAGTCATATTTCATCGCTTGTATCAATATTAAGATGATCGATTTAACATCCACGGATTATTGAATGACTAAAATTAGCTCAATCAGGCGTTTGTATGATGCGACTTCTGAGTTGATGCCATTCATCATCTCGTATATCCCCTTGGTCGTCAATCAAGGGGTATCGGATTTGATGTTTATCACAGAATTTTTTCACTTCTGGATGCAACCATTTGAAGCGCAACTCTTCACAAATAACTTGATCAAGTTGACGCTGTTGATAGAAGCCTGCAGCTTCTCTTTGCCTTTGTGCCTCATATAGAATAATCGCGGTGGCGACGGAAACATTCAGCGACTGCACCATGCCTAGCATGGGAATCAAAATATGCTCATCAGCCATCTTCGCAGCCTCTTCACTGACTCCAAATTTTTCAGAGCCAACCAAAATAACGCTGGGTTTTGTATAGTCAATTTCTCGGAAATCCACCGCGCGTTCAGAAAAATGCGCCGCTAAAACCTGCATACTTTTAGCCTTTAACGGCGCTATGCCTGTCTCCAGATCGGGATGAGTGTGAGTGGTCACCCAGCGATTACTGCCCATCGCTGTACCATGACACTCGCGGATAACACTTTGTGGATAAACCGCATGCACCTCACCAATGCCGATGGCATCACAGGTTCGTACAATAGCCGCTAGATTGTGTGGTTTATGCACCTCGTCCATAAACACCGTAATATCTTTTTGCCGACGATCAAGCAAAGTCTGTATTTTACTATTTCTTAGATTTTCCAATGCTAGCCTCTGCTAGAAGTTAAAACAATTAGACTTTAATCAAGCCCAATAATAGCGTCCATTTCTACCTGTGCGCCTTTAGGAAGTGCTCTGACACCGATGGCCGCTCTAGCCGGATAAGGCTTTTCAAAATAGGTCGCCATAATTTCATTGACACTGGGGAAGCAAGATAAATCCGTTAAAAAGATATTCAGTTTTAAAATGTGATTAAGATCAGTGTCGGCCGCCTCGGCTATTGCTGACAGGTTTTTAAAAACCTGATGAATCTGCGCTTCAACATCCTCGGAAACCATTTCCATGCTGGCAGCTACTAAAGGAATTTGTCCAGATACATATAAAGTATCGCCATGCTTAACCGCTTGAGAATAAGTGCCTATTGCTACAGGCGCTTGATCGGTTTGAATGATTTTCTTGCTCATACTTAGTTCCTTTTATCATTGAAATATTGATTGAAAAGTTATCGTTTACGAGAGACCTTGATGACAAAATCAAACAGTCGGATTTTTCGAATTAAATTAGCCAGTTGAAGTCTGCCTTTTAACTCAATACCAAAAGTCAGCATATTATTTGATCCATCCATCGCATCAATACCAACATTAACGATATTAACACCATCTTCAGCGATCAAATTAGTCACTTTGGCCAGTACACCATGACGATTCATTACCTCGACCTTCAGTTCAACTCTAAAATCACCTTCAACATTTTTCTCCCACTGTACCGGTACAAATTTGTCTAATTTGGTGGAATGGTCGGCTACATTGCTGCAATCTTGTCGATGCAAAATAAAACCTCCACCGCTGCTTATTGTTCCGACAATGGCATCACCAGGAATCGGATGACAGCATTTAGCATATTCAATCATCATTCCTTCTGTGCCTTTTATAGCCAATGGTCGATTACTATCTTTATGCTTTTTAATGGCGTCTTCAGCACTTGGCGCTAAGCGATGGGCGATAATTACACTGGCAGTTTGCCCCAATCCAATTTCAGCCAAAATATCGTCAAAACTATCCTTGTGCGTTTCCTTGGTAACTCTTTCAAGTACATCTTTATCAATGCTAGAGAGCGATTGATTGCCAAGCGATTTTTCTAATAAACGCCGTCCAAGATTGATCGCATCATCACGACGCAGATTTTTAATGAAATGACGAATATTCGTTCGCGCTTTGCTGGTAATCACAAAACTTAACCAACCGGGATTAGGTTTAGCGCCTGGCGCAGTAATAATTTCAACAGTCTGACCATTGAGCAATGGTCGTGACAAAGAAGTAATCGTGCCGTCCACTTTGCAAGCAATACACGAATTGCCGACATCGGTGTGGATAGCATAAGCAAAATCAACTGGTGTGGCATTTTTTGGTAATTCGATAATGCTGCCATTGGGCGTGAATATATAGACCTCATCTGGAAAAAGGTCGACCTTAACATTTTCTATAAATTCTAGCGAGTCACCCGATTTTCCTTGTAACTCCAGTAGATTACTCATCCATTCACGTGCTTTGACTTCCGCTCGGTTAACATCCGCCGGATTTTTGTAGAGCCAATGAGCCGCGACACCATTTTCTGCCATTTGATGCATCTCATTAGTACGAATTTGTACTTCAATATGCAGTCCATGAGGCCCTTTTAAGGTGGTATGTAATGATTGGTAACCGTTGGCTTTTGGTATCGCCACATAGTCTTTAAAGCGTCCGGGAACCGGTCGATAAAGGTTATGTAATTGGCCCAAGATTCGGTAGCAGCTATCTTCAGTATCAGCTACCACTCTAAAGCCATACACGTCCATCACTTCTTCAAACACGCCAGTCTTTTTTTGCATTTTTTTGTATATGCTATACACTGATTTTTCGCGACCAGCAATTTCTGAGCTGATGCCTTCTGCATTAAGTCTTTGTAGAATATTATTGGATATACTTTGGATTATTTCTTTACGGTTGCCTCGAGCCTTACGTACAGCTTCTTTTAAAACTCGGCAACGCATAGGATACTTTGCCGCAAAACCTAAAGCTTCTAGCTCTTCTCGGATCGCATACATACCCAACCGATTAGCGATGGGTGCATAAATTTCCATGGTTTCTTTAGCGATACGGCTGCGTCTTTCTGAATTAAGGGCGCCAAGGGTTCGCATATTGTGCAGTCTGTCGGCAAGCTTGATTAAGACCACACGCAAGTCTTCCACCATCGCCATCATCATTTTTCTAAAATTTTCAGCCTGCGCTTCCTGACGGGAGCGAAACTTAATTTGGGTCAGCTTGCTAACGCCTTCGACTAGAGAGGCGACCCGCTCACCAAACAGTTTAGCTAGCTCCTCATTGGTCACATCACAGTCCTCAATCACGTCGTGCATGAGAGCGGCCATAATAGTTTGGGAATCAAGGTGTAAAGTGGCGAGGATTTTAGCAACCGCCACCGGATGGGTAATATAGGGATCACCGCTAGTTCTTAACTGCCCGTCGTGGGCGTCACGAGCAAAGATATAGGCTTGTTGAATTTTTTCAACTTGAGATTGGTCGAGATATGTCTCTAACTGCTGTTTAAGACCACTAAATAAGTACATACTAGTCTCCTAAAACAGAATCCCGACCAAGAATAAAATCTATTCTTCGATAGATTCCTCGATAATTTCATCGATTGGTGCAGCACCAAGTTTATCAATATTTTCAGCCGTCACTAGCTTTTCTTCTATTTCTCTAAGTGCAACAACGGTGGGTTTATCATCATCCCAATCAACCATTGGCTCTTTTCCGCCGGTTGCTAGTTGTCTTGCGCGCTTTGATGCGATCATAATCAGATCGAATCGGTTGCCGATTGCATCAACTGCGTCTTCTACCGTAACTCTAGCCATCAATAACTCCAGCTCTGTTTAATTTATATTTGAAGATTGCCAAAATTAAAAAATTAACCAATATTTTGACAGCCTTGCTAAAAAGGTCGCATAGTTTAACCTAAATTATGCGCTACTCCAAAAGATTGCTCAACAATTGGGCATGTTTTTCTTGTTGAATACGTAGTTTTTGCCTTTCCGCCCGAATAATCGCCTTAATTTCACCTAAAGCCGAGGAAAAGTCATCATTAATCACTAGATAGTCATATTCATTATAGTGCGACATTTCATCAATTGCCGCGTCCATTCGGGCTTTAATAGTTGCAGCGTCATCCTGCCCTCGACCGGTTAAACGCCTTTCTAGCTCATTTTTACTCGGAGGTAGGATAAAAATAGAACAACTCAAGGGTAACTGTTGCTTAATTTGCCGTGCTCCCTGCCAGTCAATTTCTAAGATGACGTCAATGCCATGGGACAATTGCTCAGCGATTGACGACTTACTGGTACCATAATAATTACCAAAAACCTCAGCATGTTCATAAAACTCATGATCACAAACCAGCTGTTGGAATTCAGGTACATCGACAAAAAAGTAATCCACCCCATTTTGCTCCAAAGGCCTTTTTTCACGGGTTGTATGAGATATTGAGGTTTGAACCATATCCAGCTCATCAATGAGCTTTTTCAGCAGACTGGTTTTGCCCGCACCAGAAGGTGCCGAGACCACAAACAGGTTTGCTTTTGCGGAAGGATAGTGGCTATTTGAATTCATAAATTGATTCGATTAATACGGAATAAGTCAATGAACCTTATCATAGAGAATCTGGAATATAAATCAAGGGCTAGTCGCTATTTATATTGCTTTATGTTTTGGATCAGCTCATGAAATATAAAATACATAATATTCAATATGTTAACCCTACAACAATTAGCTAATAAACACCTTATTTCACCAATCGTGTCACCATATTGAGAAAGTGTAGGTGTAATAGTTCAATGTCTTCATAAACCTTTAGCGAGCTTGCTCTAGAGATCTAATTGAGCGACTTTAGAGGCATAGTATAAAGGTAACACTAAAGCACTGCTATCTTCTATTGATCCCGTTGAGCCGATTAATTTTATCGTTACTTTAGGTTGATACCGCTCAACATAAACGGCCAATGATTTAGCGCGTGTACGTTTTCCACTTTTCACTTCAATTGGAACAATTCTGCCATCATCATTTTTAGCTAAAAATTCAATCTCGCTACGCGCATATTCCCATGAGTAACTCGGGCTACCAAACACCACAATAAGTTCGTTTTGGACAAAATTTTCAGCAATATATCCTTTATAGTTATATTTCTGATCTCGATGCTCTTTATAAGTTAAACCCAACATATGACCAAGCAAACCAATATCAAATAAGAATAGTTTAAAGATATTTTCTTTTGCCAGTGCAGACAAAGGCGATTTAGGTTCGGAGTCTACTGGATGACATTTAGACAACAGTTTGCATTTTTCCAACCAATTAATAGGACTCGATAAATCTTGATAACGGCTTTTTTTCTTAATCACATCTTTAAATTTAAACCGTTTTACTGAGTCATCAATATTTCGGGATAATTGAACCGGTATGTTATGGAAGATTGCTTGAATATGCTGAGCTGATATTTTGTCTGAATATTTGCCAAAATCTCTCTCATATCCGGCAATTAAACCTTCATGGATTTGAGTGATTTTATCAATTCGTTCTATGATGCCGGAACCAATACCAGAACCACCTTGAGCTCCAAACCAACTACTTACCGCTTCTGGCATACCACCAACAAAGTAGTAATCAATGAGCAAACTAAACAACTTCTCATGAGCAATTCTACTCATCTTCATTTGCTCAAAAGCTTTTATTAGAGGTTTTTGATCCGATGCTAATAGAAATTCTTCAAACGTCAGGGGATAGAGAGCTAATAACTCCACTTTGCCAACAGGAAATGAGCCTAACAAACCAATATTAGAACCTGATGCACAAATATACATATCAGGGCATTGCTCAGCAAAAAATTTAAGCGAATTAACCGCTAACTGACATTCACCAATCTCATCAAAAATAATCAGTGCTTTTTTTCGATTAATGGCAACATTAAACTCAAGTTCAATATTGGTTAATATATCTTCTGGTTTTAAAGAGTCTAGAAACAGGTTAGCCAAAGCAGGCTGCTCAAGAAAGTCTAGGCGAATAACCTGATCAAAGTGTTGACCAAATAAGATCTCTAACAGGTACGATTTACCCGTTTGTCTAGCACCATCCAAGAGAACGGGCTTTCTAATAGATAACTCTTTCCAATCTAGCAATTTGCTTAATAATAGTCTTTTCATTAACACTCTCAATAAATAGTAAGAACAATTTCACTTCAAAAAACACTTATACGCGGTAAAAAACCGGTAAAACCACACTTTTACGCGCTTAAAAACGTGGTAAAAAGACATTTTATTGCGCTTAATTAAGTATAGCAGTGTACAGAAAGGATTAAAACATTGTTTGACTGATAGTTCATTTGAGCTTATTGATTGCACTAAATGATGATTGGAGTATAAGTGGAATCCTTGCAGGAAACTGACCTTTGCGCTCGAGCCGCCAGATGGTCGTTGGTGACAGGCTAGTTAACTCTTGGACTTCTTTAGAGCGGCTTGTGTTTAAGAGATAGTCTTATCAATGGCATTAGGCTCAGGAGCAGTCTCAATATTGCCTGGTATGCTATTGAGTAAGTAGTTTAACAATTGAAAGCCAAAGAACTCCGTTTGTTTTTTTTGCTAACTTAAACCAAGAGTAAACAGGCAGAAGTAAAAAACCACAAAATACGTGGTTTTAGTGGACCTAACGGCAATCTAAAACAGCGCAGAACATCACTCAATATTTTGGATCTGCTCGCGCATTTGTTCAATTAATACTTTTAACTCGACTGAGGCATTGGTAGTTTTAGCATTGATAGACTTTGAACCGAGAGTGTTAGCCTCACGATTAAGCTCTTGCATTAAAAAATCCAAACGGCGACCAATACTACCCCCTTTTTTAATCAAACGGGAGACTTCCGCCACATGGGTTTCCAATCGGTCTAATTCTTCATCCACATCAATTTTTTGCGCGATCATCACCATTTCTTGTTCAATCCGAGTGGACTCAAATTCCAATTTAATTTCTTCAAAGCGTTTTAAAATTTTATCTTTTTGCCATTGAACAATGGCTGGCATTTCTTGCCTAACTTTTTGCACTTGATGCGACACGCCTTCAAGTCGTTGCAAAATCATATCGGTGATACTTTCACCTTCCCGCTGCCGCATTTGGATTAACTGTTCAATGGCGTGATCAAGACTGCTAAGCAACGTTTGCTCTAAAACAGTAGCATCGACCTGAGGTTTACTAATCACTCCTGGCCATTGAAGTAGCTTGCTTAGATTGGGCTGTTGCTCAATATTGGCTAATTTTTGAATGGATTGATGTGACTTCAAAAGCGAGCTAACAAGGCTCGCATCAATCGTCAATTGATTGACTGCTGTAGGGTTCATTTCCAGCTTCAAATTGCAATCCACCTTACCGCGGGTCAGGCTTTTTCGTAATTTTTCTCTGAGTTTAAACTCAAGATAACGTAGGTTTTCTGGCAACCTAAAATTGGTCTCTAGAAAACGGCTATTGACAGATCGGATTTCCCACGCACCAGTGCCCCAATCTTGCTCAATGGACTGACGTGCAAATGCGGTCATACTTTTTATCATGGTTTTTCCTGTGCTTATTATCGCTTTCAAGGGTTAGGCTTAAGTATATCTAGCCAAATGAATTTTGGTAAGATAAAAACCTCTAGTTTTGAGATAAAAGCTCTTAATTGTATTAATATTCAGTGTTTTGTATTCATTCGCTTAAAATTTAGCTAAAATTAGCCCCAATAAACCCCATCCACCGGAGAAACAACATGCGCCCAAGCGGTCGAAGCACCAATCAACTACGCCCGATTCAAATTACTCGTAATTTTACTCAACACGCCGAAGGTTCAGTTCTCATTGAAATGGGAGAAACTCGCGTACTCTGTACCGCAACGGTGGAAGATGGCGTGCCGCGTTTTCTAAAGGGTAAAAAACAAGGCTGGTTAACTGCCGAATACGGTATGTTACCTCGCGCCACCCATAGCCGAAATAATCGAGAAGCAGCCCGCGGCAAACAAAGTGGTCGAACTCAAGAAATCCAGCGTTTAATTGGCCGCTCTCTACGCGCCGCGATTGATCTTAAACTATTAGGTGACTACACAATCACCATCGATTGCGACGTATTGCAAGCCGATGGAGGCACTCGGACCGCCTCGATTTCTGGTGGTTGTATCGCATTAGCTGAAGCCATCAATCACCTTATCCGCAAGAAAAAACTTAAAACCAATCCATTAAAACACATGATAGCCGCAGTATCCGTCGGTATCTATAAAGGTAACCCCGTATTGGATTTAGATTACCCCGAAGATTCGGTGGCTGAAACCGATATGAATGTGGTGATGAATGAAGATAAAGGTATTATCGAAGTTCAAGGCACCGCAGAAGGCGCAACCTTTAGCCAGCAAGAACTAGTGGAAATGATGGCACTAGCAGAGCAGGGGATTAAAGAGATTATTGAAGCGCAAAAAACGGCTTTAGGCTAGGTGCTAAACTTAGAAGCTTAACACTGTTAAAGTTCACCTATATACCCAGCTTAATTTATTCCCACAAGCAACAAAGAGGTATAAAAAATTCCTCCCTTACAGCCAATTGTAAAACTTAAGTAAACAAAATCTTCATTGTTTACTTAAGTGGGTCTAAAACAATAAACAAAAATCTCCTATTCTAGAGCCAAGTATAAAATTAGCCTTAAACGCTACCACTTTAAATAGAATATTGGAGATAATCATGAAAGCACGTTACCTAATTTTTACATGGATCACACTTGCACTCGGTTCAATCGCCATTTCCAGTTGCTTGGTATTGGCAAAAGACAGCCCCAATAAAACCGACCAATCCGCAAGACAGTCGGTCATTCAACCAAAGCCCATCAACCCACCCAAAATTCAATTGGCAATTTTACTCGATACCAGTAATAGTATGGATGGTCTAATTGACCAAACCCGTAACCAGATCTGGCAGGTAGTCAATGAATTTAGTAAAGCCAAAAAAAATGGACTCACTCCGCGCATAGAAGTGGCTTTGTTTGAATACGGTAACGACAGTAATTCCGCGGATAGCGGTTATGTTCGTATGCTCAACAACTTTACCACCGAACTCGATGAAGTTTCACAAGGGCTTTTTTCGTTAACCACTAATGGTGGTAGTGAATACTGTGGGTTTGCCATTCAAACTGCGGTTAACAATCTAAATTGGAGCCAATCTAAGGATGATATTCGCAGTATTTTTATAGCCGGAAATGAAGCCTTTACCCAGGGTCCGGTGTTTTATCAAGAGGCTGTTGCTTTGGCCAAACAGCATCACATTGTTGTGAACAGTATACATGCTGGCGATCATCTAGTCGGTATTCGAACAGGGTGGCAACAAGCGGCGCTGATCACTGGTGGCGATTATATGAGTATCAATGCCGATCGAAAGATCCATCATATCAATGCTCCACAAGATCCGACTATTGCACAACTCAATCTACAACTTAATTTAACCTACCTTCCCTATGGTTCACAAGGTCATAAAAAAGCCATGCGACAACAAAAACAAGATCAAGAAACTAAGCGCTTGTCACCCGCGTTATTGTCCAAGAGAGCTCGTTCAAAAGCTTCCTCTTTATATCGAAACAATAGTTGGGACCTAGTGGATGCCATTGACGATGGTTCTATTTCCGAAGAAAAACTAGCGCAGATGCCAAGCCAAGCTTTGCCAGCCCCGATGCAACAACTGCCAGCGGAAAAACGAATGGAGTATGTGCAGCAACAAGCCCAGTCTCGGACACAAATCAAGCAAGAAATTGAGCAATTAAGCCAACAAAGGGATCAATATATTGTGCAGCAGAAAAAGTTGATTCAGCTCAAAGAGAAAAATTTGCAACAACCGGATATGGCTGAAGCATTAGTTAATGCAATAAAAAAACAGGCACAGCAAAAGAATTACCAATTTAAAAAGTGATTGAAATAAGTTAATTGCGGCTCATCTTCACAATAAAGCGCCTCTATGTCATGATGACACCCTGTAACCTTTACAGGGTTACATAGTCTGGTCTTTTTTGACCCTGTTAGCTAAGGAGCTTTGTGATGAAACCTTTACACACGCTATTATTTATAATAATTATTGCACTACCATTTCAATTGGAAGCAAAGAATCCCGCCGTTTATCAAGTCAGTATTAACAAACCCATCGATGATGTTTATTTAGATATTCAAGCCAGCATGAATGATTCATCTTTTTTTATCGTGAAGGAGCTCAATATAGGTGAAAATCTTAAAGGAATGGCTGAGCGTTGGGGCGATGAATATAATCAAAGTAAGCTTACCGGGCTTCGCAGTATGGTATTTTGTAGTGGCTGGTATGCCAATCAGGTCAGCAATAAAGATCCGATGATGCTTGGTCTATGCCCTTTGCATTTAACGCTGATCGAAAAACAGGGACAAACCACGGTTCTTTTTAATCGACCGAGTTTTATTGCGCAGCAGAGCACAGCGCTTAAAGTGATCACCGAAATTGAACACAAGGTGATAGGTATCATTGAGCAAGCACTTAAGTAAAACCGTTACTCAGGCGCAAACAATCCCTGCTTATAGCGGTGCAGGGATTGCCATCAGATCACAATCGACCTCATCTAACACCTTTTCTATGGTGCTACCGATTAATCCAGAATGATAGCTGGTTCCCATGACGAGTAGATCGATATTGTTTTCAATTACTATTTGAGGTAATTCTTTTTCTGGATAGCCTTCTTCTAAATACAAATGATCTTGTGGGAAATCAACTTGTTGAATCTGATCAAAAAAATCTTTTTTATTTTGCTGCATCAACTGATCGACATACAGATCATAATTATCCTGCCCCATGGTAAAATCCGCTGGGCCCATACCTGCTCCCATACCAATACTAATATCAGTCCATAACTGATAGGGGATAGGATCATAACAATGGACCACGTGAGGGTGCTGATTGACAACGCGAGGATATGCCCATCACGTTTGAGAGAATTTTCCGATTCAATTCAGCTGAATATTCATGTTGTGTATTTGAATCAATGGCTGCCAGAACATTGTCATATTGATTCTGCTGCACCTGTTTTGCCATGATAATGGGTATTTTGGTTGTTTTTAATAACTGCCAATCATTAGGAGTAAATAACAATTTATTCACCAAGGGATGATGATGGGTGGATTTAATAATCAAATCATAATTACCCAGCTCAGCCTGTTGGTTTATTTCTTGATAAATAGGCTTACCCCACACCACTTTAGCATCCACCGAGATACCTTGTTTTGCCGCCTCAGCTAAATAACTATCGAGCCAACGCTGCTGAGTTTTTAAATAACCTTCCTTAGCCTGCTCTAGTTGTAATGGATTAAAAAAGAGATTGCTCACAATACCTCGATTATAAGCAACAACAAACAAAGTAATGCTCGCCTGATAACATTTGGCGAGATAAATGGCGCGAGACAATGCCGGTTGTTGGTCTTTAGTGGGGTCGAGATCGACCAGAATTCGTTTGATATTTTTCATCTTCCGCTCCTCTTCAAAATGATAATTTAGAGAGCCAATTTTCATCTTTAAGAAAATTCTTAAAAGGAAAAACGCCAGGTTCATACTTATAATAGATCCTACGCGGTCTAGGCAGCTTGATTTAGGTCAAGAAATCTTTATTTCCCTACCAGTTGAAAGTATGTGCAAAAAATCAGCCATGCGTAATTGCGCATAAAGCTTAAGCAATTTGTTCGGCAGATCAACTGCTCTTTTGACTAAAATGAAGTTTTGTTGCCCAAATAAATAAGGCAAATACTGATTGGCATCTTCATCGATGGTGATGCAAAAGGTTTCAAACATCTGCTGTTTGGCTTCAATAATGGCCATCCGCGTGTCCTCTATGCCATAGCGTCCTTCATACTGGTCAATATCGTTGGGTTTAGTCCATCGGTTAGCAATAGCAAAAGTTTTGGCTAGAGGCTTGCTTTAGAATCTGCTGAGTCGAATAACGGATGGCGCGCCCATTCGAGTATAGTAGCCGGGTTGCATCGCGGCAATATGACCACGGATTTCATCGGTGAGTTTTTGCTTAAAGGTTTTAATCTGATAATAACGAATATGGCTCGCCTTGACCGAAGAAAACCCAGCTAGCGAATAGTGATCACTGCACGGCTTCCAGTGCCTCAGAAAATAAAAATAGGCTATCACGAATAATATCAATCACTCGCGCTTCATTGTTAACCCAAGCATCGGGTGGATAAGGATAAATCAAGCTAACAGTAAGCAGCTAAGATCTTTACTAACACGATCCAATGATTTAAACAAACCGTCACCTTGCCGGATTGACCTAATGCTCTTTGTGTTTGATAGTGGATCACCTGGTCGAGATTCAACTCACTACCATCCAATTGATTTTTCTGCCAATAGCGTTGATTTTTAAACTGTTCAAATTGAGCCTTTAATTGCTTGGCTTTTTGCGCAAATGCTGTGGCAAAGCAATACCTTGGCTGGCTTTTGCAACATGACTTTTAAGCGGCAATGATTATCCAGATAGGCGCGAGCGCCGCCACGATAAATGCGAAAACGGTTAAACACCCAATCCGA
>JAUZSK010000002.1 GCA_030949565.1 Enterobacterales bacterium
TTACTTTATTTCTAATTAAATTATGATGAATTATCAGAATAAGGGAATGTGTCTGACAAGGTTAATAATTCGATAAAAATTTTATAAAGAGGAACAAGCAATGTACGAGCTTTTTATCAGTAGTTTTGTCACCTTTTTTGTGGTGATTGATCCTTTAGGCATCGCCCCTATTTTCGCAGTAATGACTGAAGGTGCGTCGGCTCAATTTAAACGAAACATGATTTTAAAGGCCACCTTAACCGGCGCTATCATACTACTACTATTTGCTTTTATTGGTAATGCATTATTGCAAGCCCTAGGCATCAGTTTAAATGCTTTTAAAACGGCGGGCGGCGTTTTACTATTTTTAATTGCGCTGGATATGGTATTTGAAAAACGTAGTGAGCGACGGGCAAAAACCTCACAAGAATTTTCCCACGAACATACGCAGGTGAGTGAAAGCAAGCCAAACATTGACCATGAGTTTGATGATATCTCCATTTTTCCAATGGCTATCCCTTTTTAGCTGGGCCGGGAAGTATTGCCTATATTATGTTATTGATGAGTCACAATAGCGGTGAGATACACGCTCAAAGCATCGTCATCGCTTCCATGTTAGCCGTACTGCTGGCGACCATTTTTGTACTTCTGGCCGCGACTAAAATTATTGATTGGTTAGGGCAAACCGTTGCTAATGCGATCACTGAATACTTGGGATGTTGCTCGCTGCGCTCGCCACACAGTATGTCTTTGATGGTATAAAAGGTGCCTTTGGTTAGCTGGATGTGGAAGATGGAATTAGAGGCTTGATAAGGGGTGTTTCTTGATAGTCTCTTTACGCTCTTTGTCGTATTCTTGGTAAGTTTTTTTATTAGTTTCAAAACAGGTATTATGTTTTTGCTGCGATGCAGATTGTTCAACACATAAACTAGTTTGATAGTCTTGCCCCGCTTGATACAGTTGTGTTATTAGTGCAACCCGCAAAAATAAATGAAAACAAAGCAATTGAGATTAGTTTTTTCATGGTTGTACCTAAAATGTGTCTGGTTTAAATGGGACGAATAAACTCAGATTTAGTTCAATATTCTTTAAAAATTAAATATTGAACGAAATTATAAGGCGTAATAATTAATCAATTCAATACAATTTGAACAAGGGATAAATAACAAGGGGTAAATTATTATTCGGCGAGCGTTTATATTTGAGGTTCAGCTTTGAGTTCTCACTAAAAGTTAAGCCTTCATCTTTTTCGGATAAAATAACTTGATATTCAAGTTATACAACCAGATGAACTTTTAAACCTGAATTCTCAGCAGCAATAATTTGCCGTTTATCAGATGAAATAAATAAATCTGTATTCCATGTTAAAGCACAAGTTATATGTAAGGCCTCCAAAGAACGCAATTTATTATTTTCTAGTAGCTTAATAGAATTTTCAACTACCTCGGGTACAAGATTTATCATTTGAATATCATGTATGTCCTCTATAATTTGCTGTTTTACACTCTGATAACCGTTTTCTGTCAGGCTTCCTTCTCTAACCTTTCTGTTTAACGCCGACATTATCTCAGGTAAGCAGATAATACTTAGAGCCAGCGTTGATGCTTTCTGCAATAAATCGTCTATTTCTCTGCTGCCGGGCTCTTCAATAAATTTTTTAATGTATGACGATGAGTCAAAAAATAGTTTCATTCAGAATATTCTCGTTCATCAATAATGGTCTTGGATAGTTCTTCTCCCTGTAGAGTGAGCCTTACTCTTTTTTTCTTCCAAGAAGGTAAGCTTTGGCTTGCTTTGTCGATAGGGGTTATTTCGGCTATTTTTTTTCCATGGCGTAAAACATGTACCGTTTCCCCTTGTTCAACCGAAGAGAAAATGAGTGATGCATTTTTCCTGAACTCAGTAAAATTAATTTTAAGCATTATCATGGAACCCTAAATTGGTCTTCTAAGAAATTAAAGTGTACATTGGTGTACACTTGAGTGCAATGTTAGTCTTGTCTATAGATCTTTATGTGAGAATTATAGATATTTCAATTTTGCACCAAAATGGTGCATTTTTTGGCTCGATAGCGATTTTATGCACCAAAATGGTGCAAAGCTATTTTAGTCAGACCACATCTAGTCATGGGGTTTGTGAATATTAGGACTGATTAACCAGGTTTTGATTGCGCGTAGTTTGCGGGTTTGTTCGCTCGAGGGAGAACTGATGGATCTAAAATAATATGGAAAAAACTGAAGCAACGCTAGTGTAAAATTTTCAACACTAGCGTTTTCTACTGCTTCTTTTAGCTTTTCGCTTCGATTTCTAATTTATGTTCTAGATAGTGAATATTAGCACCACCTTTTAAGAAGTTTTCATCCGACATGATGCGGCGTTGTAAATCTAAGTTGGTTTTAATGCCGTCGATCACCACTTCATCTAATGCCATTTGCATACGAGAGATAGCGACTTCACGGGTTTCGCCATAGGTGATGAGTTTACCGATCATTGAGTCATAATAGGGTGGTACTTTATAGCCAGAATATATGTGTGAGTCCCAACGTACACCGGGGCCGCCAGGAGCATGGTATCGAGTGATCTCTCCCGGTGATGGAATAAAAGTTTCGGGATCTTCGGCATTAATTCGGCATTCGATTGAGTGACCACGTATTTGAATATTTTCTTGCTTGTAAGATAAGGGTTGTCCTTCAGCAATTCGCAGCTGTTCTTTGATAATATCAACACCAGACACCAGTTCAGATACCGGATGTTCCACTTGTACGCGGGTATTCATTTCTATGAAATAGAATTCGCCTTTTTCATACAAAAACTCAAAAGTACCGGCACCTCGATAACCCATCTCAATACAAGCTTGAACACAGCGATCACCGATAAAACGTCTTTTCTCCTCAGTGATACCCGGCGCTGGCGCTTCTTCAACCACTTTTTGATGGCGACGCTGCATGGAGCAATCACGTTCGCCTAAATAAATGGCGTTGCCGTGTTTGTCGGCTAAAATTTGAATTTCAACATGACGCGGTGTTTCTAAAAACTTTTCCATATAAACCATGTCATTATTAAATGCGGCTTTAGATTCGGCTTTGGTTAATGCAATGGATTCAATCAGATCGGCTTCTTTACGCACCACACGCATACCGCGACCACCACCACCACCAGAGGCTTTAATAATCACCGGGTAGGCAATGCGTTTGGCGATAGCGATGTTGGTTTTTGGATCTTCACCTAGAGGACCATCAGAACCTGGCACACAGGGAACGCCGGCTTTTTTCATGGATGCAATAGCTGATACTTTATCACCCATCAAGCGAATTGATTCTGCTGTAGGGCCAATAAATTCGAAGCCACTACGTTCAACCTGCTCGGCAAAATCGGCGTTTTCTGCTAAAAATCCATAGCCCGGATGAATGGCCACAGCATCAGTCACTTCTGCCGCAGCAATAATAGCCGGTATGTTTAAATAGCTTGCCATAGGTGAAGGCGGACCGATACAGACTGACTCATCGGCCAGTCTCACATGCATCAAATTTTCGTCAACTGTTGAATGCACAGCAACGGTCTTAATGCCTAATTCTCGACAGGCTCTTAATATGCGGAGAGCTATTTCTCCCCGGTTTGCAATGACCACTTTATCAAGCATTTCTTTTTTCCAACCAATTTGAGGTAACAAAAAGTTTACACTTTAGGTTTACCTGTAAATTTTTAAAACTAACGCCCCAGCTACAGAGGCAATTAAACTATTTAACTGCCAGTGGAGGTTTTTAATGGCAGCATCTTTCTTGTGGTTGCTATTCAAGTAGCAACTATTCTTTATTCAATGACAAAAAGCGGCTCGTCAAATTCGACAGGCTCACCATCGCTTATGAGTACCGATTTGATTGTTCCGGCTTTATCAGCGTCAATCTGATTCATCATTTTCATGGCTTCAATAATACAAAGAGTGTCGCCAACATTAACCTTGTCGCCCACGCTGACAAAAGGGTTAGCGCCGGGTGATGGTGACAAGTACATGGTTCCAACCATGGGCGATTTAACCTGATGATTATTGACGTCTACTACTTCGGCGACTGGCGCGGCTGCAACAGGAGCGGCAACAGGTGCAGCTGCAACGGGAGCAGGTGCATAGGCTTGCATCTGACCGACCATTGGCGCCATGGCGCGACTGATGCGGACCGATTCTTCACCTTCTTTAATTTCAATTTCTGCGACACCAGATTCTTCCAGTAATTCGATTAATTTTTTGACTTTTCGAATGTCCATAAGGGCTACACCTTCTATCTATTGTTAATTTTAATGAGTTAAATGTTATTGTTTATTGTGCTTGTAATATCTAATAAATTATTTATCTGTCTGATTTTTCAATTGCTTTATCGCCATCTCAAGCGCCATGCAATAGCTATCCACCCCAAAACCGGCAATAACGCCTTGGGCTAAATCAGAGAAATAAGAATGCTTTCTAAACGGTTCTCTTTTATGGGGATTAGAAAGGTGTATCTCGATAAAAGGGATGGCAACCGCAGCAAAGGCGTCGCGTATAGCGACACTGGTATGAGTAAAAGCTGCTGGATTAATCAGAATAAAGTCGATTGATTGACGCGCCGCTTGCACGCGGTCAACAATTTCATGCTCGGCATTGGATTGAAAAGTCTCAAGGCTAACAGCGGCTTCTTTAGCCAGCATTTGTAGCTGGTTTTCAATATCAGCCAATGACAAGGAACCATAGATCTCAGGCTCTCTTGTACCAAGCAGATTTAAATTAGGGCCATTGAGTAGCAAAATCTTCATATAATCACGAAATTAAGGTAAATTCTGAATTGATTGTTAAATGACCATTTGTCAACTTACCTATGCAAGGTTGGTTGCCAGCCATTATCAAAGTTCAATCAATCCGTGTCTAAAAGATCATAAAATCTTAAAAAACGATTAATCTCAGACTTTACGCCTAATTGTAACTAAATAAAAGAAAAATCACTCATTTTTGAGATTTATTTTCACGTTTAGCGAAGTTAGCCCCAAAAATGGCGGTTTATTGGCGTTTTTAGGGTTTTAGCCAATTTCTGATCATTAAAGCCGCTAACAAGAGCGCCGATAGCTGGTAAATAATCGATTGGCTCATAGCATGATCGCCCGCTGCCACCACTGGAATACTAATATTAAAAAGATGAATCAACCAATTGGCTAAATAACCAATGGCGATACTCGCGGTAAACAGACTAAACAGGTAGGCTGCGAGCACTCGCGACCCCATTTCTTGTTTAATCATGCCCATGGTGGCTATATTGGTTGCCGGACCTGCCAGCATAAACACTAAAATAGCGCCCGGTGAAAGGCCTGCCGCCAAAAAAACCTGCGGCCAGAGGGGTTGAAGCGGTGGCGCAGATATACATAGGGATGCCGATAATCGCCATCACTGCCATGGCAACAAAACCATCGCCCCATTGGGTCAAAAAAGTCAGTCGAAACCCAGGTTTTTATGGCCGCCGCCAACAGTAAACCAATCAATAACCACTTGGTTAGGTCAGAAAGCAACTTACCGGCAGAAAACGCTAGCGATTGCTTTAAACGTTCACCGATTGTCAGCCTTTGTTCTATAGCGGCTGGTTTCTCGCTACTACAGCAGGATTTTTCAGCTTCTGTAGTGTTGCTTACAGGCGTAGCTTCTGAATGGCTGGAGCAACAGCTTTTAGACTCACTCTTTTCTGCGGGCTTTTCTGCTTGGCTACAACAGCCTGTTGCGGCTGCTTGTTGTGGTTCAGACTCCGTTTGCTCGAGATTTGAAGCTTTCTTTTCACTGGAACAACAGTTTTTTTTCTCCGTTTCAATTTTTGGCTCAGAACTACAACAGGATTTTGCCACAGCTTCTGTTTTTGCTGCTTGATCGGTTGAACAACAGCTGGAAGAAGAGGCTAGTTTACCCTCAGTTATAGACTTATCATCGGTTTTAGGTATCTCTAAAGCTTCCTCTTGTTCGTTAACCGCAAACAGTTTAACCATCACACCGGCGTATATGGCAGTAAAAATGGCTGCAAATGGCCTTATAATCGCGAAAAACGGGCCTAAAAGCGCGTAAGAGACTGAAATAGAGTCAACTCCAGTTTCCGGCGTAGCAATTAAAAAGGACACGGTTGAAGAGCGAGATGCGCCCGCTCGCTTGAGCCCTATAGCGGCAGGAATCACGCCACAGGAGCATAAAGGTAGCGGCGCGCCGATCAGTGCAGCCTTAATCACCGAACTAAAGCTATTATCACCCATATGTTTTTGCAATAAGGCCATGGGGACAAGCCATTTCATTAGCCCGGCAATCAAAAGACCTAGCAACAACCAAGGAGCTGACTCGGTAAATAGGTCAATAAAGTTCCAAAAATAGGCGATCATAAGGGGATTCCTGTTATTTTAATTGGTTTGTTTAAATTCAAGGTGATTATTGAGGGATTAGTTAATGTGCATTGGCGCTTGAATGGCGGCTAAAGAGTTCAGGATCGCCGAGACTATTTAAAATAGTGCAGTGATCAGCGCTTTCTTTTCCGCCACAGCAGGCTTGATGTAAACTATCCAAGGCTTGCTTCATTGTTTGAAGATCGTGAATTTTAGCCTCAACTTCGCGGATTTTAACACC
This sequence comes from Enterobacterales bacterium, assembly GCA_030949565.1. GTDB lineage: Bacteria > Pseudomonadota > Gammaproteobacteria > Enterobacterales > Kangiellaceae. The sequence continues at coordinate 6,596 of JAUZSK010000002.1, forward strand.
AGTGTAGTTTTTTACTTCTTCACAGGTATGCTGACTACTATCAGTTTTAAGGGATAATAGGCGTTTGATTTCCTGTAGCGCAAAACCGACTTTTTTGGCATGCAGAATAAACTGTAATCTTTGTTGATCATCTACTGAATAAAAACGATAGCCGGAATCAGATCGAGTTTTGGGTGAAAGCAGACCTTGAGTTTCATAAAAACGCAGAGTTTCTACTGAAACTTGGGATAGTTTGGCCAGTTCACCGATTTTTAGCAGTTTTGTCATGTTTCTATGCTCTGTTGGCGTCAATTTAAGTGATTTTGGATAAAAACCCCCCTAATTGCAGTTTTAATGCCTATTAGCCGCTAGGAGGCTGAAATTTAGTCCAATATTCTAAGTTAGCCACAGTATAAACCCTAAAGTCTGCTATAGAGTCAAGGAAATAGCCAAGAATTTGAAAAAATTTAAAATTATTGCTTTTTTAGCACTCAAAAGGGTTGAGTGCCAAAAATTAGTCCCCATATAGCCCCTGTTAAACCACTAATTAATCAAAACTAGTCCGCAGAAAGAGTGTTTCTAGCGGATTTATTAATCATCAGGAGAGAAAATCGATGAGTATTCGTCCTTTACATGACCGCGTTCTAGTTAGACGTATGGAAGATGAAACTGTCAGCGCTGGCGGGATCTTAATCCCAGATAACGCCAAAGAAAAGCCAAGCCGTGGTGAAATCCTCGCTGTAGGTAATGGTAAGCACCTTGATAATGGCGACGTTAGACCATTAGAAGTAAAAGTTGGCGATAAAGTGCTTTTTGGTAAATATTCAGGCAACGAAGTCAAAGTTGATGGCGAAGAGCTATTAGTAATGCGTGAAGACGATATCGTCGGCATCATCGATTAAATTGTTCGATTAAATTGTCCGATTAATGAGTTCGGCTAACCAGTCCAAGTCATTCAATCGACTATCAGATTTTAGTAAAGCTACTAATTAAAATTATTAAGAGGAATAAATCATGTCAGCAAAAGACGTAAGATTTGGTAGATGACGCAAGATCACAAATGGTCAACGGCGTTAACATCCTAGCCAATGCAGTAAAAGTAACCTTAGGACCAAAAGGTCGTAACGTTATTCTTGATCGTTCATTCGGCGCACCAACCGTGACTAAAGATGGTGTTTCGGTGGCTAAAGAAATCGAACTTAGAGAACAAGTTTGAAAATATGGGCGCACAGATGGTTAAAGAAGTGGCTTCACAAACTTCTGACGTAGCCGGTGACGGAACCACTACAGCAACCGTTTTAGCACAGTCTATTTTAAATGAAGGTTTAAAATCAGTTGCGGCGGGTATGAATCCAATGGATCTTAAACGCGGTATCGACCAAGCGGTAAAAGTGATTGTTAGCGAACTTAAAGAACTTTCGGTTGCTTGTGAAGACGACAAAGCCATCGCGCAGGTGGGTACTATCTCCGCAAACTCCGATACAGACGTCGGTGAAATCATCGCGACTGCAATGGGCAAAGTGGGTAAAGAAGGTGTTATCACGGTTGAAGAAGGGTCTGGTTTAGAAAATGAACTCGACGTTGTAGAAGGTATGCAGTTTGATCGTGGTTACTTATCGCCTTACTTCATTAACAACCAAGACAGTATGTCAGTGGATTCTGAATCACCATTAATTTTGATTGTGGATAAAAAGGTTTCTAACATTCGTGAACTACTTCCTGTATTAGAAAACGTAGCAAAAGCCGGTAAGCCTCTTTTAATTATCGCTGAAGATGTTGATGGTGAAGCACTCGCGACTCTAGTGGTAAATAATATTCGTGGAATTGTAAAAGTTTCTGCGGTTAAAGCACCTGGTTTTGGCGACCGCCGTAAAGCCATGCTTGAAGACATCGCTATCTTAACCGGTGCAACTGTGATTTCTGAAGAAGTTGGTTTGTCATTGGAAACAGCCACATTAGATGATTTAGGAACTGCTAAGAAAGTTTCTATCACTAAAGAAAATACAACCATTATTGATGGTGCTGGCGAAACGTCAACCATTGAATCACGTGTTGAAATGATCCGTAAGCAGATTGAAGACACTTCATCAGATTATGATCGTGAAAAGCTTCAAGAACGTGTTGCTAAATTAGCTGGTGGTGTCGCAGTCATTAAAGTAGGCGCAGCCACTGAAATCGAAATGAAAGAAAAGAAAGCAAGAGTTGAAGATGCACTTCACGCAACTCGCGCAGCGGTTGAAGAAGGTGTTGTTCCTGGTGGTGGTGTTGCACTGGTACGTGCAGCGGCTAAAATTGGTAAACTAAAAGGTGCCAATGATGACCAAACAGCCGGGATTCATATTCTACTTCGCGCGGTTAATGAGCCACTTCGTCAAATCGTTGCTAATGCCGGTGATGAAGCGTCTGTAGTTCTTGACAGCGTAGCAAAAGGCGAAGGGAATTACGGCTACAATGCTGCATCGGGAGAGTACGGCGATATGCTAGAAATGGGTATTCTTGATCCAACCAAGGTAACCAGAAGCGCTTTACAACACGCTGCTTCTGTTTCTGGATTAATGATTACTACTGAAGCAATGGTTGCTGATTTACCAGCCGATAGCGCTGCCGGTGGCGCACCTGATATGGGTGGCATGGGCGGAATGGGTGGAATGGGCGGTATGCCTGGAATGATGTAATCATTCTCACTAAAAGCTCTACTAAAAGGCTCCCTCGGGAGCCTTTTTTATGTCCAGGGATGGACGGGCGCCAAATTGCTCCTGCATTTTCTGCACTCCCCACATCCGTGTGGGTCGTATGCGGTAAAGAGGCATGGCGGGTTGTAAGTTCCTTTTCCTTCAGGGTAAGGGTAGGGTTGTATAAATCAAGGCATAAATGCATAACCAGTACAGGTGTCGCGGCATTCGTCGCTCCGACAATTAATGTAAGGATTAAATGCTCAAAAATTTAAATAAACAGCATGGAAAAGCCAATAAACAACGGATGTCATCAACCAAATTACATCCAAACTGCATCCAAACTATTCCCGAACAACAATATTTGTAGTAAAGTGTGTGTCATAGGTATTATTTAGCCTCAGTAAAATCCAAACAAGTAAGGGAATACACATGCCAAGAAGAATGACTTCTACTAAAAGTGGTACCCACCAAGCCTTAAAAAACACATCCTTTGAAAGCATGGTGATTAGCTGGCTTATGCAAGATGGATGGCAAGTTTTTACACCGATTTTAGACAATGGTCATCAAACGGATATATTGATTTCTGATGGTCCCAATTATCATCGAATACAGGTGAAAACAGTCGAAGCCACGGGTGAGGATCATGTGGTTGAAAATAGATGGAAGGATAGCAATGTGGATGTTGTGATATTTTTTGCTAGAAATTCCACTTGGGGTTACATTACACCAGCTTTCAAACAGAAAAATATGAAGTTAAACACTTATGGGCATCAGCGATTTAACCAAACAAAAAATGAATTTTTGAAATCTTTTCATAAATTAGATCCTATGGACTAAAAAATTTGTCGCTTTTGATTCACCATTTTCATTATTTTGTATCATTGTTTCACTTAGCAATCTACTCAAGTATTATGCAGTGATTTCTCGCTATTTCCGAACCGAAGATCAAAGATCATAAATACAGGAATAATAATATGCATGAAATTATTTGTCCAAATTGTAAAAAGGCTTTCAAAGTTGATGAAGCTGGCTTTGCCGATATCCTTAAACAAGTTCGAGATCATCAGTTTGAAGAAGAACTATCAAATCGATTAGCTCTTGCAGAGAAAGAAAAACAAAGCGCTATTAAGCTGGCTGAAGCTAATGTTAAAAATATGTCACAGCAAGAATTGGTAAAAAAGGATAAACAGATTGCCGAACTTAGAGAGAAAGCGGGTGCGGAACTAGCAGAACAAATAGCCAACAAAGATATTGAGATCGCTGAAATGAAAGCCAAAATTCATAATGCGGAGACTGTAAAAAAGCTTGAAGTTTCAGAGGTCACTAAAAAACTTGAAAAAGAGCGCGATGACCTAACCAATGAATTGAAAATAAAAGAAACTGAGAAAGAACTACTTAGTAAATCGATTAAAGAACAATTTACCAATGAAATGACATTAAAAGATGAAACTATAAAATTAAAAGATGATGAAATTGAACGGTTAAAAAATTATAAGCAAAAGCTTTCAACAAAAATGGTTGGTGAAACCCTAGAACAACATTGCGAGGTTGAATTTAACAAGCTGCGGGCAACTGCTTTTCAGAGTGCTTACTTTGAAAAAGATAACGATTCAAAAGGCGGCAGTAAAGGGGATTACATCTATAAAGAAGCTGATAATGAAAATAATGAAATTATTTCAATAATGTTTGAAATGAAAAATGAAAATGATGAAACCGCAACTAAAAAGAGAAATGAAGATTTCTTTGCAAAGTTAGATAAAGACCGTAAGCTTAAGGGGTGCGAATATGCGGTTTTAGTATCCCTTTTAGAATCGGACAATGAGTTTTACAACACAGGGATAGTTGATGTATCACATAGGTTTGAAAAAATGTATGTCATCCGCCCTCAATTTTTTATTCCGATTATTACGCTTCTTAGAAATGCGGCAATGAATTCTATGGAATACAAAGCAGAATTAAACTTAATGCGAAATCAAAACATCGACATTACTAACTTCGAAGATAAAATTGATCTGTTTAAAAAAGGATTTGCTTATAACTATGACTTAGCGAGCCGTAAATTTAAAACAGCGATTGATGAGATTGATAAAACGATATCTCATCTACAAAAAACTAAAGATGCTTTACTCTCATCCGAGAATAATTACCGTCTAGCAAATAATAAAGCAGAAGATTTAACGATTAGAAAGTTAACCCATGGAAACCCTACAATGAAAGAAAAATTTGATGCGCAAAATAAAAAATCTACATAGGAAATCTGAGCAAGTTGGCAAGATTTCTAAAAATGAATTTAAATACAATTTAAAAGGAGAAAACAATGAAAAAAATAATCGTGATATTGTTCCTGGTGGCCTCTGGGTTTAACTTTAGTGACACTAACGCAGGGAATAATTCTATAGGCGTTCATACCGGAAGCATTAGTCTGGGTGGGTCACGTTACTCAACTCTAGGCTTGATCTATGAAAATCGGTTTTCGGACTCTTTTGGTTTTACTGCTGCCTATGATACTTATGAATACAGATATGGAGAGAAGCGTTCGATTAGAATATTAGGAATTAACTATTATCCCATCAATAATCTTCAGCTAGGTTTAGGTTTCGGAAATGAAACAAGAAGCGTCGGAAATGCTACTGGAGCGAGAGCTAGCATTGGATACGCCATCGACTTTGATAAAATTATTATTACACCAAGTTATAGAATTTATGGGAGTGCAAAAGAAATAGGAGTGGCAATACAGCTTAAATTTTAATTGTTAGAAAATTAGAGTGATAGCGAGTGAGACTGTTATATTGGGTATCTAATATTTAAAAAGTGAAATATTTAAATGAAGTATTCAGAAGCAAATAAAAAAGCATGGGATCAACGCACAGCCGTTCATATGAAATCGGCATTCTATGATGTTGCGGGCTTTAAGGCGGGAAAAACCTCATTACAAGAGATAGAGCTTGCGGAACTAACGCAGGTGGAAGGGAAAAAACTACTGCATTTACAATGTCATTTTGGTCTAGACACTTTATCTTGGGCTAGAAAAGGTGCCCAAGTGACAGGGGTCGATTTTTCATCTACGGCGATTACCTCGGCAAAAATGTTAAGTGATAACCTTGGTATTGAAGCCGAATTTATCTGCTCAGATGTTTACCAGTATGATAATTTCTGCAAAAACAAAAAGTTTGATATTGTTTATACCTCTTATGGTGCTCTTTGTTGGTTACCTTGTTTAAAAAAATGGGCAGAAACTGTGGCTAACTGTTTGAAGCCTGGTGGCCAGTTTTATATGGTTGAATTTCATCCAGTTAACTATTTTTTAGAAGGTGATTCTTACTTCCATCAAACAGCCCCTTTGATGTCTAGCGAAGGAACCTATACTGAAAATGCCTGCAGTGAAGAGTCTGAGATGTTTACCTGGTCACATCCTTTAAGTGAGGTTATCAATGCGCTAAGCAATGAAGGTTTATCGATTACTCGATTAAATGAGTTTGCTTTTAGTCCTTACGATTGTTTTGACGGTTTGGTAGAAAAACAAGCAGGACGATATTATAAATTTTTTGGCGATAAAGAAACACCCGTGGTTTACTCGCTGAGTGCTAGTAAAGGTGAATAGTATTTTTTTATAATAATAAAATAGTTGATCAATACAGAGCTTCTTTTAGTTTAGAAGTTCACTCAATCCAACCAGTTCAAACTCGCCCTCTAGGCTAGCAAGGTTTTGTTCTAAAAACTGTAGCGTTTCGGGATAGGGATGACAAATAACCACCACCTGACCATTCTTCCTGGCAATCCTTTTCAATTTGGCAAATTGCTTTTCTATTGAACCTAGCTTGACATTATGATCAAGAAAAATATCCCGTCCGATACTCGGAACACCCATTTCTAGTGCTAGATTTTCGGCGATAGAAGCCTGTGAGGTTTTTGAATCTAAAAAGAAAAAAGATCGCGATTTTGCTTGTTCTAGTATCCAACGCATTTTTTCGCGATCTTCTGTTAGCAGACTCCCCATATGATTATTAAAACCAATAATATGTGGGATTGAAGCAACATCAATATCAAAGGTTTGATTCATCGTCAATTTATCCATCGATGAAAATAATGCTCCAGGACCAAGTAGGTCGGGTCGGGTAAACGCCTCCATCGGTAGGTGCATAATAATCTCATGCCCATTTTTGGTGGCAAATTTTGAGATTAATTTTGCGTGTGGTGTGTGCGGTAATATAGCTGCGGTCATTTTTCCAGGCAAGGAAAGAAGTTGTCGAGCTATAATGGAATTATCACCTAAATCATCAATCACTATAGAAATTTTCGGCCGAGCAATTGGTTGGATATGACCAATTGATTTGGCCTCTATTTGTGTGATCGGTAAACATAATAAGACGATTAAAAAGCGACTGATTAGCTTGTCTATGAAGTGACTGATAGATTACTCCTGATTGCTTTTTAAAGTATTTTTGTTTGAAATTAGTTTAAATGCTTGTAGCAGTTCTAAATCATCCAATTGTTTTTCATTCTGATGATTCTCAAGCCCAGCTGTTTTAAACATCACATCCGGCTTAATACCAACATCTTGAATAGTATGACCATTAGGCGAATAATACTTTGCAGTGGTAATTTTTAATCCGGCATTAAAGGGGAGAAAGTAAATAGATTGAATAGAACCTTTGCCATAGGAAATATTACCTAAGATGGTGGCCCGATTATGATCTTGCAGTGCGGCAGCTAAAATCTCACTGGAGGAGGCGGAATGCTCATTCATCATTACAACCACGTCTAGATTATGGTAGGGCGCTAAACTGCTAGCATTAAATACTTCGTTGGCATCTTGAGTTCTTCCTGCTGCAGTGAGTAGTTTCCCTGAGTTAATAAAAAAATCGGATATCTGAATAGCTGATTCGAGTACACCACCCGGGTTGTTTCTAAGGTCAATAATTAGCTTTTCGATAGGCTGAGAACGGGATAATGATTTAATCGCTGCGGTGAACTCTTCGGGAC
>JAUZSK010000003.1 GCA_030949565.1 Enterobacterales bacterium
TCTCCGGACGCTTACCATTTTTCCGACCCCAAATATCAAGACTGTTATAAATCTGAGGATTGTTAAATATTTGAATAGAATGTTGGGTTCAAAAAGAAGAATCTAGCCAATTCACCCTTTTCCAAAAAAGTAGACTTGGTGAACCAATATCAGACAGTCAGAAAACGAAGTTTTCTGACTAAAATCGTGCTTTATCAATTATTCTAATAGAAAGAAACCCTCAAAACGGTTGGTTTTCGGTTATTTTTGGTAGTATTTTCGGTTCTTGTAAATCACTGATTTGTAAACATAAAACAGCCTATCAATGTTTGAATTGACTGGTTAAAGTTATACTATTGTATAATATGGAGTATTGATATATTATATTATAGTATAACCTTTAACATCTTTGGAGATCTTGTTATGACGTCGATAGCGGTCAGAAAATCAGGTGGTGCAAATATCGTTAGCATTCCAAAAGCGATCATTAAGTCTTTAGGGTTGCGTGTTGGCTCAAAGCTTGATATGTCTGTTAAAGATAATAAAATAATTTTAACGCCCATTGAAGATGAGCTTAGTCTAGAGTCTCTTCTAGCTGGCAGCCCTAAAGAATGCTTTAAAGTAGCGGAAGAAGATCGAGAGTGGATTGATGCGAAACCGAAAGGCAAGGAAGTCTAATGTACGTTCCCGATAAAGGTGATATTGTTTCTCTTAATTTTGATCCAAGTGCTGGTAAAGAAATAATGAAACGAAGACCTGCATTTGTTATTTCCCGAAAAATATTCAATGGACATACAGGGTTTGCGGTAGTGGCACCAATCACTAGCAGCATTCGAAAAATGAAATTAGAAGTTATTTTGCCTGAAGATATGGAAACAAAAGGTAGTGTGCTAATCCATCAGATGAAATCTTTAGATTTTTTAGATAGACAAATAAAGTTGATCGAGACTGCACCCAATTCAATCATCAGTAAAGTGACTGATTTGGCCAAAGCAATCATTCAATAAAGGTAACTACTCGCCCCGTCATTCTGGTAGTGTTTAAGCCGCCAAAATATAATGGACAGGCAGAAATCAGAAGGCATCTTCTTTAAATAAGGCTATCTCTGAGGCTTGGTGATGAAATTAATTATTTTTTCAGGACGGAAGGCGTTTTGTTTGAATATCGCTTAAATATCCAAATTTTAGGCGAGGTTCAATCTCCCAAGAGCTAAGATAGGCGTTACGATGATGGATTTTACTTTTTGTGTTGTTAAATCGTTAATTTCCGGCAGGTTTTAAAGCCTTTCAACCATTTTTTCTTTAATTCTTCGGCTTTTTGCTGCAATAAAATCAGTTTACCAACGAATTATCCTTGATGTGTTCCAAAGTGTTGCACCTTATATCCCTGTTAATTTTATGATTGAAAATACACGGCATAGAGTTACATAAATTGTCAATAGGATTTATAATTTATGCGTATGCTGATTAGGAGTTATCGAATGATTCTTCGCGCATTGAAAAATAAATTAATAGAAACAGCCGGTTATTATCCTGTGATCTTGCTCGATGGCCCTAGACAAGCGGGAAAATCAACTCTATTAAAAGACACTTTCCCAAACAAAACCTATGTTTCCTTAGAATCAATCGATAATCGGATGTTTGCTATTAAAGATCCTCATGGTTTTTTATCGGAATACAAGAAAGGTGCGATTATAGATGAAGTCCAAAACGCACCTAATTTAATTAGCTATTTACAAGAAGAGGTAGACAAAAATCCGGAAAGTGGGCGATTTATTTTATCGGTCTCTCAAAATTTAGCGATTTCCGGACTCATCTCACAGTCTTTAGCGGGACGCGTGGGGATCCTGCACCTGTTACCATTAAGCGGTCCTGAACTATATCAATCAGATCATGACATCACCAGTTTATATCGGCTACTCTGGACTGGTGGTTACCCCCGTATCTACTATAAAAAGATCCCTGCAAGCCAATGGCTAGCGGATTATGTTGCCACTTATTTACAAAGAGATGTTAAGCAATTACTAAATATAAGTGATATTAATCGGTTCACTACATTTATCAAACTTTGCGCAGCCAATAGCTCTCAACTATTAAATTTATCTAAACTAGGAGCTGATACAGGCATTTCTCATAACACTGCAAACTCATGGCTTTCTGTATTAGAAGCTAGTTTCATTTGTTTTCGTCTTCCGGCGTGGCATAGAAATACGAAAAAACAGATTGTGAAGACGCCAAAACTTCATTTTTTTGACTCCGGCCTTGTCTGTCATTTACTTGGAATTCAAACGCCTGAGCAACTTAGATTCCACCCGTTGAGAGGGGCAATATTTGAAACTTGGGTTGCATCAGAATATTACAAACAACAAACCAACGACGGCATGCCAGCAAACCTTTTTCATTATAGAGAAGCGAGAGGCTTAGAGATTGATTTGATCGTCAATCGTGGAGAAAATTTAACGCTAATTGAATCTAAATCAGGCGAGACGCTACATTCCGAACATTTTAAGAATATAAATAAACTCGCAGATAAAATTACGAATGACCGACCCGAATTAAAGCTTAATAAAATTCTTATGTTCGGAGGCGATAAGTCGAGTAATAGGCATGGTGCGAAAGCAATATCATGGCGCGATATATAGGAGCGACCTGCCGAAGTAGGTGCGACCCTGCAGGGTTATGCCCCTTACTATACCTAAACCAACAATCTCAAATATAGATATTTAATTTCTTTATGGTATAATGCTTGACCCATGGAATGTTGTACCAAGGAAAATATATGATCTGTTACTGGGTTTTATACCAATTTAACAATGGCTTACCTAAATCTCAAATAGTCTGCATTGAAGATTCTTGCCCCATTCGGGATATACCCGATATTTTGGAGCAACGCGTGTCTTCTCAATTAATCTCTTCTAATTCAGAGACTTGTTTGCAGCAGGCATCGCTAGAAATTGTTGATTTTAAGTTGATGTTTTCTGCCTAACGCCTTTTAAGAGCCTAATTTCTATTTGACCTTTGGCTTATCTATCTAACGTTTTTTAAACTGACGTGTCCCCATAATTATATATGCTCGTTACCGCTCATATATCTTGATTGATAACGGGCATATATAAATTATTAATCCTCACCTCTTGTATAACCCATGTATATTGTGATATATATGTCTACTATATCTCAAAATAGAGGGTGTCGGATGTGTTGGTAAGAGGAAGTGTGGTTTGTTTGATACTTTGTAGTTGTTCTACAAATAGCTTAGAACCAAAAGATGTCGATGTAATTAATAATCCTTTTGCGTCGCTCAAACGCTATGCCATTGAGATTAGGGATGAAAAACGTCTAATAGCCAAAAGCCGTGATATGGCCGCTAGAAATAAAGTAAGCGCTAACGCCCTAGCGCAATATCAAAAAGAATTATTTGCAGAGCTTCCACACTTTGATGAACGGGTGAGTATCCATATAACGGCTCAGCCGCATGAAATCGCAAAATTTATAGCGGTTGCAGCCCAGTATGATTTTTTACCACCGCTGTCGAAGCCATTAACGCCTTTTACGATCACCATTAATCTTGAAAATGCCACTTTAATGGAAGTGTTAAGAAGTCTTAACGCAAAGGTGGGGAAGCTCGGCGTTATTCAAGTGCACACGGTTCCCCGTCGGGTGGTTAGATTTGAGTATCGTCGCTAAGGCTATATGATGAAGTGGATTATAAGCATTATTATTTTACTAATTAGCTTTGTCAGTTTGGCCAAGCCATCGGATCTTAAAAATTTACAACAGATCATGCAGATGACACAGAGTGAATTTTTAAACGGTAATATTAAAGAACTAAGAAAAAAGCAAGTTCGTTCAAAAATTATCGAAAGCGAAGCGACTCGTTATGCAAGCCAGCTAGCTTTTATTCAACGTCTTAATCAACTTATTGACCAAGCGCTGGGCTACCAGCAAGAATTAGATGAAATTTTTGATTTTCATTCAATTCAACAACTAGCGACCGAGCAGTTGGATAATGTCGATGAGCTTCAGTCACTGGCGGTTTTATTTTTGCCTCCTGTATTAGCCAAATATACCCGTGTTAGATCGAGCGATCAGCAGCAATTATTTTATCGCAACGCGGAAATAGAATATCAGATCAAACAACCGGCCCGTTTGACTGAACAACTATTGGACTGGCGGTTTTTTTTAACGTTACGACCCTATGACGAGCTTCCTAGTTTAGCCGCTGGCGCGTTGCCTAAAGATTCTGAGGAGCAAAGTATTTGGAAAAAGGCCGCAAAAGAAGGTTGGAAACTGGGGCTGCAGCAGGCTAATCAGGTGATGCAAGACCGTCTTCAACAGTTAATGTTGACTCATAAGGGTATGTTGGATTACGTGATTTTAGTCGACCAAAACATGGTTAAACCGCCACAAGTTTCTTTATCTACCAATGCCACTGAAATAAGTAACGACAGTAATCATTTGGCAATTAACGTACTGCGATATCAAATACGATATCCTGCGAAATTTAATGCCGATACCTCTGAGTGGGACAGTAAACTTTATTCCGGAGAGTTGCAGATCAGAAGGGAGCAAAATTTAAATGTTAGCGCCAACTGAATTACCCCCTTATATCGCTAAGGGCGACTATTTAGAGATCTTACTGCAAAGGTTGGTACAACTTGGAGCCGATGATCTGCTTATTACCTCCGATGAATATGTTTATTTGAAACTAAATAAACAGATATTACCCTTGACTAACAGGCCTTGTAACTCAGCTGAAGTTGATCTATTTGCGGCCTATCTTAATAATGGGATTTCTGTATCAGGGATCACAGGGCAAGGTAAGGCACTTGATAGTGTTATTAATTTGCCACTGACCGATGACCTGCAGCTAATGTCATCAGAACAAAGAAAAGGGTTACTTCAAGGTGATAACCTGCACCGCTTTAGAGTAAATATTTCGCGTTGTGAAGGCCTAAGAAATAGCGCTATATGTTTAACTATTCGCCGAATTTCAGCCAAACCCTTGTCTCTACAGCAAATAGGTTTTAAACAAACATTTGCTGACCAAATTTTGCAAAGGAAAATCGGAATAACCTTAATTGCCGGCGCCACAGGTCAAGGGAAAAGCACCACATTAGCATCTATTATTGCTTATTTATTATCAAAACCACAGGCACATGAAAATATAGTAACGGTAGAATCGCCCATCGAGTATGTCTATTTTTCGGTTAAAAAGCCGAGTGCCACCATTAAGCAAATGCAGGTGGGACGAGATGTCGATTCCTTTTCCGGTGCTGTGAGAAGAATGTTGAGAATGGCATTAACCACTGGCGTAGTAGGCGAAATGCGTGATGCCGATACGATTAGCCGTTCTTGTCTATTGGCTCAGTCTGGTCACCGGGTGTTATCAACGGTCCATGCGAATAATGTGGCACAAATCATTCCTAGATGTGTCGCCGCGTTTGATCAGAGCATGGCTAACCAAATACGCGCCGAATTAATTGCCAATATCAATTGTCTTATCGCTCAACAATTGTTGAGAGATACTAAAGGGAAAATGGTTGCGGTAAGAGAGGTGCTTTACTTTAGCGCTGATATTCGTCGAGAGCTATCCCTGTGCAAAATATCTGAGCTTGATCAGCTTGTGCAAAAGCAGGTCGCAGAGCAGGGCGTATCTTTTGCTAAGGATGCTCAAGACCTCTACTTGAAAGGTAAGATATCAAAACAGGATTTAGAACAGTTTTTAGTGAGTCGCGCATGACTAGCCATAATTATAAAAAAAGTTACCAAAAATACCTATCAGAAGACGCCATGTTTGGCCCTGTTCCGATTTCTTACATGAGTTATGTCAGTGCGCTGGCCTTTGTCTCCTTGTTTATTCTCTGGGTTTGGTTTGTCACTTTGGCAGCCTTCCTATTTTTTTGGCAGTTAAAAAGGAAAAACTATACGGCTAAGGAGTTTTCGAGGCTGATGACCCGACGATGTTTCGGTTTATGCAAACCACTAGTAAGGCATCTTAATCATGACTAGATACAGTCAGGCGACTAGATTTATATATTATCAAAAGTTAGCCAATATATGCTTTCTGATAATAGCTATCAGTAACAGTTTGACGTCTCATGCTGAGCTTTTTATTTTTACTCCAGAACACTCAAAAAATGAAATTGGTATAATCACAGAGGAAGTCGATAGGCATCTTTGGTATAGCCCGATCCGGCGTTCGATGCCCGATTTAACTCACGGTGATTGTATGCCCATTGCACAGGTTGCGAGTCAACTACTACCCAATGATCAATGGTTATTAAAATTAGATAGCTTGGAACAAAAAAATTGTGCTAGCTGGCGCACCATCGACCATCAATGGTATTACATTCTAAGAGCAATCGATCAACAAAACAAGAACCTTAAGATTTGGATTAACCATGATGAACAGGTCATCGCTTGGAGCAACTCATTACAGATTGCGAAACATCTAGCGCACCGAGACAATCGAGTGTGGCGACTATCAAGCCATCTTTCGCTACAAAAAAACCTTAAAAACTGGACCAAGTTAATTGATTGGCAATTAATGTGGCAGGTACCCAATGATTATCCGGTGTTAGCCAACAGCCTTTTTTTTGGTGATATTTTTGACTCGATGCAGCAATTAATCAATCAAATTAACACTCAAGCGGATGCGCTACAAGGGAATAAGCTTCGTTACACTTTTGACCAGCAAAATAAAATAATTGCTATTAGTCGATCACATAAGGAGCTTAGATAGAGATGCGAAAATCAAACATGATTAGATATTTTATTCTGTTAATTTCTGTTTTATCGGTGTTAACAGTCAAGGCTGAAAACCAATTTTGTCAACAACAAAAGACCGGCTATTATCGTTTTAATATCAAATTATCGTTAAAAGATAATATTAAAAGAATGACCAAACAAGCAGGTTGGCAATTGGTTTGGCGATATCCTGCAGACTTACCTGTATTGGCAAATTCCTCCTTTAGCGGCATTTTATTTTGCCAATCAGGGGTGCTAGCACGGGTGATTAATTCTATTACAAAGACCGATAATTTTGGGGCTATCGGAATCTCTTTTGATACTAGGAATCGGGTGGTTTTGATCAGTAGTAACCCACGAGCATTAAGCCGAGGAAACAAGAATGAATATTAAAGGACCTGCATTGAAGAAAATCATTCCCTATGTGTTGCTACTATTTACAACCAATTGGATTGTTTCATGTAGCATGGCACCCAATTTGGCTAATAAATCTAATCAGCAGGCCAGTAGACAGCTACAGCAGCAACGAATGAAATTACAATCAGAGAATTACCAGCGGCAACAAAATGGCCAACAGATTAACGGCCGATTGTTTGTGGGTAAACCATTTTCAATTTCTCAAAGAGTTAACCTACCTAACCTGTTAACGGATAAGGGTTTTGTTTATACCACCAAAACTCGGTTAACTATTAGTGGGCACCTTAATAACCTTTCTAACGATAATCAAATATCATTCTACATTCTTAATGATGGTCTTAAAGAGTTAGCAAAGCGTAATGAAAGGCAAATTAATTCAGTTAAAACCACATCCGATTCGGCCAGCGTGGTATTGCAGGCAAGTGCAATAGGTGTAGGGCTTGGCCCTTTATTTTCAGTGCCGAGGTTTGAAGGTAGTCTGGCCCAACTATTAGATCAAATCACTGCTAGAGTGGGCCTTTTTTGGCAATGGCGTAATGGACGAATTGAAGTTTTCCGTAATCAAAGAAAGTCATTTATTATTAATACCAGCGCTCAAAAATTTAGCCAAGACAATTCTATTTCCTCCAATGGTTCTGGCGGAGCAACCGGCGCAGGGGTTAACAATCAAAGTTTTCAAGGGATGAAGTCCAGTCGTCAGTTTGATAATTGGGGTGAATTGATGAGCCAGATAAAATCAACCCTAAGCGAATCAGGAATTATTTCGGACAACCCCTCTATTGGCTCGGTCACAGTAATTGATACGCCTGTCAGTTTATCCAAAATAGAATATTTGATTGATGAGTTTAACCGAAGCTTAGAGAAAAGAGTGATTATAGAAATGCATATTGTTGAAATCACTAATATTGCTAGTTCCGACTATGGTGTTGATTGGGAAGCCGTTATAAAAAACCTAGGTGAAGAAATCACCCTAAATACAAGAGGTGTTTTTACTACTGGCAATTCATTTGTTACGCATACTATCACCAATCCTGATCGTCGCCTCAATAGTTCTAAGTTATTGGTTCAAGCTTTGGCCAAACAAGGCAATACTAGTAACCTACGTTATTTATCGGCCAATATCCAAAATGGCGTGCCTTACCCTTTCCAAGATATTATTGAGACTCATTATATTGCTTCTACCAAAAATGTGTCGACACAGCAGAGCTCTTCTACCGAAATCATTACTGACGTGGTTACCGATGGTATTACAATTTTTGTTAGGCCCCAAATAGCGTCGGATGGACGGATCTTGTTAAGTCTCTCTTATGCTTCTGGTAGCATCCTATCATTGGAAAAGGTGCAAAGCGAAAATGTTTCTATCACTACGCCACGTCGCCGATTGACCTCGGCTTTCGCCTCTTCTATTTTAAAAGATGGTCAAACTATGTTGCTTACAGGCTTTAGACAAACCAGTGCAAATACCCAAAAATCTGGCACTATTCATCCCGATGCATGGCTATTAGGTGGTTCCCGCGAAGATGAAATGACTAAAAGTGAATTGGCTATTCTAATTAAAGCCACGCTTCTCGATTAAGGACGTTTTGTGAGTTATCAACTACAAGAGTGTTGTTTTAATTTACCTCGCTGGGAGTTTTCCGAGCAGCCTTTAAATCCGGCAAAGCTCGCCTATGGCATGCAGGATAAAAATCTGGCGTGCGTGTCGATTGAGCAAGTGGGAGAAGGTTGTTTTTATGCCTTAGGGCTAAGCGATTCAGCGCTTGATAGTGGAAAGAACTCCGCTAGCGCTGCATTCTACTTTTACTGCCAGGCTAACACCATCGATAATGGTTTAGCATTACTGGATTTAGGCGGCGATAAAATATGGTTGGGAGGCGTGGTTAAAGGTCGCCTATGGCCAAGCTCTGATATCATTTTTCAGGTTCAGGATATTGACTATCACATTGCTTTATTCTTCGATCTTATCGACTCGAATGAATTCGTGTCATTATTTTTATCGCAATCAATCGATGTTGAAGTTTTATTAGCCAATGGCAGACAGCAAGCTCTAAATGATGTCTCACAAATCGACCTAAAGGCTTTTGTTGAATTAATTCAGCCCGACCAACGAAGTCTTCTTAGACCGGTTAAAAACAAATTACTTTCTTTTCGGGCATTGCTGTGGCTAGCAGTGTTCTCCGCCAGCAGCTATTGGGCCGCACAAAGTCTTGTTGGGTCAAAGGATGTAGCTCCTATCTCTTCCAGCAACTGGAATAAGGCGAGTGAAAAAACTGATCAGCAGCAGCAACTAAAGAATGTAACAGCGATTGTTAAATCGATAGTTAGACAAGAATTAATAGAGCTAGCAGCACGAACCAAAGCCTCTAGTTTGGCTGCAGCGCAGTTAAGGATGCTACATCAGATAATTTCCCAACAGAATATTTATGTCGCGGGTTGGGACCTTAAAGTTGCCCACTATCACTATGATACAGATCAGTTATCTAATTTTGAACAGCAGCAAATATTGGAATTAAGCTATCAGCGGGTAGCCATGGGACAGGTACAAGAGTTTATCGATTTTGCAATGGATAAACAGTTGAAATTTCAAGTAGATTTGTTAGGTAATATTGCAAGGGTAAAACTGAAATTTGAACCTGTCGACAATATATCACCAAGTCCCGAAAATTTTGAGCTGGATACCGACTTTAAGACTAGTCAGGGTCAGCCTTTGTCGATTAGAAATGCTAATAAAATAGAGAATGTGCTTGAACAATTTAATAGGAATGGTAGTGATTATTTTAAAACACTTAGTCGAATCCAAAGTTTTTGCTATATCTGGCAATCAGCAGTCAGCTGCGAGTTAAAAAAACCAGTCATGCTAAAACGAGCTAGTCGAATTGATTACTCTGAGCTAGACAAAACCTATTCTACAAATGAGAAAAATCCATTATTAAGCTATAAGCTTTTAAGCACTCAGATAAAAGGTAGGTCTTTAAACGGGCTTTTAACAGTTTCCGAATCCTTGCTTGACGCTAGTTCACAGACTTTGTTCGAAGAGTTAAATTATAACTTTGCTAGCGAAAGCTGGCATCTCACACTAGAAACTCACGCGGCAGTGACTAAAAATTTAGCCAAACAATATATGAGTGACATTCAATGAAGAAATCTATACTACTGGCATTGTACCTTGCCCTATTTAACCTAAAAGCGGCGCAAGAGACGTGTTCTTACTTACAGCAATTAGCAGAAGATGCAACACCAACTCAACA
Source organism: Enterobacterales bacterium (assembly GCA_030949565.1). Taxonomy (GTDB): domain Bacteria; phylum Pseudomonadota; class Gammaproteobacteria; order Enterobacterales; family Kangiellaceae. Next base: position 10,394 of record JAUZSK010000003.1, read on the forward strand.
ACGTGCCGCATTGCTTTCTTGTCGTGAACTAATGGAACAAAAAACTCTGTTACTGGCTGCCGAAGTAAAATATAAGGAAATAAAACAGCAACTATCTAATCCAAAGAAGTCTAGTAGTGAGCAACAAAAGTCGCAGGAAGGTGTCGTTAATACTGGGCAAATGATGTCTTCTGAGCAGGTTTTCCTACTCAGCGTTTCAGGTTTTAAAAAAAAAATCGGAGAGTTAAGTTGTTTTTCCAAGGAAGCTATTATTTTCTAGTGGAAGGTGAGACCTTTCCCGGTGGCCAACTAAAGTCTGTCAGTATAAATAGCGCAGTTATTCTAAAAAAAGGTATCTTTAGCACGATTCATCTCACCACGGTTGAAGAAGTACAGATCTCGCTAGGGTTATCTTCCAAATCTGAAAAACAAAGCCCTATTCTACCAATCGCTAGGATTCAATAGGTCATGAAACTGAAATCCCTAGATAAATTTGACAGCGCTCCCTCGCTTTGTGATATCAAGCGAGAAATCGCTCGTTCTAAAATTGATCCTACTAATCGAGTAAAAGAATCATTAACTGCGACGGCTACTTTTGAGCAGTTTCGAAACTACACACGGTATAATGAAGATCAGGGTAAATTTCTAATTAAAGAATCGGATCTCAATAATTACTTACCGCTCATTAATCTATCTGATAAAAATATTATTTCCGCAGCCTTAGTAGTTGCCAATAGTTTACGTAAATCACCGCAATCTAGCTATCAAACTTCGCTCTACAATAATCAATTTAAACTAGCTATTAATCATCCAAGCATGCCGAGAATTTGTTATACCGACCGAGCCGTTATTTTACGCCTAAAAGAGACGCTAGGTAACGGCAATAAGAAAGATGCGATGCATGGTTTTTCATCAAATTTTCAGGCAGATCTAAGTGAATATGTTAGTTTTGCCAAACAGCATGGAGCGTCTGATATTCATATCGAAGGGCGTAAAAATGGAGGCCGGGTGAGGGTACGAATTAATGGAGATCTAGTCTGCCTTAGTGAGAATATTCCTTGGCGCTACTCGCTGGATCAAATTCGATACCTTTATAACTCCTTAACCAAGGGTGGTGACCAGAGTTTTGATAATTTTAAAGCACAAAATGGCTTTATCGAAGCGCTACCATTACCGGGATTAGATGATATCCGTCTTAGAGTTGCCACCACACAAGAAGTCGATGGTGTTGATATGGTTCTACGCCTATTGCCGATGTCAGTCATGGAAAAAGCAACACCTTTAAATGCATTAGGCTACACAGACAAACAGGTTAAGGATTTAATGGACGGTCTTAATTTGCCTTATGGCTTGGTTTTAATTGCAGGTACCACCGGTTCTGGTAAATCTACTACCTTAGCTAATTTAATTATGAATAAAGTTCAAACCGATCATTATTCAAAAATAATCACCATTGAAAATCCGGTAGAGTTTCGATTGCCTGGTATTACGCAAATTCCAGTAAAGGATAGTGGTGGCAGTTTGGCTTGGAGTGAAGCAATAAAATCTTGTATGCGACTTGACCCAGATTTATTAATGGTTGGAGAAATTAGAGATTCTCTATCTGCACGCTCAATCTATAACGCTGTATTAACTGGACACCCATCACTTTCTACTATTCATGCTAGTAATGGTTTGGCCATTTTAGAACGATTGGAAGTGTTTGAACTAGAGCGAAGCATTTTATCGTCTCCTGATTTCCTAGCTATCATTGCGAAGCAAGATCTATTAAAAAAACCATGTGGACACTGTAGCTATCCTTTGTCAAAAGTGCTGTCTACTCCTAGCCTTTTGTTGAAAAGAAAAGCGGTAATCAAACGGTTGCGACGAGTGAGCGAATATTTTAAGCAGTCAATTGATAAGTTATGCTTTATTAATGATGAGCGTGGATGCTCCAAATGCCAAGGCTACACTCCTGGGGTGGTCGGCCGAACAGTTTGTGCTGAAGTAATCAAGCCAGATCGAGAAATGCGTGGTTTATTCAAGCTGGTTTCAAGTGCTGCGGATCTAAAAAGCTATTGGCTCAATCAATATTATTCTGAATCACAACTCGACATTGCATGGAAAAAGTTGTGTCTCGGATTAGTTGACCCGATTGATGTTGAGAAAAAATTAGGCCCAATCGATTCAATTATTAAAAGAAATAGCGAATACGGGGTGAGTAACCATGGTTAATTTATCAAAAGCTATCTTATGGTTTAAATTTCAAAGTGAGTTTGATGCCAATCAAAGAGTCAAGTTTTATCAACTTTTTGCCAGCTTTTTGAAGGTTGGGGTTCAAGTCAATACTGCTTTATCAGACTTTATGGAGGAAAACTGCCGAGTTTTAGGTTTACCAAGCCTCCTCCAGTTAACCCATGGAAACTATAGTGATCCAACTAACTTGCCACCAAAACTACTCATAAAGTACCCTTTTATTGTACTATTTTTGCTAAGAATTTTGTATCAGGCTAACCGTTTTTCTACGCCCGTTGCTAAAGCAATGAAGAGCATGTTGCCTGCGGAAGAATACCAGGTATTGATCGCCGCTAATATCGGGGGAGTTGACCTCTTACTAAAAGGCATTGAACAGGCGCAAAAGATAGCAGCAGCAAGCGAACAAACTAAACAAAAATTACGCCCTATTTTTTTAAAAACAGGTTTTCTATTAGGCTTTTCATTGGCCATTGTTATCTTCTTTTCGGTCTATTTAGGGCCGGCTCTTCAACAAAGTTTAGGCGGTACTTCAATGCCATTAAAAGTAGAAGCCTACTTTCAATTTTTAGATTTAACTTTGTTGGTATTACCTTTTATCGTCATTTGTCTTATTGGGATTGGTCTGGGTTTGGTTTATCTATTGCCTAACTATGTTAAATCGGTACGGTTAACACATTTGGATAAATTTAGTGTGTTTGCTATTTATCGAGTTTGGATTTCTGCGGGCGTACTTTCTTCTTTGGCCTCTCTTCACCATGCGGAAATGAGATTTGTTGAAGCCGTGGGTTTTATTAAACAAAATGCGAGTCATTATCTACGTGCCCGCATGCAGAAGGTTTTAGACTTGTCTAGCCGTGGTGCGGATGAGGGTGATGCAATTGTTGCTAGCGGTTTATTTGATAATGATATAGCGATACAAGTCGCCATCTATTCAAAAAATAAAGTATTTACCACAAACATGGACCAAATTGCACAGCAGAGTATCAATTATGCACAAGATAAACTTTTGTCTTTTAGCAACAGAGTTAACTTTTTGTTAACGCTTTTTGTTATGTGGTTTATCGTCTATTCCTACGATTCATTAATGGCGCTAGGCGATATCAATTTTCAATAATTATAAATTTAGGGAGTTTCCAAATGAAAAAAGTGTCAATTATCCAAAGTCGTCAGTCGGGTTTTAATCTTATTGAGCTATTGGGTGTGATCGCAGTGGTCGCATTTTTACTTATCGTGGTATTGACTAAAATCGGTCAAGCGAATGACAAGGCCACGGTAGAAAGAGAAAGGGGAAGAGTGTTAACCATCAAAAATGCGATTCAGGATATATATGGTGGTCGTAGCAATTATCAGGGGCTTAATAACAGCGTTTTATTAGCGGGAACTTCCTTGACCACCGATATGCGTTCGAGCACTACTCAAATAAGAAATGCCTGGCGCGATGCGGGTTTCGTGATAACACCGTCGGGCGGCAATAATACTTACACTATTACATCGGTAGGTGTGCCCGATGAGTTTTGTTTTGACCTAGTGAATGCAATCAATCCAGGCAATGTTGAGTTTGAATCGCTTACGGTTAATGGTGGAGCGGTTAACAACCCGACTGATGCACTATCTCGGTGTAAATCTAGCGCCAACACTATCGCATGGATTGGACGGCGTTGATCGATGAAAATAATGTTTAGACAAAAGGCAGGTGGCGGTTTCTCACTAATCGAATTGCTGGGTGTGTTGGCAATATCAGCCTTTTTATTGATAATAACGGTGCAACAAATCATTAAGAAAAATGATCGGCAAATAGCCAAAGGAATTGTGGCAAGACAAATTGCTGGCTTTACCAACGCGGTGCGGCAGAGACTTTCCTATCAAGATGCTGTAGTCAGTTTTAATCAGCCAAGTCAAACCCAAGTTGGCATTCTATGGCTGCAGCAAACAACCTGCGGAGGAAGCGCTTTGGTACAATTTTTACCTTGTAATTTCGAAGCCGATATCGCGCAGGCAGGTCATTTAATTTATACCACAGAAATTAAAAATAATGCGGGTCGGTTGAGTGCCTTGATCACTTTGGCTGATGTGAATGGTAAGGGCTATCAAGCACATGGTCGCAAACGATCAGATTTGGCCGGTGCTGCGGTTATTGGTGCGGCTGGTTATCGCGTTTCTTCGGTGAGTCCGATTGGGCTAGTTACTTTTGCTAAATTCCAAAGCGATCCCATTAGCGCCATAATTACGGTGGAGATTGATACCAATTCAGCCACGGAACCATGGCTGAGAACTGATGGTTCCAATAAAATGAACAGTGATTTAGCTTTTTCAGGGGCCGGGCATGATCTACTTAATGCCGGGGATATCGAAGCGAGTAGCCTGACCGATAAGGATGATAATAATTATTGGTTAGATCCTTCAGCCATTTCTCAGGTATCGGGTTTGACCGCTAATAATATTAATGCTGATTCGATGAAAGCTGACTCATAGTTGCAAACAATGCCGCTTTTGGAGCCGCGCGAATCAGCCAGTTGGAGACTGCTAGTTTAGATAGCCAGACTATAGTGGCCGACAAGGTAGCAGCAAATGTTTTGGTAGATAGAGAGGATGAAAATTTTTACATCGACCCTAGTGGTACTTCCTTGGTTCAGGATATTGCGTTGGCATCACGAGGGAATTTACGGTTATCAGATCTACTAACTAGAATGGTATTAATCAGGAGTGATTGGGTAAAAAACAATGATCTGGTAACCAAGCCAGTTTGCGGTGGCAGTGGTGCCTACGCGGGTAACCCAAAAAATTATTCTGGTGGCAGCGGTAACCCAGAATTTTTTGAGAGAGCCTGGGATTGATAGTGGTCGGAGTCATACTAAAATTGCAGCGAAAACATCAGTGAGTGCATACAAAGCGATTGATAATGGTAATGACTGGACTGTTAATTTGTTATCTTGGGATTATGCAGCCGGGGATTATGTACAATCTGCGGATGACTTATCTCGAGCGCTAGCGCAGATATACTGCCAATATCAGTAGGATAAATATTGCAATATAGATGGTGTGTTTTAGGTTCTAGATAGCCTTTAAGCAAAGGGTTTATAAAGATCGTCAATTTTCATGCTGTTTTAAGGCAGATTTTTCGTTCTAAAGGCATTGCATTTAGCTATGTTATACCATATAGTATGTGATATATTATAGCGTAAAAATTTGGAGCAACATCGATATGCCATGTGATAACACAAACCGTCCTATCTATATAAAAAAGTGTTTTAATCATTTTCTGCAATGTAGCTTTATTTTGTTTGTTATGATAAATCCCACAGCCCAAAGCGCACAAAAAGCGCGTAATACAAAACCACCGATTAATTATTTGGGGCCGCCACTACCGACCAATGGCGCTAATGCGAGTCAACAGACCGGCTCGCAAACTGATGGCAATGTTTCTGTCCAGTCGATTGCTGATTATGATG
>JAUZSK010000004.1 GCA_030949565.1 Enterobacterales bacterium
TTACAATCAATCTAACAGATATAATGTTTATGAGTACAAATAGCTAAAGCCATTCACAAAAAAGCCGAGCATTGCTCGGCTAATCTAATCAATTGACACGACAATAATGACGGATTTTAAACGGCTAAACCGGGTTTCATTATATAAGAAATAGGCGCAGCATCGTTGTCTTCAAAAGTGACCACTTCCCAAGCTTCTTTATCTGCCACCAAGGCACGTAAAAGTTGGTTATTAAGTGCATGACCGGACTTAACCCCCGTGAAAGCACCTACAAGGCTATTACCTAATAAATACAAATCACCAATGGCGTCTAATATTTTATGTTTTACAAATTCGTCATCATACCTTAAGCCATCTTCGTTAATCACTCGGTATTCATCCAATACGATGGCGTTGTCTAAACTGCCACCTCGTACCAGATTTTTCGACCGAAGATACTCAATATCATTCATAAAGCCAAAAGTGCGTGCACGACTGATTTCTTTAACAAAGAAGTCGCAGAAAAATCGACTTCAGAAAAATTGGCACTCTTTTGAATAACTGGGTGGTCAAAATCAATGCCAAAAGATACCTTAAAACCGTCGAAAGGCTCAAAAATTGCTTTTTTGTCACCGTCCGTCACTTCAATCCGTTTTTTGATGCGAATGAATTTTTTTGGCTTTTGCCTGCTTAGACACACCTGCCGACTGTAATAAAAAGACGAAAGGACCAGCACTGCCATCCATAATAGGCACTTCCGGTGCGGATACATCGATAACCGCGTTATCAATTCCTAAACCCGCCATTGCGGCAAGTAGGTGTTCAACAGTTGAAATACGTACGTCGCCGTTTACTAGGCAAGTAGAAAGCGAAGTATCACCAACATTTTCAGGCTTTGCTTCAATTTCTACCACCGGATCGAGGTCAACACGCCGAAAGACTATACCAGAATCAACCGGAGCGGGTCTTAATGTTAAAAAGACTTTTTCGCCGGTATGCAAACCAACGCCGGTAGCTCTAATGGCCGTTTTTAATGTTCTTTGTCTTATCATGGAACAGATTTTCTCCCAAAAAATTGGTTTTTTTAAGGACTTACGATTCCCTTTTAAGCCTTTTTGCGATTTTTTAAAATTGACTAATTTGTACTTTACTAATCTTTTCAAGCCTTTAGCAACTCATCGGATGAGTTAACCAGTTAATTGGTGAATATTACCACAATGTGACGAAACTTAACATCAATAATTGTTCAAAAAATAGTCATACATGTCAAAGTAGAAACTATGTCCGTTAATATCAAGACAAAAGATAGCCTATTTGCCATAGCAGAAGGGGTGCTATGGTCCAAATAGGCCTCACTAAATCAATGAATATAGAAGCCATTGCGGTAGGTCACTTGTTCCCCAAAAAGCCTAAAAATCCCGCTTAAAAGATATTGACCAACTTAAACGCAATAAGTTCTATCCAATGAGATATTAATCTGCTTGCTTCCTTAAAAAAGCGGGAATATCAAGATAATCAAGATCGCTGCCTACCGCAGTTTTTGCCTCCACCGCTTGATTTCGTAAAATGGTTGGCCGATCGAGTTTCCCATAATCATTGGTTCCATCCGCCTTACGAGTATTATCAACTGTAACTTTCATCGGCACATTGGGTTGACCAATACCCGTGGCAACCACAGTAACTCTGATTTCATCATCAAGATCAGGGTCGATTGCGGTACCGATAACCACCGTAGCATCTTCTGCGGCAAAATCTTGTACCACTTCACCAACCGCTGAAAATTCATCAATCCCCATATCTTCGCCGGAAGTTACATTCACCAAAATACCTCGAGCGCCTGAAAGATCGACATCTTCCAGCAGCGGACTGGATACCGCGAGTTCTGCGGCCTTAATTGCACGGTCTTCGCCTCGACCAACCCCATTACCCATCATGGACATACCCTTTTCTGACATCACTGTTTTAACATCGGCAAAATCAACATTAATTAGACCTGGGCAAGTCATTAGTTCAGCAATACCTTGCACCGCGCCATGCAATACATCATTGGCGGCTCTAAAGGCTTCAGTAAGCTTTTTACCTCGCATGACATCCAACACCTTATCGTTAGGCACGATAATTAATGAGTCAACGTGTTTTCTTAATTCTTCAATGCCTTCCTCGGCAATCTTCATACGCTTTTTCATTTCAAAAAAGAAAGGCTTAGTCACAACAGCAACCGTCAAAACGCCCAGCTCTTTGGCAATTTCAGCGATCACTGGAGCCGCACCAGTACCGGTGCCTCCACCCATGCCAGCGGTGATAAAAACCATGTCGGTATCAGTTAATATTTCGATAATTCGATCCCGATCTTCAATCGCGGATTGGCGACCAATTTCTGGATCAGCGCCGGCACCTAAACCCTTGGTTATCTGGCTACCCAATTGAATAGAGGTTTTAACCGATGAGCGTCCCAATGCTTGCGCATCGGTATTAGCACAAATAAACTCGACCCCATCAACATTGGCCCTAAGCATATGATCGACCGCATTTCCGCCGCCACCACCAACGCCAATGACCTTGATAACCGCGTTATTTCGCACACTATCCACTAGTTCAAACATATTAGACATAATAAATCCCCTTCTGTTTTGCTGCTTTACAAATTAAAAAAAATGTTAAAAATACTGTTCCACTAAAAACCACTAAACCAACTTTTCATACGACTAAGTAGTCCACTCAATGTTAATTGTTTATCTTCGTTGTAATTACCCTGTGCATTCTGCTGTTGCCCGTAAAGCAATAGGCCAACGCCTGTCGCATGGATCGGATTTCTTACCACATCCACCAACCCACAAATTCCTTGCGGCATACCTAATCTAACCGGCATATGAAAAACTTCTTCTGCTAGCTCAATTAAACCTTCCATCTTTGATGAACCGCCAGTCAGCACAATACCTGCAGGAATGACCTCTTCGAACCCGCTACGCCTAAGCTCAGCTTGAATTAATGTAAAAAGTTCTTCATAGCGAGGCTCGACCACCTCTGCGAGAGTTTGCCGAGACATCTTCTTGGGTTTTCTATCGCCCACTCCAGGCACCTCAATGGTGTCTTCTAGCGATGTTAATTGTCTTAAAGCGCAGGCATATTTAATTTTAATATCCTCGGCATGCTGCGTTGGCGTTCGTAATGCCACAGCGATATCATTGGTCACTTGGTCACCAGCAATAGGAATTACCGCGGTATGCCTTATAGCACCTTCAGTAAACACGGCTATATCCGTGGTACCCCCACCAATATCAACGATACAAACACCTAATTCTTTTTCATCATCAGTCAATACCGAATAGCTAGAAGCGAGTTGTTCTAAAATAATATCGTCGACTTCCAAACCGCAACGCCTGATACATTTCACAATGTTTTGCGCAGCGCTCACAGCGCCAGTCACCATATGCACCTTTGCTTCCAATCTAACTCCGGACATACCAATCGGCTCTCTAATCCCCTCTTGGTTATCGATAATAAATTCTTGTGGGAGAATATGCAGAATCCGTTGATCAGCAGGAATCGCAACGGCTTTTGCTGCATCAATCACTCGGTCAACATCACTCGATAAAACTTCGCTATCCCGAATTGCCACAATGCCATGTGAATTTAAACTTCGAATATGGCTACCGGCAATACCAGCAAAAACCGAATGAATCTGGCAACCAGCCATTAGTTCCGCTTCTTCAACGGCACGCTGGATGGATTGAACTGTCGACTCAATATTAACCACCACACCTTTTTTTAGTCCGTTAGAAGGGTGACTACCGATACCGATAATGTCAGTGGTACCTTCAAGACCAATTTCAGCAACAATTGCCACCACTTTTGATGTGCCAATATCCAACCCTACAATGAGTTTTTTCTCTATATTTTTAGACATAATTGGTTAACTCTCTTTTAACTCTTCCGTTTGTCTGACAATTCAACATCGCTATAATCCACAGCCACACCACTTTCATAGCGTAGGTCGATGGTCCGAATACGATCCGGCTTTTCAATTGCCGAATATATTTTGGCAAAACGCTTTACCCTTTCGAATTGATGTTTACGACCGATGGTTAAAATAAACTGATGATTGACTCTTGCAGACCAGCTATTATTTTTATCGATAATAAATTCATTCACCAATAGCTTCTTTTTCGCAAGTTGTTTATTGATGGAGCCGATAGCCTTCACTAAATTTAACCAATTACTCGGTTGCTGCTCCATATTTTCATAAAATAGCTGCATTAACTTTTGTTTTTCATTAATTATTTTTTCTAACAACAGATCGCCATTTTCCATCAGATAACGACCATTAACTGATGCTATCGGCTGATACTCTTGTATCGAAAATACTAATGTTTTTGGCCACTTTTTTTCAATTCTTACAGACTTTACCCAGGCAATTTCTAAAATTGTTTTTTGTAAAAGGCGGAGGTCAATCGCTAATAATCCCGTAACCTTTTGTTGTTTTAAAACCTTAGCTATTTGCTGCTTTTCTACGTGCTTCATTGATTCAGTGAAAGCTATGGTCTTTACCGGCCACACTTGAGCATAGTAATCACTTAAACCTTTTCCTAGTACAAAAAACACGCCTAAAAAAACGGCTAATAAGATCCATGACTTAAATGCTTTCAACCATATAAAGTTATCCATAAGGCCCGATGAAGCTCTATTTTCTGATACTTTTTTAATTGCCATTTTATTAGTCATTTCCTACCTCACAACTGGTGAGAAGTATCTGCTCCACAAGACTTGGAAAATCGAGCCCGGCCGCTTTAGCCGCTTTAGGAACCAAAGATGATTGAGTCATTCCAGGAATTGTATTAACTTCAAGTAATTCAAATTGGCCACTTTTATCATTTTGAATAAAATCCACTCGTCCCCACCCACTACAGCCAGTTGATTGAAATGCTTGCATTGCTGTATCTTGAAGCTCTAACTCATCTGCTTTAGATAAGCCACTAGGACAAAAATATTCAGTTGTATTAGCGTTATATTTTGCCTCGTAGTCATAAAACTCTCTGGGTGTCGTCATACGTATTGAAGGTAAAGTAATGCCGTCGAGTATTGCAACGGTGTACTCGTCACCCTGTATAAAAGCTTCGACTAAAACGGCATCATATTGTTGAGCAATTAACACCGCTTCAACTAGATCTTCTGCGCTTTCAGTTTTAGACATACCAACACTCGAGCCCTCACGAACGGGTTTAACAAATAGTCGGTTTCCAACTCGATTCATTATTTTTTTTTAGCCTTTGCTAGGTTAAAACTCTCGGCTTGATTCACTAGTTGATAGTCCGCTGTTGGCAAACCTATTTGTTGCCATATTTGTTTACACACCAATTTATTCATCGCTATAGCGCAACTTTCTGTATTGCTTCCGGTAAAGGGCAAACCGATAATCTTTAGGAAGCCTTGAATCACGCCATCTTCTCCATCCCGACCATGTAATGCAATAAAAACCCTATCGACCTTTTCATCGATAAGCTTTTGATGAAGCTTGTTAGCACCTCTACTGGCATTTTCACTATCAATTAAAAGGCTATCAATTTTCTTTTCCTGCAATGCATTATAAATAGCCTCTCCAGACAGCAGAGAGATCTCTCTCTCAGCACTATTACCACCATAAATCACGGCCACCCGGCCATAACTTTGTGGTAAACAGCTATTGTGCTGACTATTATTCATTAATGTAGTTCTCTCTTGTCCAAAAAAAACATCGATTGCTTATGGATGTTTCTACTAGTGTTACTTATATTATTATTAAAAACTCAATTTTTCTTCGGCCCAACTAGATGCCATTCCGCCAATATTGCCAGCACCTTGAGTGACCAAAAGGTCCCCATCGTTTAAATTGCTTTCTAACAGTTTTTTGAGTTCTGAAGGTTCACTCACAAAGATTGGATCAATATCGCTATGTTGACGAATGGTGCGACACAGCGAGCGACTATCAGCACCCACAATCGGTGTCTCACCCGCAGGGTAAACCTGTAACATAATAAGCAAATCGACCTTGGCTAATACGCTCGCAAAATCTTCATACAGATCGCGCGTTCGAGTATATCGATGAGGCTGAAAAACCATAACCAATCGTTTTTCTGGCCAACCTTCTCGCACCGCATTAATTGTCGCCAAAATTTCAGTGGGATGATGCCCATAGTCATCGACTAGCTCGATACTTCCCACCGTGGTATTAAACACTCCATAACTTTGGAAGCGTCGACCAATTCCGGCAAATGTCCTCAGAGCTTCTGCAATCGCAGCCGCCTTTACTCCCATCTTCATTAGCGATAGCGAACGCCGCCGTTGCATTTAATACATTATGTTTACCCGGCATATTCAAAGTCATATCTACAAGGCCGGGCTTTCCTTTACGTTTGATTTTAAAATAACTGATTACACCTTTTTGTTTTACACCCACCACTTGATAATCAAGCCCATTTGAAAAACCATAGGTCACATAGGGCCGCATAAGACGAGGAATAATGGATTGAATCGCCATATCATTCCGCACAAAACAGCTGGACCGTAAAATGGCATATTATGTAAAAATTCGACGTAAGCTGTTTTAACCTTTTCAAAATCACCATCATAGGTGTCCATATGATCTTCATCAATATTGGTCACAATCGCCATCATAGGTTGTAGGTGTAAAAAGGATGCGTCACTTTCGTCAGCCTCGGCGATAAAATAACGGCTCTACCCAATTTAGCATTGATCCCAAGCGGTTTAATAGACCGCCAATCACATAGGTTGGGTCAAGCCCAGCTTCTGCATAAATTGTTGCCAGTAGACTGGTCGTGGTGGTTTTACCATGAGTACCCGCCACTGCCACACCATGCCTAAAGCGCATTAGTTCAGCTAACATTTCTGCACGAGGTACAACCGGTATTCGCCTATCTCTAGCAGCCTCTAGCTCCACGTTATTTTTATCTATAGCGCTACTCACCACGACCACATCCACACCTAATATATTGTTAGCTGTATGCTGATGAAAAATGTCAGCACCTAATTTTTTTAGACGCTTTGTAGAGACACCATCAATGGGATCAGAGCCTCGTTGCATCTGGTA
>JAUZSK010000005.1 GCA_030949565.1 Enterobacterales bacterium
TTACATTAAAGCCCTTGTTGAAACCCTTCAAGAGCACATAAAAACGCCATCCGAAGGAAAGCAACTCGCCTACTTGCTGCAATAGAACCTGATCGAAGCCGCACTGGGCGCTGAAATGGCTGAACTTTTGGGCTATTCAAAACACGCTACCGAGGGTCACAATAGCGTTTTGTTGGAATCGGACCTCCATAACTCATTGTTATTACTAAATTTCATAGCCAGAACAACCACTATTATCGGCTTAAACCCACATTTTTAGTATTAAAAAGCCTACTGTAAGCAGCGTAAGGTTCTTTTACAACATGCGCGTTGGTTCAAAACTCAAACTGTCGATTAAGGATAATAAGATAGTTTTAACACCTATAGAAGAAAAACTGAGTCTTGAAGTTCTTTTCGCGGGTAGTCCGAGAGAGTGCTTTAAAGTGACGCTAGAAGATCGGGAGTGGATTGATGCTAAACCGACGGGTAAGGAAGTGTAATGTACATTGCTGATAAAGGTGACATCGTTTATCTCAATTTCGATCCAAGTGCTGCTAAGGAAATTATGAAACGCAGACCGGCATTTGTTATTTCTCGAAAAATATTCAATGAACATACTGGGTTTGCGGTAGTCGCGCCGATAACTAGCAGCATCCGCAAGATGAAGTTGACTGTCTTATAGGCTCAATTCTAATAGGCTCGGTCATTACTTTTTAAGTGGGTGTGTTAGCTGATAAATCGGTGGATTCCCGTTTTCACGGGAATGACGTAGTGTTCGGCAATGACGTAGTGTTCGGGGATGACGCGCGGTGTGTTGCAGTTGACTGTCTTATAGGCTCGGTCATAAGAAAGGTATCAGACAGGCACTCTATAGTCAATTTCCTACAAAGACTCGGGTCAATGTCTTACAAAACCGAGTAATTTCACGATTTTTTGTAAGCGATCCACCCGGCTTTGTGTGCGAGATATCTCAAAGATGGCTGTCTAATAATTTTTCTAAAATGGCTGTTTAATAATTTTTTTTAATAATTTTTTTCCTATAAAATCTAACGCCTTGCTTACCTCATAATTTGGAGCGAGGTCAAAAGTTTTTAGAGTGCAGCAAATCGTTATACCATTCTTGAATGTTCAACTGCATCTAAAATATCTTGGGTAGTCGCTTTTGTTTTTAACCCTGGGATATCAAAAGGGGATTTTGATTTCTTTTCTTTTGATTTCAATGAAAAAACTGAACCATCTTTTCTACGAATTTCAATTTCCTCCTCCTGAGCAAGAAGCAATAGTTTAGACAGGTTTTGACGTGCTTCTGAATAAGTAAACGCTTTCATTTTTACTCCAATAGCTTAATGTTAAGATCATTTGCAACTTGCTTCATTCGTTTGTCCAAAGTAATAAGAGGGCATAATAGTGATTGAGCACATTGCAAAAAATAGGCATCGTATGCATAAATATTGTACTTTAATGCTAATTCAAGAGCTTTTTGAATATCAACCGAAACTAACCTCACTGAAATTTGACTAGCAATTTTGTATGTTGATATAGCCTCCTTGTCAGTAAGCTCGCTTCCGTTTAGTCATAGCCGTCAATGCATTGCCAATTTCATATGGTAGAATATTTGGCGCAGTTACCTCGCAATTGGATGAAAGCTTTATAATGTTTTCTTTTTCAGGTTCATCTAAAGCGACAGCTAAAAATATTTGTATCTGAAATAATTTGCATATGGACAATTGTACAAGAAACTAAATATTTTGCAAGAAACTTGAATGGTATCACCTTAAAGTATTTATGTTGATTTTTAATCAACCTGAATTCGTATAAATCGCTGCTAAGCTGAACCTATGGGTTCAATGCTTCTTTTTGGAAGGATTTTTGTAAGCGATCATCCAGGCCTGCTGTGCGAGATATCTTAACGCTATCTCATTTTCTTTTAAATTCTATTACCCTATAAGTGGGTGTGTTAGCTGATAAATCGGTGGATTCCCGTCTGCACGGGAATGACGTGGTGTTAGGCAATGGCGTAGTGTTTGGCAATGGCGTAGTGTTCGCTAATAATCGGTGGATTCCCGTCTGCACGGGAATGACGTGGTGTTAGGCAATGACGTAGTGTTCCGCAATGGCGTAGTGTTCGCTGATAAATCGGTGGATTCCCGTCTGCACGGGAATGACGTGGTGTTAGGCAATGACGTAGTGTTCGGCAATGGCGTAGTGTTCGCTGATAAATCGGTGGATTCCCGTCTGCACGGGAATGACGTAATGTTCGGCAATGAGGTAGTGTTCGGCAATGGCCTAGTGTTCGATGATAAATCGGTGGATTCCCGTCTGCACGGGAATGACGTGGTTGTAATGGTCAAGGGCTGATAATATAAGGGATTGATCTTACAATCCCTCTTGACGTTCCACCTTAACGCTTATCAATCTCCACCCACGCCCTTGGCTCTGGCCCTACATAGTTGGCGCTAGGTCGGATGATTTTGCCATCCACTCGCTGCTCCATTATATGTGCTGCCCAGCCGGTGATGCGTGACATTATAAAGATTGGGGTAAACATATCGGTAGGTATACCCATCATCTTATAGGAAACCGCGGAGAACCAATCGAGGTTAGGAAACATTTTCTTTTCTTCCCACATGACTGATTCGAGTCTTTCGGCAACATCAAATAGTAGGCTGTCACCTTGCGTTTGAGATAGTTCCTTAGCCACGCCTTTTATGACCACATTGCGCGGATCAGAAACGGTATAAACTGGATGTCCGAAACCGATCACAATTTCTTTTTTAGCGATACGCTGTTTGATATCTGCTTCCGCTGCATCGGCTGATGCGTAGCGCTGTTGAATTTCAAGCGCTGCTTCATTGGCACCACCATGTTTGGGGCCTCTAAGTGCTCCGATGGCACCACAAACGGCAGAATAAATGTCTGATCCGGTTCCGGCAATAACTCGCGCCGCAAAAGTCGATGCATTAAATTCATGTTCGGCATACAAAATGAGGGACGTATGCATGGCGCGTTCCCATTGTTTACTGGCTGGTTTACCATGCAATAGATGTAAAAAGTGTGCGCCGATAGAATCATCATCAGTTTCCACATCAATCGCTTTACCATTGTGGCTATAGTGATACCAGTAAAGTAGCATGGAACCAAAACTGGCTAACAGACGATCGGCAATATCTCTAGCACCAGCCGCAGAATGGTCTTCTTTTTCCGGTAAAACAGTACCGAGCACAGAACAGCCAGTTCTTAAAACATCCATTGGATGAGCCGATGCGGGAATAGATTCTAATACTTCTTGAACCACCGCTGGTAGTCCACGCAGTGTTTTTAACTTTGCCTTATAGTTTTTAAGTTCTGAGGCATTTGGTAATCGACCGTAAATTAATAGATAGGCAATTTCTTCGAACTCGGCTTTTTCGGCAAACTCAAGAATATCGTAGCCGTAATAGGCAAGATCATTACCCGACAATCCAACCGAGCAAAGCGCCGTATTTCCGGCGGCAACACCCGACAATGCGACCGATTTTTTGGGTTTTCTCACAGGTGCTTGATTTTCAGTTTTTTCAGCCATGTTATTTCTCCTTATCCTCTGAAAATAATTGATCGAGTTTTTGTTCAAACTGGTGATAATTGAGATAATGATAAAGCTCTTCTCGGGTTTGCATGGAATCAATCATACCTCGCTGATGACCCTCTTGAATCAGCGCACGATAATAATTTTCCGCGCCCTTATTCATTGCGCGATAGGCGCCGCAGCAATACAGCACCAAATCCACACCGACTTCCGCCAGTTCCGGTGTTGAAAATAAAGGGGTTGCTCCAAACTCAGTAATATTGGCTAAAAAGGGTACATCGATGGCTTGTCTTAGGCTTTGATATTGGTCAAGCTGGGTGAAGGCCTCGGGGAAAATCATATCGGCTCCGGCTTCAATGCAAGCCTGCATTCGTTCAATCGCGGAATCAATTCCTTCCACCGCTAATGCATCAGTCCTCGCCATAATCACAAAATTTTCATCGGTGCGAGCATCCACCGCCATTTTGATTCGGTCCACCATTTCTTCTAATGAAACGATTTCTTTACCGGGGCGATGACCGCAGCGCTTGGCCGCTACTTGATCTTCAATATGGCAGCCCGCCGCGCCAAATTTGGTTAAGGATCGTACCGTTCGAGCAATATTAAAAGCCCCTCCAAAACCAGTGTCGGCATCGACTAACAGCGGCAGATCACACACGTCGGTAATACGCCGTACATCGATTAATACATCGTCAATGGTAGAAATGCCTAAATCGGGTAAGCCGAGTGAATTGGCAGCAACACCACTTCCTGCAAGATAGATGGCTTGATGCCCTGCCGCCTTGGCCATATGAGCCGTTAAGGCATTAATAGTACCAACAATTTGCAATGGTTTATTGCTGGCGACCGCTTGACGGAATTTTTTACCTGCCGATTCTATAGTCATCTTGTTCCTTAAATTTAAAATGCACTTCAATATTTTTTATTGTTCACTATTGGCTTGTTGTATTTTTAATTTCCAAGTTTGTGGGCCTATTTTATGAATCGATTGACCTTGGGTATCCACCGCAACCGTAACCGGCATATCCTTTACCGTAAATTCATAAATCGCTTCCATTCCTAGTTCTTCAAAGGCAACCACTCGCGATTCTTTTATTGCTTTAGACACTAGATAGGCAGCACCACCCACTGCCATAAAGTAGATCCGTTTGTGTTTTGCAATGGATTCAAGTGCGACTTCGCCGCGTTCGGATTTACCGATCATGCCCAACAATCCCATACCGCCATCGGCTTTATCCGCTAGCATCATTTCTGAGTATTTATCCATGCGGGTAGAAGTCGTTGGTCCGGCTGGCCCGACGACTTCATCACCCACCGGATCAACCGGTCCAACATAATAAATAAATCGTCCTTCAAAATCGACACCTGGTGGCAATTGTTCGCCTCGATCGAAAATATCTTTGATCCGCTTATGTGCGGCATCTCTTCCCGTGAGTATTTTTCCACTAAGTAAGATCGAATCACCGGGTTTTAATTGATCAAGTTGTTGTTGATTTATCTGATCCAAATGCAGTCTTTTAATCTTAGTTTGGTCCGCCGTTTCTATTTCTGGCCAATCATCTAAATTGGGCGCATCAATAAATTGGGGACCGCTGCCATCCAGTGTAAAATGTGCATGACGCGTGGCGGCGCAATTAGGGATCATTGCCACCGGTAAAGAAGCCGCGTGGGTTGGACAATCGTTAATTTTAATATCTATCACCGTGGTCAGCCCACCGAGCCCTTGCGCGCCGATCCCCAGCTGATTGACTTTATCGTAAAGCTCCAAACGCAGCTTTTCAACCGATGTCTCAGCGCCCTTTTCAATCAGATCCTGAATATTAACCGGCTCCATTAAAGACTCTTTTGCCATTAGCATGGCTTTCTCGGCAGTACCACCAATACCAAGACCGAGCATCCCCGGTGGACACCAACCCGCGCCCATAGTGGGAACAGTTTTTAACACCCAGTCGGCGATGGAATCATTCGGATTGAGCATAATAAATTTACTTTTATTTTCTGAACCACCACCTTTGGCGGCCACCGTCACTTCAACCTTGTCGCCCGCAACCATTTCCACATGCACCACCGATGGCGTATTGTCTTTAGTGTTAACTCTTGGCCCCACCGGATTTTTAACAATCGAAGCCCTCAATGGATTGTCGCTATTCTGATATGCGCGTCTGACACCCTCATCAACCATTTGTTGAATGGTTAGATCGGCGGCTAAATCCGTTGCCCATTTCACATCCATTCCGATCTTGACGAAACAGGTGACAATTCCCGTATCTTGGCAGATAGGACGTTTACCCATCGCACACATTTTTGAATTAATTAAAATCTGTCCTATGGCATCTTTGGCCGCTGGATTCTCTTCTTTTTTATAGGCTTTATGCAACGCATCGATAAAATCTTTAGGATGATAATAAGAAATATATTGCAACGCGCTTTCAACGCTATCGATAAAGTCTTGTTTGTAAATAGATGTCATTTTAGGATCTCATTTGGCTAATAGAAAACCTTGGGTTGATTGCATCAAGTCTTGCACAGAGAGGTGATACAAGAGGCTTTGTTGGTATAAGTTTATCTGGTATAAAAGGTTTAGAAAGAATGACAGGATTCATTATGTTTCAAACAACCATTCAAACCAATTAGGGTTATTAACTACAGGCGAATTATAGTCGATTTTTATAACCAATACAGCTTAAAAGAGGTTAGTTTAAGCAGTTTTTGTGATGCTAGGCGAGGAAAAGGGATAATATCAGCCAAAGCACAAACAAAAAAGCCGATTTATCTGACTTGGCAAATAAATCGGCTTAAATATGGCGTCCCCTAGGGGGTTCGAACCCCTGTTACCGCCGTGAAAGGGCAGTGTCCTAGGCCTCTAGACGAAGGGGACTTGGTTTCAAAACAATCAAATTGTTTTGAAGCAGATTGGTGGAGCTAAGCGGGATCGAACCGCTGACCTCTACACTGCCAGTGTAGCGCTCTCCCAGCTGAGCTATAGCCCCAAATCCGGCGCGAATTTTAAGTGCTAAGCTACTCAGTGTCAAGCAATAGCTGTTTATTTAACGGGCTTTTCAGGGCAACCGCATACTTTGTACTAATTTTGACCAAAAATTAGTTCAGAGCGAAATTTATCACTCCATCCTGCCTGCTTCAATTTACCTCTCATACTATTTTTTTGAGGGTGTAGTTTCGTTAAGTTCAAAGCAAATCGTCGGATAACAGCAACATTTTCAGCTCCGTCACCATTTCGGATCCGACAGTCATCTTCTTTAAACGTCACATCAAGGATCCAATGGGTGCTTTCCACTCCCCAATGACTGCGAATGGCTTTACCTATTCTTTCCACATCCGGCGCCAAAGAACTAATGTAATACAAGGTTTCTTGCTGCACCACTTCACCTTTAAAATGTCGCTCTCGCTCAACCTCAATAACCGTTTGAATATTGGACCAATTACTCGCCTCACTAATCCATTCATTCACTCTGAGTTGCCTATATTTCCTAACTTCAATGCGACCATGACCACTATCAACTTCCTCAAACTCTTCAATAAACTCAGGTGTTTCTCTTTGATTTTATGGAAATAACCGGCAATTTCATGACGTAATTTCTTATGGTTCAATTTGACACAAAGCACATAGTCCGCTTTCTTTTCAACAATAGTATTGACGATTTTTTCTGTGTATTCATCGCATCGGCGCTTATCAACGCACCTTTGATATTCAGCACATTGAGCATGTCAATAACCGAAGCATTTTCATTTTTTTACCCGTCGATTTTAATTGAGCAAGAACCAATCCTTGTGAGCGACTCCAAGCGGTAATACTGTGTAATGCGGTTTGCCTATCTCCATCAAATGAACGGCGTAATGTTTTTCCATCAAGCGCTATTTGTTCTTGCCCCTTATCGACCCTCACTTCATTAACCCAATTAATAAATGCCTGGTTTAATTGTGCAGGCTCGATTGCCCTTATGATCCGAGCAATGGTGTCATCGACCGGTATTCCGTTTTTAAAGTCTCTATATTGTCTTAGCCAATCGAGCTTGTTATCGCCAAACTCTTTAATGTCCTTCCAGCCTTCTGCACCTGATAATACAGCACTTACCGTTAAAAATAGCACATCTAAAAGGTCATGTTTAACGTTAATATTCGTTCGTGGATCTTCTATTGAAGTAAAATGGTCTATAAATGTCATAGCAGTATCTCCTCGTGGTTGATACTGATCTGATCACCAATTTACCTAAAAGTTCAATAAAGTACGATCTTGCCCTGAAAATACGGAAATTTGGTATAGATCTAAATTTTATTCGCAATTGCATGATATTATGGTATGCTGAAATAATTTCAGAAAATCGTCAATTGCGAATCTATTACTCTTGTGGAAGGTAATAAGAGGGTGTAGTAGAATAACCGATGATGAAACTTGCTCTATATAATAATAAATGAAGCTGATAAACCTATGATAGTAGTAATATCTCCCGCAAAAAGTCTTGATTTTGAAGACTCAATACCGACGATTAGAAGCACTAAACCTCGATTTCTGGGTCATTCACAGATTTTAGTCAATCAGATCAAACAGATGGCGCCGCAAGATCTGGCCGGCTTAATGAAGCTCAGTGATAAGCTCGCTTTACTCAATTATGAGCGTTTTCAATCCTTCACTACTCCCTTTAACAAATTCAATGCGCGTCCGGCTGTTTTTGCTTTTCGTGGTGATGTGTATCAAGGGTTGGATGCGGTTTCGCTTGAAGATCGTGACCTACAATTTGCGCAACACCACCTTCGAATTTTATCCGGCTTGTATGGAGTCTTGCGGCCGTTCGATTTAATGCAAGCCTATCGCCTTGAAATGGGGACTAAACTGAAAAACAAATTTGGTAATAATCTTTATGATTTTTGGGCCGATCACCTTAACAAATCTATCAATAAAGAACTTAATGCCAGCGATGCTAAGTTTCTGGTCAATCTTGCATCTAACGAATACTTTAAAGCCATAAAACCGAAGCAAGTTTCACAAGCCGTTATCACACCGGTTTTCAAAGACTATAAAAATGGTTCTTATAAAGTGATTAGCTTTTTTGCAAAAAAAGCCCGTGGACTGATGACTCGCTTTATTATTCAAAATCAAATTACCAACGATGCCAACCTTAAAGATTTTAATGCCGATGGATACAAGTTTGATCCAAAGTTATCGTGCGCCAAAGAGCTAGTGTTTACTCGCAAGCAAAAGTAGTTTATCGATCGTTAATCCTACAATTCTCGTAAATAGGTCATCGAATCAATTACTTGCGAACACCATGCTTGGGGTTTTTCCAACATAGGAAAATGCCCACAGTCTTGTATCCAATGCAGACGCGAGTGCTGAGTTTCAGCAGCTATGACCTCCGCCATGCGACTAATGGCTATCGGATCATGTTGCGGCCAGATAATTTCAATCGACTGGTTGGTTTTTTGTAAGGCACCAATCCAACGATCCCAATAACGATGCCGCTCTAGGGTATAACGACTAATGGCAGCTAAACAGTTCCGCCCTTGATGACGAGTCATTAACTGCCATATAGCTTCAATTTCCTCATTACTGAGTTTTTCGGGTTGAAAATAAGTGGCCTTCAAATTGTTTTTTAGAGTGTGTTTAGTCGATAATTTAGCTATCAGTGGACCAATAACTTTCATACGTAATAAGCGCTGCATTAAGCGTAATTTTGCCAACTCAATATGCATACTGCCATTACACAAGATAATCCCTTGTAATTGCAGTGATAAGCTTGACTCGGTTTCTCTTGCCAGCATTTCGGTCAATATACTGGTGCCATAATCATGGGCTAAAACAAATGCTTGTCGGATACCCAATTGTTGCCAAATGGCTTCAGCTCGGTCTGTTTGAGCCAATAGAGAATAGTCAGCGGCATGAGGCTTATCAGAAAAACCAAACCCCAGATGATCATGAAGTATCACGCGATAGTGTTGGGTTAAGGGCTGATAAACCTTGTAGTAATCATAACTACTGGTCGGAAAGCCATGCAAAATAATCAGAGTCGGTTTATCGCTGAGGCCGCTGTCAAGGATAAAAAGTCGACCATCCTCAAGATCAAGCAACCGGCCTTGTTTAAACCAATCATCAGGATGCATAGGATATTTGACCTCATCTAAATTAAACGAATTACATCAATTTTGTGCCAACGCTGCCTCGTAAACGGCTGTGGCAACTGCCAGATGGGCTTTTTTATTCAATGCAGAAGGGACTAAACTGTCGTCTTTGGCTAAGTTAGACAAACATTCTGCTGCCGCAATACGCATTTCATGGCTTACTTTTGTTACGCCCGACTCTAAAGTGCCCTTAAATAAGCCGGGAAAAGCCAGCATGTTATTCACAATCTTACCGCAGGTTGCAAAACGAGCACCTTGATCGATGGCTACTTGAGGTTCTATTTCAGGATCAGGGTTGGTTAATGCCATAATAATTTGTCCTTGTCTCACCATTTGTGGTTTGATCAAACCTTTAACCCCAGTCGTTGCGACTACAATATCGGCCTTTTGCATTAGTTCCTCAAGGCTACAAGCTTGTCCACCGAGATCACCGAGCCGTAAAAGAGCATCTTGATTAATGTCAGTCCCTAGTACTTCTTTGACCCCATAATCCCGCATCAAGCTGCAGATACCGATACCCGCGGCGCCTAAACCAATCTGACCAAACACGCAGTCCTTTATATTAACGCCAGTTCTTTTGGTCGCGGTCAATAATGCCGCCAAAGCAACTATCGCAGTACCATGTTGATCATCATGGAAAACAGGTTTATCAATACGATTAATTAATTCAGCTTCTATCTCAAAACATTCCGGCGCTTTAATATCTTCTAATAATATGGCTCCAAAGGAAGGCGCGATAGCCTCAACTGTTTTGATAATTCTCAAGCTATCTTTGGTATCGAGTAAAATAGGAACACCTGACAAGCCTACCAATTCTGAAAGTATTGCGGCTTTACCCTCCATCACGGGTAATCCCGCTTGCGCACCTATGTCACCTAAACCCAAAATTGCGGTACCATTAGTAACGATAGCCACCGTATTTTGGATATTAGTATACTCTTTAATTTTTTCAGGAGATTGCTTAATGGCCTGACAAACTCTCGCCACACCCGGAGTATAAACATCACGCAGGATTTCTAATGAATTAATCGCTATCCGAGAAACCGTCTGAATTTTACCACCTTTATGACGATTAAATACACGGTCTGATTTTCCAACCATCGCGGTATCCGGCAGTTGATTGATTGCATCAAATAACTGATTGATATCAAACGAGTCATCATACTCGATAGTGATTTCCCAGATAGTATCTTTATCCAAACGCCTAACCGCATTCAAGCCTTCTACCGTGACATCTAGGCTACCAATCACACCCAATACCTTGGCCATATTACCTGGCTTATGGGGCGCTTCAACTAAAAGAATTTCTACAACTTGCATTTTACCTTTCCAAGCTAAGCATTAATGCTGCGAGTAGCAGTTATACCCTGCTGGCGACAAGTTTCGCTTACTAAATAGGTATAACAAAAAGCAATTTAAATGCTATATGCGACCGATATGACTCAGGCAATCTATGCTTTGCATTGCTTAGTTTTAATTCCAGCCTATTTAAATATCTCCGCAACTCTTTTCTTATATTTGCCATGGCAAGCTTGACAACCCTTGATCATCGTCGAGTATTGAACAAGAACTTGCTCCATATCCTGAGACTTTGCAGCCGCCTCAATCGCTAAGGCAGCATTGTGAACCACATTATCCATACTTTTAAACTGCCCCATTTCAGTTCCCATATTTTTAACCAACTGCATTCTTATTTTCATGTCTGGCTTGGGATGATGTCCAATTTGGTTGGCAGCCAATTCAATCGCACTAAAATTTTGCAAAACAATGCTCTCATTGAGTTTAAGATTTGATTTTAACAACCCCTGCATCACGCCCTTTAAGGTCACATTTTCTTGCTCGGAAACCGCAGCGAGTGAAGCTCCTCCTAATAAAACAAAGCCAAGACTGATGATTTTGCATTTGTTCATGTTAATACTCCTAAAGATATCAAAATTGATGAAAAAAATTAATGCTCTTGCTTATCGGCTGTTGCGTATCCAAAGTCCTCTAAAATTGAATAGAGGCAGGGGATCACAAATAACACCAAAAGGGTCGATGTTGCGATCCCAAAAACGATACTGGTGGCCAAAGGAATCAATATTTGAGCCTGTAAACTAGTCTCAAAAAGAAGCGGTGTCATGCCTAGGATAGTAGTTAAAGAGGTCAACAAAATAGCTCTAAAACGATCATAGCTCGCTTTGGCAGCCGCATCATGTACGCTCATTCCTTGCTTAACTCTCTTCTTTACAAATTCAACTAATAATATCGAGTCGTTAACCACTATGCCGCCGAGAGCAACAAAACCCATCATTGAAGGCATTGTAAACTGCATTCCCATTAACAAGTGTCCCCAAATAACGCCGATTAGAGCCATAGGAATTGCCATGATGACAATAATCGGTTCAACGTAACTCTTAAATTGAAAAGACAGCAAGATGAAAACACCTAGCAGTCCCAATACAAATGACTTCATCATGGAAATCTGTGTTGTTCCTGCATTTTTAACCTCGCCTTCAAAGGAAATACGAAGCTCCGGATAGTCTTTTTCAAAATGAGGAAGCCATCTTTTTTTAACGTCATTAAGTAATTGTTTGGTGTTATTTTTATCAATATCAATATCGCCATAAACTGTGACGGAACGCTGATTGTTGACCCGGCTAATTCTTGAAAAACTACGTGTCTGAGTAATATCCGCAATACTCGAAAGTGGAACAACGGCTTTGGTTTGAGGGTTGATAATCGGAAAGGTATCGAAATCAATAAATTCATCACGTGATGCCGCATCCAATTTAACCGTCACTTCAAAGGTATCTAAGTTGATACTGGTCTGGCTAATTTTATTACCTTGAAAAGCTGAGCGCATTTGGCTCGCAATGGCCATGGAATCAAACCCCAGATTTAACGCGCCTTTTTTTAATTGAATAGAATACTCAGGCTTACCAGGGCGTAGATCATCAATTAAATTTTGTACTCCGGGATAACCATGTAACCACTGTTGTAAGTCATAGGATGCATTAGACAGTCGATCTAGGTCATCACCATAAAACCTTATTTCTATGGCTTGCCCGCTAGGTCCGATATTAGGCTCTTTAAAAGCCACACTTTGCGCCTTAGGTAACGGGCCAATATTTTCTCTCCAACTATCAATAAATTCCTGCAATCGCGTGTTTCTTGATTCTGCCGTTAGTAAATCAACGCTGATGGTGGCAAGGTGAGGACCAACGTCAAAAGCATCTAAGTTCTCACTATAGTTTATGGTAATGGCTTTAATCAGTTTGTCAGACTCCAGTTGTTGATATTTGCTTTCAGTTTTGGTTAGCGCCGACAGAATTTTTTTAGTCATTTTTTCGGTTTGTTTTAGTGATGTTCCAGCAGGCATTAAAATTCTTGCTTGCAATATATCGCCTTCAATATTTGGGAACGCAGAAAACTTTAAAATTCCTGAAATAAAAATACTGGCAGAAAAAAGAAATACAAAAATAACAGAACCTATAAAGGCATAACGATAGCGAATAAGTTTAACTACCAGCGAATGAAACGCTTGTCTAAATTTTTCAAATTTTTCCTCAAATCTTGGTCTAAACCCGGACTCTTTTTGTAGATCAGCTTTTTTAGCATGGTCAAGAGAATGAAACAGGTGATGTGGCAATATTAAAAAGGCCTCTATAAGCGATACCGAAATAACGGTGATTAAAACAATAGGGATCACTTTTAATATTTGCCCCAAATCGCCTTCAATAAATACCAGTCCAATAAATATGCAAAAAGTGGTAATAAAGGATGAAATAACTCCACTGGCGACCATTTTGGTGCCTTTGATTGCTGAATCAAGCGGAGAAAATCCCTTCTTAATATGACTACCGATAGATTCTGAAATAACAATCGCATCATCCATTAAAATACCTAACGACAATAGAAGAGCCACCATCGAAAACATATTGATCGAAATTCCCATATAGCTTAAAAAGAAGAAGCTGGCTAAAAATGAAACCGGCAACCCCATAACAACCCAGAGTGCGTAACGAAATGAGAAAAATAACCACATAACAGAAAAAACTAATATCAACCCCTGCCAGGCGTTGCCTATCAAAAGACTGATCCGATCTTTGACAATACTCGTAACATCTTGTGTTAACACTAGGTCAATACCCTGGGGCAGCTTAGCTTGTTCGCGTTTAACCATTTTCTCAACCGCTTCAAGAACTCTTAAACTATCATCCGTGGTATTTTTATTAATTTTAAATACCGCTGCTGGCTTTCCATTAAACAGAAGTTTTTGCTCTGCTAGCTCAAAAGTATCAGTTACTGTTGCAATATCACCCAGTAAAACTTCATTATTATTGAGTCCACTTGTGACAACGAGCTTGGCTAAGTCTTGCGTTTGTCGCCTTTCATCGGTAAATCTAAGTTGGTATTCTCTAAAGTTAGTCTCAATCGAACCCACTGGAAGATCAACATCTTGTTTTTCAATAATATTGGCTATATCTTGCAAACTTAGTCCATATTTTCTTAAATTATTTGAAGAGACCTCGACTAATAACTGCCTCTCTGAAAAACCCGTAATTTCTACCAAGGGAATATTAGGATTACGCAAGAATTTCTGCTTCAATTGCTCCGCAAGTTGTTTTAGTTCCGGCATGGGTAAGTCTGCGGTTAATGCAATGGATATGACATTTTGTAATCTTCCTAGCTCTGTTACCGTTGGAATTTCGGCTTCAGTCGGTAAATCACTGATACCATCCACAGCACTTTTTACGTCATCCAAAAATCGTCCAAAATTGCCGGCTTCTAACATTTTAATGGTCAAAATAGCCAGGCTTTGTCTCGCTTGACATTTTTTTTCATCAACAAAACTAATACTATCAAGCGCATCTTCCAACACTAGACATATTCCCTGCTCTACATCCATTGGTGTGGCGCCAGGATAAATCACACGGATCTCCGCTGAATAAGCATTAACCAGTGGAAAGGTTTCTCTTTTTAAATGAGGAATAGTCGATATACCGATCCCTAAGAAAAGCAACATTAGGAGATTAGCCGCCGTAGGATGGGCGGCAAAAAAACGAATCATGGCTGTGTACCTGTCACTTGATGCAACAATTCTTCTGCATCTTGATCCAGCAATGGCGTTACATCCATGCCTGAAACGGCAGGAAATAAATCCGATGTTATGATTTTATCACCCGCTTTTAAACCGACAATTTTAGCATCTTCCGGTCTTATCAAAACTAGGTCGCCTTGAAAGTCTCGGCTATTGACCGAAACCCTTTTTAATTTATTCTGAGGATCAATTAGATAAATAGTTCCCTCGTGAATCGCAAATTTAGGGAAAACAAAACTATTAACCTTAGCTCCTTGTATAAATACTTTCATATACATGCCCTCTAGCAAGGGCGGTCGCTCTCCAGGCTTTATATTTTTGTAACTACCTTCCACCGAGACTATCACTCCGACCGTGCGGCTTTTAGGGTCAAGATCATCACTGAAACGCTCGACTTGTCCTTGCCACTGCTTAAATTGTCCCCCTGCTTCACTCAGCATTGCGCTAAGTCCAAAAGAAGATAATATCTGAGACATTGAATTTTTTGTAGAGATTTGCTCTGGCTGAAATTCTGGACCGCTATAGTTAGACACAAACCGACTAAATTGGCTCATCGGAAACTGTGCATTAACAATCATTTTGTCTAGGGCTGATGCGTCAAATAGAGGGGCGCCTGTTTGCACAAACTGATCCTGCTCTACATAGACTCGGTTAATTCTTCCGGTAAATGGGATAACGATCGAAGTTCTAGCGAGATCTCTTTGCGATTTTTCTAGTTTAGATTCTGCGATTGCTAATTGCGCTTTCATCACCTCGAGAGTAGAAGGTAGAATGGTTTGCTTGTTTAGCAATTGCTGAACTTCTTGTTTTTGCTGCAATAGATTTCGACTTTCCGCATCCAAACTTGAACGCGATACGGCGCCATTTTTAGCCAGTTTTTTGAGACGTTTATATTCTTTTTGTTTAACTTTTAATTTTGCTTTAGACAGCTCCAATTCTAGCTCATTATTTTCTATGTTAAGCTCCATTTCCTTGAGGTTAGCCTTGTTTGCCAGCAAATCTGCCTCTGCCTGTCTTAACTGTAGTTGATAGTCTTTATCATCAATTTTTACTAATAAAGTATCCTTCTCGAGTAGCCCGCCTTTTTTTAAAAGAGGGTGAACATAGGTCACTCGTCCTGTCACCTCAACCTTGGATTGCAATTTAGTATCAGCTTCAACACTGCCATAACCGATTATTTCTGGCCTAATATTTGTTTGCACAAGATTAATAAAACTCACCGCCACACTCGCTCGTTTCGCTTTCTTATGCTGCATTGAAGGGCTGGATTTAATAATAATCACCAACACCAAAACACCCACAATAGCAATCACTGGCAGTGCCTTTTTAGAGTGAAGAAACTGCTTGATTCTTTTATTTTTTATAAAGTGACCAATATCTAATTTATTCATAATTTTCATTCCGGTTTAATATTGTTCATATCATCTTGCTGACCACAACCCGCGATAAATAGTTTATAGATATGCTCTGCCCATGAGTCCGTGGCGATGTCATCATCAGATATTTTCCAGGCTTTTTGTCTTATTGATCTGCCAACAAAGGGCATAATTACCATCGACATTAGCGTAAAAGCCGCAAATTTAGCTTGTCGCTTATCCCGAATAGCGGTATGTTTTAGGATTAAATTTGGTAGAATTTGTGCCATTTTAGTAGGAAACCGCTTTATAAAAGCATCTCCCAATTGAGATTGATTTTGGTCAAATTCATCATAAATGAAGCGCGCAAAACCATTATTCTCATTTAGCATTTTTAAAATAAAGTGAATAAAGGCTCTAATCGGCTGATCTGTTTTAGCAATTCTTTGGATCTGATTAAAATGAGTACCGGACATACGATCAAGTAGAGCTAAGAATAAGCCTTCTTTACCATCAAAATAGTAGCTTACCATGGCTGAATTAATCTGGGCCTCTTGTGACAAGGCGCGAATAGTAATATCTCGATAGGACTGCGATTGTAAAAGTTTCTGCGCCGCATCAAGTAGTTTAGATTTCTGCTCATCTTGTTTATTTTGATCAATAGGTCGCCCTCTCGCACTGGGCTCACGGATCTTTTTATTTAATAATCTAGACATAACTGCAATCTCACTCAAACGAAGGATAGCCAATATTTAATTAATCAACTGTTTAATTAAATACTATTCATCCTCTAAAAGCAAGCGTTGATATAAATTATTTACAAATATGACCATTTAGCATACTCTCTATCTAGCTCTTCTGGTCAATCTAAGGTGTAGTCATTCAAATAATATGTTGAAATCTATTCGTTCTTTTATCAAACAAATTAGGCCTGATTCTAGTCAACAGGATCAAACTAACGCATTAGAAACGGCAGTCGCCGTTTTATTTATCGAGATGAGCCGAATTGATGGTCAAATTGAGCAAAAAGAGCTTGCTCGCATTAATCAGCTTTTAGACCAAGAATTTGATTTGCCGCTGGAACAAAAACAAGCACTGATTGAGCTTGCCGAGGAGCACCTAGACAAGGCAACGGATTATTATCAGTTTACTTCACAGATTAATCAGTCTTTTACGCCAGACCAAAAGACCCTGCTAATGCAAAATCTATGGCAGATAGCCTTTTCCGATGGTAACCTTAGTCCACATGAAGACCATTATTTACGAAAAATTTGTTCGCTACTGCACTTATCCCCACCAAAAATTTATAAAGACTAAAATTAAAGCCAGTCAAGCGGATACAAACTAAGCCTTTGCAGACAGCCTACTAAAATATAGGCTTTAGTCGTATTGGTTATTGGCTTATATCGCCGATTTAGTGTAAAAACAAGCTTTTAAAACCAGTCAATTAATCACATGCAGTATTCTGAATGTAAAAATATTTTACTTAAAGTAGGTTCTTCAATTCTTGCTCCAAGCGGATCAGGCGTTAGTGCAGAATACGCTTTACCCATTGCGCGCTTTATCCAACAATGTTTTAAGGATGGTAAACAATTGGTATTAGTCTCTTCCGGTAGCGTAGCCGCCGGTAGAAGTGCTATTAAGCGCAATACTAATCATTCAACTCTCGCACAAAAACAAGCGATGGCGGCAGTTGGCCAAACACGTATGATGGCTAATTGGTCACGATTTTTTGATCGTCCTTGCGCGCAGATATTGATGACTCATGCCGATTTACAAAACCGTGAAGCTTATCTTAATATTAGAAATACTATCCATGAGTTGCTCGCTAACGGCATTTTACCAATTGTAAATGAAAACGACTCAGTGGCGACGGAAGAATTAAAAGTAGGTGACAACGACCGACTTGCTGCAATGGTTGCTATCGCTGTGGGTTCCGATATTCTAATGATAGCGTCAGATGTCGATGGATTATTTGATCATGACCCACGGCAAAATAAGCATGCTAAACTGATTTCTAAAGTTGAAGTCATCAACCAAAGCATCATTAACTTGGCAGCTGGAACTAGTAATCCAATTGCTACTGGTGGTATGAAAACTAAAGTGGAGGCTGCCATCAAAGCGACGAGCCATGGCATCGATACTCAATTATTTAATGGTTTTGATAGCTCGCAACTAGAAAATTTTGCTTTGGACAACTCCATAGGTACTTGTTTTAAAGCTAAATCGGACCAATTGTCGGCCCGCAAGCATTGGGTTAAACACACCCTTGTGGCTAAAGGCGCAATCTATATCGATCTCGGGGCGGTTAAAGCCATTCAAAAAACCGGTGCATCACTGTTAAGTGTCGGCGTGGTTAAAACCGATGGACGGTTTGAAAAAGGTGATGCGGTCAATATTTTCTGCAATACCACCAATCAAGCTATTGCAAAAGGTATTAGTCAATATAACCATACCGCCACAGACCTGATTAAGGGAAAACCCAGTCAGCACTTCAAACAGATATTAGGCTATTTTGATAGTGACGTGGTAATTGAAAGGGACGATTTGGTTTTAACCTAAACACCACTAGTATGGCAGAAAATAATAAACTTTAAGGCGTAAATAGTATGATATTTTCAATGACACATTTAGCTCAAGAAGCCAAACAGGCCGCCAGCCAAATCGCTAGCTTATCCAGTGAGCACAAAAATAAAACCTTGCTAGATATGTCTGCAAGATTGCGCGCAGATACTAAATTAATTATCAATGCCAATGAAAAAGATATTGAATTTGCTGAGCGGAATAATCTTTCTGATGCAATGATTGACCGCCTTATGCTAAATAAACAACGCATTGAAGATATCGCAGTAGCCATTGAACAGATTTCCATTCAAGATGATCCAGTAGGAAAAACTAAACATAGTTACCAATTGGATAACGGTTTAGAGGTCAAGAAGGTGTCTATCCCGCTAGGGGTTATTGCCATGATTTATGAATCACGACCTAATGTCACGGCAGATGCGGCCGCTCTTTGTTTTAAGGCCGGTAATAGTGTAATTTTAAGAGGCGGTAAGGAAGCAATATATTCCAATATAGCGATTGGTAATGCCTTACATAGCGCTCTAAAACTAAATGGAATTGCTACAGCCGCTATCAGTATCGTCACAGATCCGGACAGAAAACATATGGCAGAATTACTCAACCTGAATCATCTAGTGGATCTAATTATTCCAAGAGGTGGAGAAAGCTTAATTCGATATGTCAGTGAAAACAGTCGTATTCCGGTAATCCAACATTACAAGGGTGTTTGCCATTGTTATATCGATAAAGATGCTGATATTGACCAAGCAATGGATATATTAGTCAACGGCAAAGTGCAAAGACCTGGCGTTTGTAACGCATTAGAAACGCTTTTGATACACAAGGAAATTGTTGAACAGTTTATACCAAGGATCGTTGAAACATTGGAACTACATAAAGTCAAAGTTCATGCCTGTAAAGAGACACTAGATTATTTTACCGATGCTAAACTAGCAACAGATAAAGACTACCATGCCGAATATTTAAACCTCGAAATAGCAGTAAAATCGGTTGACAATCTAATTGACGCGGTCGAGCATATTCGCCACTATGGTTCAAATCATACCGAAGTAATTGTCACACAAAACCAGCAGTCAGCAGATTTCTTTGTCCAGCATACTGACTCATCAGTGGTCATGGTTAACGCATCATCACGTTTTTCAGATGGTGGTCAATTGGGTTTGGGCGCTGAAATTGGGATTTCCACCAGTAAACTCCATGCCTATGGGCCTATGGGTGCTGATGCCCTAACCACTGAAAGATTTATAGTGGTTGGTCAAGGGCAAATAAGAAGCTAACGAAGCATAAATGCTAAGCAAAATTATCTGACACGTGACTTAACGACTAGGCCTCAAATTCCACATGGTAAGAGCTAAATTTACGAATGTTAATGACACCGGTATCTAAAATTAAATACTGACCTTTGATACCGATTAAATTCCCTTCAACCAAAGGATTTTTGTCCAAATTATGCGACTTAATCTTTTCTGGAAATTCTAATATAGGATATTTAATCAAAGTAGCCGGATCGCTTAATGTCTTAATAGCATTGTCTGCTTGCAACTCGATAATACTATCCAGTTTTGTCTCTAGTCGATTTATTAGCATTCCAACTTCACTGGCTAAATCCCGATCCGGTTGATTTTCTTTCAACATGGTTCGCCAATTAGTTTTATCATTAATCAAATCTTTAAATGTAATTTCCACTAAGCCAGATTGCAATCGGTTGCTAACTTCAAACATAATTACAGCCTGAGTAGCGCCCTGATCAATCCACCGCGTGGGGATTTGTGAATGTCGAGTAATACCGACTTTCAAGCCCGAGGTATTTGAAAGATAAACATAGTGTGGTACAAAACAATTGGCCTCGCCCCATTCTGGCTCACGACAAGTCCCCTGCGCAAAATGGCACTGTTCAGGTTTTAATATGCACATATCACAGCAAGCCAGCTTACGCATACAAGGAAAACAAAACCTTGAGAAAAACTTTTCTTAGTTGGCTTTGCACAGTTTTTACACAGGATTAAACCTGTAAAATTAAGACTTATTTTTTTTCCTAGTAAAGAATTTAATGGATACTCATCCTGATCCAAAGGTAAAAAATACTGAACGAGATTATTTTGGTTCGCATCTAATTGCGTACGCATTTTTGACAGGTGACCACTAAGCATTTAACTGCCTCATTTTATTTTTTTAAAAGATGATTTAAAATTTACTATTCTACTCAATTAACTGGTAGAATTTTTTCACAGGTAAGGGTTTGGAAAAATAATTACCCTGCCCATATTGACATCCAGCTGCGACTAAAAAATCCTTTTGAAGTTGAGTTTCAATTCCTTCTGCGACAACGATAAGATTTAATTTATGTGCCATTACGATAATTGCTTCACATAATGCCATATCATTAGGGTTATCTAAACTATTTTTAATGAATACACGGTCTATTTTTAAATAATCGAAATTAAATTCTTTCAAATAAGACATTGATGAGTAACCGGTACCAAAATCGTCAATAGAAAAACGGATACCCATCAACTGTAATCTTTGAATTTGCTGACACACATCTTCTACATCTTCGACCAAAAGGGATTCTGTTACTTCTAACTCCAAATACTTGGCATCAAGTCCGGAGGAACTCAGCGCGCCAACAATAATTTGTTCTAAGTTTCCTCGCCTAAATTGTACCGAGGACAAGTTAACAGCAATGCTAAATTCATCAAGCCCTTGATTTTGAAATTCTTTGCATTGACGACAAGCCTCATAAAGAACCCATTCCCCGATCTCAATTATGAATCCGGTTGACTCTGCAATAGCGATAAAATCATTAGGCATGATCAATCGTTTATCCGGTGTTCTCCATCTAATTAGCGCCTCGGCGGAGGATATTTTGCCGGTTTTTAGGTCAATCTTTGGCTGGTAATAAAGTAAAAACTCTCGATTATCAATGGCGTCTCGTAAACTATTTAATATATCAATATGTGCTAGCATATCCTTATTCATATCGTCATCATAAAATAGAAAACCATTTTTACCTGCGTTTTTTGCTTTATACATTGCCATGTCGGCTTTTTTACGCAGCTCATCAAAGCCATCACCATTTTTCGGTGCTATCGCAACACCGATAGAACAGCTTGTCGTGAGTTGATTAGAATCAATTATTAGAGGCTCCGAAATAGCGGTTAATATCTGTATTGCGATGCAAGAAATATCTTGTTCATTGGTTATTGAATCCAATATTATTAGAAATTCATCACCACCGAGTCGGCATACAGTATCCCCCTCCCGTACTGATTTTTCTAGTCGACTTGCTATTGCTTGCAACAAATGATCTCCCACTGAATGACCAAGAGAATCATTGACGGTTTTAAAATTATCAAGATCTAAAAATAACAGTGCTACTTTTGAACCATTTCTCTGACAATGAAATATTGCTTGATTAAATCGATCAACCGCAATAATTCGATTAGGCAAGCCTGTAAGCTGATCAAAGTGAGCGATCTTTTGATATTCACGTCTTGATTCTTTCACTCGCAAGTTTTCAATTTCTAAACTAGATAGCGCAAATCTAAGGTCATTGGCTAGGGTCCAAGCGGAGTAACTCACCACAATATATATAATCAATAAATCGATGACTATCCCCCATCCAAAAGGTGTGGCTGAGTAATCAACCCAACCAAAATCATTAACGATACCTAAAGCAATAAAACTGAGAGCCATTGTCACCGCTAAAATTATGAAATGTTTTTTATCACCAAGCATCGCAGCAAAAATTAAAATACCGGTATAACCAATGGCGGCAGGATCTCTTAAACCATCATTTGTGATTAGGAGAAGTGTTACTAATAGATACAGAGACCATAAAAATAGGATGCTTCCTAATAGACTCTGTCCCCTTTCCACTAACCAATAAATGGCTAAAAGATCGAGCATTGCTAGCACAAATATCTTGCTAGTAATATCACTTTGTTGATGGATTAAATTATTAACGAAGGCTATTCCAATGGTAACAAGCAATAGGATGATTAATTGCTTGGTACGTAATGAGCTAAATTGCTTAGCTAAGGGGAGCTTGCGGGAACGATGATTTTGTTCGAATAACTCTTCTCCAATAAGCTTTGACGTTGATAATTCACTTAATTTAACCTCTAGATGAACATCCGAATGAAAGCCTCCCGATGCTTTAAAAGAATCACTAGGATTTACTTTATCCCTATTTTGTCTAGCTTGTGATTCTGTTTTTCTGCGAACGAGATCCAGCTTATGCGCTTCTGACTTGTCTATGGGTTATACCTTTTGAAATAAGCAATGATAACACCTATAAATGCTTTTAGATGAGTACCCATAGGGCATTCTCTAGAAATTATTGACTGCTTAGACTATTTTATTAACTGCTTCGACTATTATTGCCCCCTAGGACTATAGAACACCAATTAGCTACTAAATCAGGCCTAAAACCTTGTAAATCTATGATGTAGCCACATGTTACCTTGAGCCAACATTAATAATTATAACTTGCCTTAGCGCAATAACAAGCAACTGACCACTTATTTTTATTGTGTAACAAAAGTGAGACATTGATGTCTAATTGGAATAATCTTTGATTTTATACTTTTGATTAAACTAAAGGCACTCAATTGAACCCTTGGCCTAACAAAAATGTGCCCCCTAAATATACACATCTCAACCTTAGCTACCGACTGTTACCAATCGTTCAGGCGACTAAATCACTAGTTGCTCTGGTTTCGATGGTCTTTTTATTCGCCTGCGCTAGTCAAGATAAAGCGGTATCAACTGAAAGCTATCGAGTGATACGTCTACAAATCGCTGACAGTCGTTATTTTGGAGCGCGCCCGATAATTATTCGAGGCGATGATGTTTATAAGCTATCAAAACAGCAACTAATAGACTTCAAGCAATTTTATTCTTCTAAACAAAATACCCATGTAAAACCTTACCGACGCATATTTAAGTACCTACAAGCTTATACCAAGAACTACCGATTCCAGAACAAAACTTTAACCGCACAACAAACCCTAGCGCGTTTTGAAGGAAACTGCTTGTCGCTGGCGATTTTGACCACTGCATTAGCTAAAAGTGTGTCCGTCAAAACAGGTTATCAGATTGTGGACAGTGATCCAGTATATCAGGAAGAAGGTGGTATTATATTGGCCTCAGAACATATTCAAAGTCTACTCTATGACTACGACGTTAATGACGACAATGCTGAAAGTCATAAAACAAAACAAATTGAACGGGGTATTGTTGTTGACTACTTTCCAATTAAAGGCTTCCGAGTACGAAGGCGAGTAACAGACAACGAGTTTTTAGCACTTTATTATCGAAACCTTGCAGCTGATGCAATTATTCATCGTAAGTATAACAAAGCCTATTGGCTACTCATTGAAACATTTAACTATAATTCGATAGATGAGCATGCCGTTAACATGATGGCGCTTGTACATGATAAAAAGGGGCTAAATAAAAATGCAGATAAAATTTATCGGCAAGGAATAAGATATGCTCAGCATAAGCTCGATTTATTGAGAAACTATAGTCTATTCCTAAAAAAAGAGCACCGCTTTAGCGATGCGAAAAAAGTCCAACGCCAGTTAGCTAAAATCAATGTCGTTAATCCGTTCGACTGGATCAATTTAGGCAACACTGCTTATTCACAAAAGAAGTATCGAGAATCAAGACGCTACTATCTAAAGGCTATTAAAATTGCGCCCTATGTTCATCAGGCCTATTTAGGTATCGCCAAAAGTGAGTTCATGCTAGGCGATCTTAAAGCAGCAAAAAAATCATTGTTACTAGCTAAAACCAATACTATTGACGATGATATAAAAGGCTACTATCAGGCAAAGCTCAATAGCCTTTCCAAACTATCTCTTTAATAACTCTTAAAACTAACAATAAAACAAGCGAGAAGCTAACCAATGAATCTTATTAAATCTCTCTTTATTTCTTTGCTCATCTTGGTTTTGATCTACACTAATGGCATTCTTCTAGACAACATCCTTAAACAGGGCTTGGATAAA
Organism: Enterobacterales bacterium; assembly: GCA_030949565.1. GTDB lineage: Bacteria > Pseudomonadota > Gammaproteobacteria > Enterobacterales > Kangiellaceae. The sequence goes on from JAUZSK010000005.1 coordinate 24,718, forward strand.
TACTCCATTGCTCTAGCACTAATCTCTCTACCATTATTACTATTTTTTAGCATAGTGATGATATTACAGAATACACCTAGAACGTCTCAATTTCTTAATCCTGTGATAGCTTCCATGGCCGCTGGTATAATAGTCTTTATTTATCTATGGCTAAATGATATGCCGGATATGCAGAACGGTCACTATTATCATTACTTAGCTATTATCAATATCCTTTTATTTGCGCTCTACTCTACATGGTATTCTTCCCTAAATAGCAGAGAAAAGAACCAACTAAATGTTGGCAACAAGCTGCCATCCTTTGTGCTTTATCATAAGGACAAAGCAATTAATTCCCTCGACGCTATAGATGAAGGCCGAGTTTTTCTATTCTATCGCGGCAATTGGTGCCCTTTTTGTGTGGCTCAAATAAAAGAATTGGTCAAGTATTATCAGTCAGCGATTAACAGCGGCATTGAATTTATTATGGTATCTCCGCAGCCAGATAGTAAGTCACAAGCTTTAGCTAAAAAATTTGATGTGTCATTTATTTTTGCAACCGACCGCAATAATCAAGCAGCAATAAAGCTAGGAATACTGCATCAATTTGGCTTACCTATGGGAATGCAGGTCCTTGGTTACCAAAAGGATACGCCATTTCCAACAGTAATACGGGTTGATAAAGAAGGCTATATTACTTTTATAGATCAGACTGATAATTACCGTATTCGACCTAGTCCAGACAAGTTCGCAACTTAATCAAGAAAAGGCCAGTTTAAGTTTAATTGACTTTCAAAACGATAGTTCTTGCCATTGATCGGGTCGATAAATTCTAAGCGCTTAGCTAATAGTTGAAGCGGCTGCTTAAAATCTTCTACCTCCTTCAATTTTAATTCTGGATAAAACCGGTCATTTTTAATCGGTATTTTCATATTTGACATATGAAGTCTTAATTGATGTTTTTTACCTGTTTTAGGGGTTAACTGGTAGAGTGATAGACCACTATTTTGCTCCAATTGTTCGATCAATGTTTCACTATTAATAACACCTTCAACTTCTCTCATTTTAAAATAGGGTTCGCCCTTAACGATTCGACTACAACGCTTTATAGGGAACTTATATTGACTTGCAGCAGCAACTGCCCAATAGGTTTTTTTAATTTTATGGTCTGAAAACAACTGATGATAGGATGAGCGATTCGATGATTTTTTTGACAATAAGACTAACCCCGCTGTTTCACGGTCTAATCGGTGACATAATTCAAGATCATTGTTTTGATATTTATTTCTTAAGCGAACTAATAGGGTTTCCTTTAAATAGCTACCAGTAGGTGCAACCGGCAAAAAATGCGGTTTATCGACTAGCATTATATGATCATTTTCAAAAATAACAGTCTCGCGATAAGGTATTGCTAATTCAAAATCTAACTCACGATAAAAGTAGATATGTTGGTTGCCCAAATACTTAGAATCAGGTGCAATACAAAGGCCATCAGCGGTTACCACTTGCTGGCACATCATTCGTTTTATCCACTGCTGTTTTGAAATATGCGGAAATCTTTCATATAAATAATCTAAATAGAGCTCCCAAGCCCCTTCAGGCATCCAATGACAGTTAGGGAACACTCCATTTTTAGGCTTTAATGGTGCTATTTTTTTAGGCTTAGAGGGCACTATCTAACTTCAATCGTCGCTTTTTGGATGACTATCGGCTTCTGGGGTTTACCGCTGCGACTACCCAACTGTTCAATCAGCGTTAAATTTGCCATACCCTCAACCACTTCACCAAAGATGCTGTGTCGGCCGTCTAAAAATGCCACTGCTTTAAAAGTAATAAAAAATTGACTTCCATCAGTTCCTGCACCAGCATTCGCCATACTTAGTACACCTGGTTTATCATGGGATAACCCGCTGTCAAATTCACCCATATAGGTATAACCTGGGCCGCCAACGCCATTGCCCAACGGGTCACCACCTTGCGCCATAAAACCAGGGATTACACGGTGAAAAGTTAAGCCATCATAAAATCCGATTAAGGTTAAATAAATAGTACTCGAAACATGCATCGGTGATTCCTTAGGCTTAAGCTTGATGACAATTTCCCCTTGATTGGTTTGTAAATGCCAAAAATACTCTGAGTTAGAAGCAAAATCTAATAAAGGTGGTTTGGGGATACCACCATATTGCCAGTCTACTTTACTTTGATCGACATTAAGATTATCGATAAAAATTTTTATTTGTGTCATTGCAGGGTCGTGTCGACCACAAGAAAAAAGAATAAGAGCTATAAGGCAGACAAAACTGCATTTCGTTAAAACCTTTGACATCATATTGTTCCTTTACTTTGTTGCTTTGTTCGTAACCCAATTACAGGGCTATATTTTACATTTTACGTAACTACTCACCCAGTAGCATCTAAAAACTGAACATATTCAGAAAAAATAAAAATAATACTTGACAGTTTTTTGGACGAAAAAAAACTACTTTCCTAAGTCCGTATAAAATAGATCGCTAGAGATCCCAAACGGATCAAATAAGATCGTTTCCTAAAAACTTTGATTCCAAGCTTCAACCCGACAGAGAACGTCTAGCAGAGCACCGCTCAGAGAGTCGAAAAAAAGCCATGTTATCATCAAACCTACAGCAAAGGTTTAAGGTGATTTTCTTAGTGTCAAACGTAGACAAAACAACTGTTCGTAATGAAGTCAGTCGCATCAAGGCTGACTTTGAACAATTGTGTGCCAGCGGAAAAATCACAACTGAAATAAAATTTCTGATGAACAGTATGTTTATGATCATGGAACTCATGCTTTCCATATTTCTTGAAAAATCCACCAAGAAAAATAATAAGAATTCGAGTATTCCTTCCTCACAAACAGATAAAGATGAGTCCGCTTTAAAGCCTGTTCAGGGAAGCAATGGTAAAGGGAAAACAGAAAACCCACTCACGGCTAACAATACACGCACGATAGAAACGGTTACTACCATTGAAGTTTATAACTGTGATCGGTGTGGTGAAGACTTAAACGCCACTGCCAGCACTGAGTCTGAACGACGCACAAAAATTGATATTGTTTTTGAAAAAGTGGTTGAGCATGTTGATGTTCAAATTAAACAGTGTCCATCGTGTGATTCAACCGTAAAAGCATCGTTTCCTGCCGGCTTGCATGGCCCGCTTCAGTATGGCGATGGCCTAAAGGCTTTTGTGATCAATTTGCTAGTTTGTCAGATGGTGGCACTTAACCGTGTTCAGAAATTAGTCAAATCAATGATGGATGTCACACTTGCAGAAGCAAGCTTATTGAAGTTTGTATGGCGCCTTCATCAAGCCTTAGAAGAGTGGGAGGTTTCAGCCAAAGAAGCATTATTAAAAATGCCGGCAATGAATGTCGATGAAACCTCACTAAGAGTGGATAAAAAGAACCACTGGGTCCATGTTTATTCAGCTGGCGATATTACGTTAAAATGCCTAGATCGCGGGAGGGGCATTAAAGCCATTGATACGATTGATATTGTGCCGCGTTATGGCGGCGTGATCATCCATGATTGTTGGGCATCTTATTTTTCCTATCGACATTGTGGGCATGGGTTATGTGGTTCACATTTGATGCGTGAGTTGACGTTTGTTGTTGAGTCCAATGGGTATGTTTGGGCTAAAAATATGAAGCGTCTTCTAAAAGAAACCTGTGCCAAGGTCTCGAAGAATGAGCAAAAGAAACTGACCGATAAAGATTATGCTAATTTACAGAAACGGTTTAGAAATATTATCACGCGCGGAGAAAAAGAATTACCGCCTGTGCCACCCAAACCCAGCGGTAAGCGCGGTAGAATAGCAAAATCAGAGGCTCATAATTTATGGGAAAGAATGAGTGAGAATGAACAATCTGTATTATTGTTTGCGAAGAACTCTCATGTTTCATTTACCAATAATCGAGCCGAGCGTGATTTAAGAATGGCCAAGGTAAAGCAAAAGGTGTCGGGTTGTTTTAGAACCGTTAGATACGCTCAAGCTTATTGTCGAATTTCAAGTTATCTTCAGACTATGGCAAACAAAGGATATAATCCATTAATTGCCATTCAAATGGCTTTGGCTGGTAAAATTAATGATGTAGGGTGCGAGTAGTTACCATTTTACAATAATTCATTCAGTGTTGAATAGAGAGTTTTCATCACAATAGGTTTCGGCAAGTGCCTGTCCATACCACAATCTAGAGCTTGTTTCACGTCTTCAGGTCCAACATTGGCAGATAATGCAATAATCGGTAATCCTCTTAATTCGGGCTTTTCTCGTATTTTCCGGGTTGCTAAGAAACCATCCATGACAGGCATCTGTAAATCCATTAGAACCGCATCAACCGCAACATTAGAAAGTAAAAGCAAACACTCCAAACCATTTTTTGCAGTAACGACGACAACACCCGCTCGTTCTAACATTTTTTTAGCAATTAACCGATTGGTTTTATTATCGTCAACTAATAATACTATTTTTCCTTTCAAATATTCTGTATTCCCCGCATCACTTCCTGACACCTCAAAATTTTCTAGCTGGCTAGCATTTTTAATGCTATCTATGGGCTCAAAAAATTCGACAATAAAATGAAATTGACTACCTTCACCGATTTTACTTTCTACCCAAATTTTACCATTCATAAGCTGGCACAATTTAACACAGATAGCCAAACCGATACCACCACCGCGCTTGTTGTCACTAAGGTCTTTTTTTGATGTTATATAGCTATCAAATAATCCACTTAATTTACTTTCATCGATCCCCTTTCCGGTATCAGTGACAATAAAATGAAGATACAAACGATTTTCTATTTGTTTAGTTAAAGAAACAGAAAGCTCTATCCTACCCTTCTCGGTATACTTCTCTGCGTTATCCATTAAATTTTCAATGAGTTGTTGTAATCGTAATTCATCACCGTTAACTATTTTAGGTACATTCTTTGAAATTGACAAACAATGCTTAACAGATTTACCCTCCACAATCGGACGGCGATTATCAGAAAACATATTCACTAGATTATGTAAATCAAAATCTACTGCTTCTATTTGCAATTTCCCAGCTTCCATTTTTGATAAATCTAATATCTGATTGATTAAACTTAGTAAAGATTTTGAAGATTTTTTCAAAGTCTTGATATATTGTTTTTGCGTACCATCGATATTTGATAAAAATAGCAGGTCGGACATACCAATTACTGCATTCATAGGTGTTCTAATTTCGTGGCTCATATTGGCCAAAAAATCATCTTTAGCACGACTAGCTAAAATAGCTTTATCTTTAGCTCTTTCTAATGATTTCTCTACACGACGCCTTTTACTAATCTCTAATTGTAGCCTTCGATTGGTTTTAACAACATAAAGAAATGCTAAAATCAAAAATAATACGATAGGAAGAGCCCATTGAAAAAAACGTTTTAAGCGTGCTCCAAAGTCTACCTGTATTGCTAACCATTTATTGTTAATACTACTTCGCTCTTTTTTATCAATCTGGCGGATTGTTTTTTGTAAAATATCGACTAAAGGTGACAAATCGTGTCGCACAGCCATCGATATTTTTAAATCATATTCAGTAAAGGCAGCTATCTCAATATCTTCAAAATCCCCCTCTTTTTGCAAATGGGATATAACCGCTGAATTGTGAACCAAAGCATCCACCAGCCCAAGATCTAAGTCACGCATACCAGTTAAAACTGAGTCAAAAAGCACTATTTTTATCTGAGGATAATCAGTTTTCAATATTGATTCAGCTGGATTACCTTTCTCAACCGCTACTCGTTTACCCGATAAATTCAGTAACCCCTTAATAATCGGAGAACGTTTGTGGGTTGCTATAACTAAAGGAAAGCGTAAATAAGATTGAGTAAAGCTAAGATATTTTTCCCGTTCAAGAGTTCTTACTGCCATCGGAAGCAGAATCAATCTGGCCATGTTTGATAGCCAGCAAGACTTGGCTCCAGTTTAAATCCAGTTTTGGATTCAACTCAATACCTAACATCGCTTCGATGCGATGAATATACTCCGCTCCAATATCTCGATATTGGCCTTGCTGATCCAAAAACTCAAAGGGTGGTAAATCTGTAGAAATTCCGATAGACAAGCTAGGATGTTTCTTTAACCAATCTAGCTGGTTTAAATTTAAATTCGGTACCTTTGCATTGATTAATTTTGTAAAATAAGAGGGTTCATCCTGAAACCATTTTCGCTCCAATTGTTGAATTTTCTTTAAGGGTATCCTTCTAATTCCAAGGTCAACAAATCGCTTTAATTCAACATGACTTTTTAAAAACATCGAGTGTACTGTATTATTCAAAAAATGCTGACTACTGATAGCAAAAGCACCTTGCATGCCCAAAAGTCCGAGATTGGCATTCATATAGGGCACTTCCGCTACGATAGCATCGACTTTTTTATTGATTAACTCATTTATGGCCAGCCTTGCATTTTCAAACGGATGGATTTTTATATTTGGATAATTTTTTCTAAGAAATTGTTCTTGGAAAGAAAACTTTCCAACCGAGACTGAAGGTGTATCAGTTGCAGAAAGTTTCTGCCCTTTATACATTTCTGGAAGAAAATAAATTGCCGTTCTAATTTGAGTAATTGGGATAGAGAAATCAGCCCATAGCCTACGCCTAGCACTATCAAAAAGACCCGCTTGAAAATCGGCTCGGCCTGACTTTATGGCTTGTATATTTTCTTCATAACTTCCGCCTATCCATTCTATAGATACTCCCACCGTTTCGGCCCATAGTTGCCAAAATTCAATCAGATAGCCTGCCGGCTGACCGTTCGGCAAACGCATTGATAGCGGTGGGTCATAGGTAATAAACGCAATTTTTACTTGAGCTTGATTATCCAAATTCTGGCTGATTTTATTCGCATTAGCATAACAAATATTATTCATTATAAAAGCGACTAAAAATATAAAATTAACAACCAATAAAAATCGTTTTCCTTGTCTCCCTTTATTAATATTAAAAGTCATTTTTAATTGTGCTCCCTAATACCGACTCGGAAGCATGCGCCAATTGGTCACTAATTACTTTTAGTAGTTTCGCGATACTAAATGGTTTAGCCAGATGAATATTCATACCGGCCTGTAGCGCCTTATCTATATCCCGGCCCATCACATTTGCAGAAAATGCAATAATAGGCACATACAAATATTCTGACCGCTGTCGAATTATTTTGGTTGCTTGATAACCATCCATAACCGGCATTTGTAAATCCATTAAAATAATATCAATCTGATTATTCGCCACTACTTCGATGGACTCTTTGCCATTTTTAGCGGTAAATACAGTAACTTTAAATTTTTCTAACATTGTAACTACAATCAATAAATTGGTTTCATTATCATCAACGACAAGTAATTTAAGATCTTCTAGGTGTGAAAATGATTCTATTAGACCACCACTTTCTGATGACACCACAGTGTTGTCTTTATGTGGCGAGGAAAAAATTCTCGGTTTGTGATTAGCTTGGCCTTTTTTGAAAGGTAGATACTCATCAAACGCTGCTTCAAAAAACAATCTAAATAAGAACTTACTTCCTATTGATTCCTTACTTTCAGCCCAAATTCGCCCTCCCATTGCTTCGCAAAGAGTTTTGCAAATTGACAATCCTAACCCCGTACCGCCATATTTTCTAGTGGTCGATGTGTCCGCTTGACTATAGGTTTCAAAAAGTTTATTGCATTGCTCTTTACTCATGCCGATACCAGTATCTTTAACCGCGAAACTTAATTGCAACATATTATCAACTTTATCAACCAATCCTACTTTGATATTAATTTGTCCTTCTTGAGTGAATTTAATGGCATTCGATAAAAGATTGAGCAATATTTGTCCCAACCTAACAGAGTCACCTTTGATTATTTTTGGAATTCTAGAATCAATATTAAAGTATATTGGAACTTTAAAATCCTGATTCTTAGCTCGGTAATTAGCCTGATCAATGATCGTCAATATGAGTTTCTTTAAATGAAAGCTCTGTTTATTGAGTTTTAATTCTTTGTTGACAATATCAGACAAATCTAAAATATCGTCAATTAAATATTGTAATGAGTTGGTAGAGTTTTTTAGTGTTTCTATGTAACTATTTTGTTCGTTAATGAGTTTGGTGCCAGCAAGCAACTGAACCAATCCAACGATAGTATTCATAGGCGTTCTAATTTCATGGCTCATATTGGATAGAAATTCATCTTTCGCCATATTGGCATTTTCCGCTTTATCGGTTTCACTGGATAATTTTTTTTCCATTACGACTCGAGATTCTATTTCTCTTGCCATTTTACGATTTGACCTAATTATATATAAGATTAAAAAACCTAGCACAAACATGAGAGGAACAACAATGGAAAGCATTCTTTGATACTGAGGATTCGCTTTAATTTGATAGTCCAACCAGTTGTCTTCTAGCTTAGTTTTATTCAATTGGTCGACGCCCGACAGAACTAAATTAAACATATCAACCAGCGGTAACAATTCTTTTTTTACCCCAATAGAAAAATTAACATAATAGGGTGTCGGACTCGCGATTTTAATCTGTCGCCTGTTGGATGACTTGATTTCATAACTCACTAATGCTAGGTTGTCGATGTAGACATCAATTTCCCCTACCTCTAATTTATCTAAACCAAGATTGACACTATGAAAATAAATAAGATTTAACTCAGGATGAGCTTTTTCTATTTGACTAGCAACTTTTCCAATTTGTCCAACGCCGACTCTTTTACCCTCTAAGGAATCAAGCGAACTAATATATTCACTCTCTTTTTTGGATAGGATAACGACAGGATACTTAGCATAATGTTGGGTCGAAAACATATTAGGGTTATCAATATCTTCCTCTTGTATGCTAGTATATATATCATCATCCTTGTGATACTTTAACGCTTTTATCTTCTTTCTAATTTTTGGGTTTTCTACTATTATTATGTCTAATTTTTTTTCTATCAAATGAATATACTCTGAACTAATGCCAGCATATTTACCTTTCTCATCCTGGAATTCGATAGGAATAAAATCAGTTTGGTAGCTTAAATTTAGGCGAGAATGGCGCCTTAGCCACAGCTGTTGTTTAAAAGATAGTTTTCTTAGGAAAGCAAAAGCTTCACTAGCAAAATAAGAGTCGTATCCAGGAAGCCATTTTCGTTCAGCTTGAATTAGCTCATCAATGCTAATTAGGCTTAACCCTTTGTTCACTAGTTGCAATAAGCTTGTTTGTCCCTTTGGAATAAGAGCGTGAACGGTATTAACTAAAAAAGGTTTGCGACTTCGAATAAAAGCCCCTTTAATTCCCATTATTGAAAGCTGTGCATCAATAAACGGTTCCTCACTTACTATGGCATCAACACGGCCTTCTAATAACGCTAATATAGATTGTTTGGGGTCTTTATATCCCTTAATATTTATCGTTGGATAGTCGCTTTTTAAGTATCGTTCTTGATAAGAACTAGCGCCAACCGCAATGCGTTTGTGACTAAAGTTTTCAATTTCAATATCGTTATCATCTTTCGATAAAACGAAAATTCCGGTAGTCACGCGGTGTACTGGAATAGAAAAATCTGCCCACTGACGTCTATCATCGTTCATAAATAATCCGGATTGAATATCTACTATCCCATTTCGTAGGCTCTCGACATTGTTGGCATAGTCGCCTGAATAGAATTCAACAGCTATGCCAGTTTGCTTCGACCAGAGTTCCCATATATCGATATATAAACCGACTATTTTTTGATTTGGAAGTTTTAAACTAAAAGGCGGGTTGTTTTTTAATACTGCAATTCGTAGCGGTCGTTCAGGTAATTTATATTCTTCCTGTTGTAAGCTAATTGCGAATGAAGCATAAAAAAAGGCTATAGACAATAGCGCTAGATAGATGGCTAATTTTAACCAGTTTAGTTTACCTTTAGTTATCATTGCGGTTATTTAATTTCCCTGTTTTTCCTAATTGGAAATTTTACTCGCGAGCGTGGTTAAAAGTTTATTTACGTTGAGCGGCTTACCTATATGGGCATTCATCCCAGACGCCATAGATTTTTGTAAATCTTTTTTCATGACATTCGCTGATACGGCAATGATTGGCAAGTCAGTCAGCGACATCTCTTTTCTAATATATTTGGTGGCTGTATAGCCATCCATAATAGGCATTTGAATATCCATTAAAACAGCATCGAATGTAAACTCATTTAAATGATCGATAGCCTCCTGCCCATTTCTCGCAGTGACAATCTCCATTCCTGCATTACTCAATATCATTCTCGCAACCATTAGGTTGACGTCGTTATCATCAACTAGTAATATTTTTTTCCCCTTAAGGAAATCAAACTCATTTCGAGCTTGTGGTAGCTCTTTATCGATATTCGTTTCGGTAATATCTTTATACTCTAACTTAACCGTGAAATAAAACTGGCTACCGACCTCTAAATGACTTTTTAGCCAAATTTTTCCACCCATAAGTTCGCAAAGCTGTTTACTTATGGCTAAACCCAGTCCCGTTCCGCCATATTTTCTAGTGGTCGACGAGTCAGCTTGGCTATAATTTTGAAATAATTTCTTTTGTTGATTAGCGTCCATACCAATACCTGTGTCTGAAACACAAAATTCAATTTCTACCGTTTTCGCATGCTTAGACTTAACCTCGACGGTAATTTCTATTTTACCTTTATCAGTAAATTTAGCGGCATTATTAACAATATTTAAGATCACTTGACGCAACCGGTTAGAATCACCATATAATAAACGTGGTATATCAGAAGATACCTTGGTAACCAGCTCTATTTTATTTTCATCAATGATCAACCTCACTTGGTTTTCAATATTCTTAAGTATTTCTGTAAGATTAAAAGGAAGATATTCCAGTTCCAGCTTACCGGCCTCCACCTTGGATAAATCTAGGATATCATCAATTAAAACTAATAGAGATTCGGCGGAGGAATTTAAAGTCTCCTGATATTCTTTCTGTTGTTCATTCAAACCGGATTTTTCTAATAAATATGACATTCCAACGACAGCATTCATAGGTGTTCTAATTTCGTGGCTCATATTGGCGAGGAAATTATCTTTTGTCTGATTAGCCGTTTCAGCCTTTTGCTTGGCTTTTTCAAGCAAGGCTTCAGTTTTTTTACGTTCCATTATTTCAAATTGCATACGCCGATTAGCGCGCAATACAATTAGGATAATCATAATAAAAATAGAACCCACTGGCAGACCCCAGTACAAAAAGGTTTTAAAATTACTTTCAAGGTTAACTTCTACTGTAAGCCAATTATTAGCAATTCTTGATTTTTGTTTGGTCGTTATCGAAACTAGTGCCTTATCTAGTATCTTTGCTAATGGAGCTAATTTTTTACTAACAGCCATTGATAACTCTAACGGATAAGGGGTAAAAGCAGCGACAATAATATCCTTATGATTGCCATTATTCAATTCATGATTGATGGTTGCCAAAGCGTCTATAAAAGCATCTATTTCGCCAGCTTCAACCAATTCAATGCCCTCTTTAACACTGCCTACCCTCGCGATTTTGATCTTAGGGTGTTTTTCTTTTAAAATACTTTCGAATACATAGCCGCCAATTACACCTACTTTTTTACCGACCAAATCATTGATACCCTGCACATAAAAACTATCTCGTCTGGTTAAGATTACTGAAGATAAGGATATATAGGGTTCGGTAAAGATCATTGATTGCGCCCGTTTTTCCGTTTTGACTATTGCGGGAATAACATCAATATCACCTTTTTTTATCGCCTTAAAGGCATCACCCCATGTCTTACTATAATCAGGCTCAAATACCACACCCATCTTTTCTTGCAAAATTGCAATATATTCCGAACTGACACCAGAATAATCATTATTTTTATCGATAAATTCAAAAGGAGACCAATGATTATCAATCCCTAAACTAAAATGGCTATGCTTTTTTAGCCAGTTTTTTTGTTCAATCGTTAGATTAGCTAAACTAGTTTGACTACTCCAATAGGGTTTAATACTTGGCAACCATTTTTTCTCAAGCTGCTATGACCTTATCCGCAGGGATTCTTTTAATTCCCGTGTCGATAACACTTTTAAGATTGGCTTTTCCTTTAGGTATAAATGCCCTAACATCATTCGTTAGCAGTTTCTCGCTACTCAATTTAAAAACACCACGCAAACCCATTTTAGCGATTTGAGAATTTAGATAAGGGATTTCGCTAGCGATGGCATCGAATTCATTATTTAATAATTGGCTTAGAATTAAATCAGCATCATCAAAAGCCAAGACTTTTAATTGTGGGTGGTTTTTAACTAAATAATGATGTTGAAATGTCCCATCCTGTACTGCAATTGTTTTTCCTGCCATGTCAGATAGATTGGGATACTGTTGTTGATTACCTCGAAAAAACACACCGGTTTCTACTTGATGGAATGGAATAGAAAACTCACCCCATTCATTTCGTTGATCATTAGCAAACAACCCTACATGAAAATCATATTCATGGTTTCGTAAACCTACCATCGCATTAGCAAAAGTTTCGGGGTAGAATTTTATTGGTATGTGATTAGTTTTTGACCACAACTGCCAAAATTCAACATACAAGCCTGTTGGCGTTCCATCGGGTAATAAGAGGCTAAAAGGCGCGTTGTCTTTAATAAAAACAACCTTAAGTGGTTGCCCTGTAGGAGGGTCATCTTTTTCTTGTGCGTAACAAAAACAAGGCAATAATATCGCAAGTAGGAATATAGTTAGCGGTAATCGATTTAATGTCATAGCTCTATGCAATACAAGACATGTTATTTCTCCTGCTGGTATCTTGTAGTTTAGCTTATAAATCAGGCTTAAGTGTAGCATTAACAACTATTAATTCGCCAAACAGCTTAAGAATGAGTAAACTGTTGCTTTGCTTTAAAAATCAATAATAATTAGGTAAGGAACGCTTTATATGTCAGTCAATGCAGCTACAGCGAATACGAATGAACTTTTTGGCCATCCCAAAGGGTTATATATTTGTTTTTTCACTGAAATGTGGGAAAGATTCTCCTTTTATGGCATGAAAGCCTTATTGTTTCTCTATCTGATTAAATACCATCTTTTTACTGATGAAAACGGATACAACCTACTCGGTGCTTATGGCGCTTTAGTTACGCCTTGCCAGTTTTAGGCGGTTTACTAGCAGATCGCTATTTAGGTATGAGAAAAGCAGTTATTTTTGGTGCTAGTTTGCTAGTTCTTGGTCATTTAGGTATGGCTTACGAGGGTGTGCAAGCGACCAAAATCAACGGTAATCTTGTGCAAGATACTCATGCCCTTAATATTTTTTACCTCTCATTGTCCCTTATTATCGTTGGTGTCGGTTTCTTAAAACCCAATATATCGACCATTGTTGGCAAGCTTTATGCCGAAAATGATCCTCGACGAGATTCAGGATTTACCATTTTTTATGCCGGAATTAATTTGGGAGCCACCATCGCACCGTTAATCTGTGCATACTTAGGCGAAACCTATGGTTGGAAATATGGTTTTGGACTGGCCGGTATTGGTATGATCGCTGGTTTAGTGCTTTTTATTTATGGACAAAAATACCTTAATGGGCATGCCGAATCCAATTACCCTGAAAAGTTGGTTCAAAAACACGCCGGTTTATCCTTGGAAAGTTGGATTTACCTTGGTGGTCTACTTGCGGTTGGTGTTATTTGGATTTTGGTTCAAACCCATTCTTTGATGGTCAATCTTGGCGATTATTTGCCATCTGCCACACCGGTTACTTTATTTTTACATACTATCAGCATCATTTTGTTAATTGGCATGAGCTGGTATGTTATCAAATTCTGTAACAAGGTGGAAAGAGAGCAAATGCTTTCATTGGTGATTATCATTGTTGCTGGACTATTATTTTTTGCCCTTTACGAACAAACTTATGGGTCTTGGGTCGCTTTTTCTGATCGAGTCATGGATCGCAAGCTAATGGGTGCTGAATGGAGTGCTGGACAACTCACCGCTTTCGGTGCATTTTTTATTATTTTGTTAACGCCCTTTTTCGCTTGGCTTTGGCCAGAACTAGATAGACGAAATAAGAACCCAAGTACTGCAATCAAAATGGCGATAGGTCTGTTTTTTTGCGGGATTATCCTTTTTGGTGCTATCACAAGGTATACATTCAACAGCGGAAAATGCCTTAGTCAGCGTTTGGGTTTTGATATTAGCTTATTTTGTTTTAGAAATTGGTGAAATGTTTTTATCTCCCATTAGTCTATCAGCGGTCACTCAACTTTCGGTAAAAAAAAGTGGTTAGCATTATGATGGGTGCTTGGTTTTTGGGAACATCCTATTCAGAAATACTGGCAGCAGAGTTAAGTAAACTATCAGCCATTGAAACAGATGCTGGAAAAGTTACAGATATCGCATCGGCACTGGTTACCTATGATAACTTATTTATATTTTCTGCAAAAATAGGTTTTGCAACTGCCTTTTTCTTTCTAATAATCAGCCCTCTACTGAAAAAGTTAATGCATGGCGTAAAGTAAAAAAATCATCTATTCAGAGAGCATTCTACCGACTAGCCGTATTTATATAGGGCTAGTCGTTTATTTTTTTACCTAAGAAAATAGAGACAAAATAGAAAATCCCGCCTAAAACGACTAGCAGTAAACTCATTCCCGCCTCAAAAGGTTTTTCTTTCACAATATAAATTAATGTCCATCCAATTAAAACCAGGAATAAAATTGGCGGCAAAGGATAGAGCCAAGTCTTGTAGGGCCTCGCTAAATTGGGCTGTTTGTAGCGTAAAACAAAAATACCAAGTACCGCGAAAAAATTATTAAGTGCAAGCGCAAAGCCAGAGAAAACTAATATAGTCTCGAAACTCGATGTTAATACAAAAATTAATGCAATGCTTGATTGAAAGTAGATGGCTCTAGTGGGAATACCTGAACCATTGACCACTGCTAGTTTTTTAAATAACGTGAAATCTTCGCCAATAACTTGCAATACTCTAGGCCCAGCTATGGTCATGGCACTGACTGTAGAAACCAACAACATAGCCATCACGACCCCAGTTAAATTAGCGCCAACTTCACCAAAAATAGATTGGGCTGCGATATAGCCAATCTCAACTTTACCCTTCATTGCTTCAATAGGCGTTGCATATAAGAAAACGAAATTAAGTGCCACATAGGTAACCATGACAAGAAGAGTGCCTGTTAATAATATTTTGGGTAGATTTTGTTGTGGGTTTTCTATTTCATTGGTTAAATAGGTGGCCGCGTTCCAGCCATTATAAGCATAACTAACATAAATTAGTGCCACTGCAAATGCCCCGCTAAAGATCTGTTCCCAATCTTGCGTTTGGGGAATAAAATGAATTGGTTGTGGCTGCTCCACTAGCAACATGGTAGCGATGCAAAATAATCCAATGACTAATAACTTAAGTAGGGTAAATAACCACTGTAAGCGTCCACTTCTTTGATGAGTAGTACCATGAATCAATGACAAAGCAATGATTAATACCACTGCTAGCCCTGTTTTAGATAGAAATGGAAAAATAGAGGTTAAATAGGCGCCAAAAGTGATCGCAGCCAGTGCAACTGGTGCTGCAAAACCAATGGTTGAAGAAATCCAGCCAGAAATAAAACCAGCGATGGGGTGATAACTGTGGGTAAGGAAATTATATTCTCCCCCGCTCCTCGGTAACGCTGCACCCAGTTCAGCGTAGGTCAAGGCACCACAAAGTGCTGTAATACCACCCACCACCCAAAGCATTAATAAAGCAAAACCAGATTGAATATTAAGCAGCTGAAAGCTAAGCTAGTAAAGACGCCGGTTCCGATCATGTTAGCCACAACAACCGCTATGGCAGTGGTTGATTTAAACTTTGTATCTATTGTCATTTTTAGTTCTTTATTCTGAGATATTAGAACAACAGCCATTGCAAGAGGCTAGCCTTTTCTGTTATTAAGGGTAACATTATTAAACAGGTTTAACCCCTAGATTTATTTTATTCTTTTTAAGCCGCAAATTTTAACATTAGGAGTCTCCCATGTTATCACCTAACACCCTCAGTAAAGGGAAAAAATTTACTTTAGTAGTCCTCGGAATTCTCATCCTTGGCTTTTTATCAGCTCGATTTTTTTTGCCAACCTTGTTGGATAAGAAATTTAATTCGGTTCTAAATGATGCGCCTTATATGGTTACTGAACAGGGTGCAAAACTATACGATTCGCTCGATTTTATAGCTGATCTTCATAGCGATGTTTTACTCTGGAGCCGAGATATCAATAAAGAGCACGACTTTGGGCATGAAGATATTCCTCGTATGCTTAAAGCTAAAGTCTCTCTACAAGCATTTACCATGGTCAATAAAGTTCCCTACGGGCTTAATTTTGATAAAAATACCGCAGATAGCGATCAATTAACCATTCCTTTTATTTTGCAAGGTCGACCGATTAAGAGTTGGTTTGATTTAACCGAACGAGTGGTGGTTCAAAGTGCGGAGCTAGAACAATTCGCTCGGCTTTCAAATGGTAAGCTTCGAGTCATCAAATTTAAACAAGATTTCGAGCAATATCTAGTCGATCGCAAGAACAATAAAAACATTACCGCTGGATTTTTAGGCATTGAAGGCGCTCAAGCACTAAAAGGCGATATGAAAAACCTCGATATTGTTTATGCTGCGGGTGTCAGAATGATCGGACTCACTCATTTTTATGACAACGCCGTAGGAGGATCTGCCCACGGTGTTAACAAAGGCGGTATCACTGAATTTGGTAAAAAGTTAGTGCTAGAAATGGAAAAACGAAAAATATTTGTTGATCTTTCGCATGCCTCTGAACAACTGGTGGATGATGTGTTATCCTTTGCCAAACGTCCTATACTTATATCCCACACCGGTGTCAAGGCAACCTGTGACAATATTAGAAACCTATCCGACAAACACCTTAAACAAATCGCAGCCACTGGTGGATTGGTAGGAATCGCCATGTTTAAACAAGCTATTTGTGGTACCAAGCCAATGGATATCGCTAAAGCGATTAAATATACCGTCGATTTAATCGGTGCCAATCATGTGGCATTAGGCTCTGATTTTGACGGGGCTATTGCCAGCGTGTTTGATGTCACTGGCCTACCACAGATTGTTGATGCCCTGCTTAAGCTTTCAGTCAGTGAACAAGATATTGCTCTAATTATGGGGGAGAATGTTAAACGAGTTCTACTAGAAAGTCTTCCTGATAAAGAGTAATAGTAGAAATGCCTGATAAGCAGGTAATAAAAAAGGGAAACGTAAGTTTCCCTTTTTTTGTTTCTTCTAATCAAAAATTAGAAGTTATACGAGAACTCTACACCATAGGTTCTTGGCTGACGTGGCGTGTTAACCAAAGTACCAAAGAATTCACGGAAACTATCTACAGGCGTTGTTTCGTCAGTGAGGTTGCGACCCCAAAGATAAACTTCCCAGTAGCCTTCTTGGTCAATTAAACCAATTCGACCATTCATAGTAGTTGTCGCTTCAATATGACCAAAAGGGATGGTCGAAGGAGGCGCACCGGCAGCTGCCGAATGAGGTAGATCCAATACGAAAGTCAAAGGATGCGTACCAGGTGCGACACGCGAAGTCTCATTTTGAATGGTTGTAAAAGAATCACCTAAATGAGTGATATCCAGACGTAACAACAAATCAGTACCCATAGAATCAAAGTTAGAGTAGTACTGGATTCCAAGCGATGAGTTAATGTCAGCTGCACCAGGTAGTTTATTGCCTGCGGCATTCACCGGGATAGTTGCAAGTGGGTTCGTTGGATCAGGTGCTGATGTTCCACCTGGGAAGTTAGCAAAGGTTGCATCCAAGGTACCAAGAGAACCATTAATGGTTAGAGAATCATTCACCTTGAAAATGGCCTCTAATTCCAGACCACTAGTATCAACTTTAGCCGCATTGGTAATTCGGATAGAAGTTAACTGAGTGCCCGTTACAGGGTCAAAACCTAAATCAAAGAATTGATTGACTTGATAGTCATCATACTGAGCGTCAAAATAAGCCATATTTAATGAAAGACGTTCGTCAAGTAACGAAGTTTTTAAACCAAGTTCCCAACTAGTTACAGTTTCTTTACTAAACTCGATTCCCTGCTGTAAATCAATCGGTGTAATATAATCGAGATTAAAACCACCCGATTTAAAGCCAGTCGAATATTTAACATAAGTATTGGTGTAGTCAGAAACTGCGTAGTTTAAACTAATTGCTGGTGATAAGTTTGAATCAGAGCGAGAATCAACTAAAGGTGCAATGTTTGCTACAGGAACGCCACCAACAAAACATGAACCGTTTGCAGTACCTGTACAACCGATGCCAAAGGCGCCTGATGTGCGTCCGTCAAGTTCCCAGCTCACATCTTTAGTTTCATTAGATTGTCTAAGACCAAAGCCTAATTTCCAGTCATCATTGATTTGATAGCTACCACTAATATAAAAAGCGGTGCTTTTAGTATCGACGGTACCTGAATTAGCAGTAATACCCGTGGCGCCAAAAAATAATGCCGCATTGCCGCTAATCGCATCACGCTGGGTGGTGGCCGACTGGTCATAATAATAAACGCCTAACACATATTTAAAATCAGCATCATCTGGCGATATCAATTGAAATTCTTGGGTAAATTGAGAATACTCATCACGATAATCTAACCATAGGTAATCAAGCGGCGTATAATCCGTATCGTTACCATATTGGATTTTGGTATCTCGGCTAGCGGTAATTGAGCGCAATGCAAAGTCATTTCCAAAATCATAATCGACGTTTACATTAACACCCGAAATATCACGGCTCTCATTGCCTTGGAAACTCCAGTTAACTTCATTATTAGCAACGTCCGCAAAGTGGTATGGAACATCACCAAAAGTTCCAGTTAAAGGCACACCTAGCACAGGCATTCTTGAAGACTTTAATCCATCAAAGGCTATATTAATATCCGTGTTGTCATTTGGTTGAAATCTAATCTGAGCTCGGTATGATTGAGTATCCTGATTATTCAGTTTATCAGTCGTATTGGGCGGTGTTGATGTCTCGATAGGAAAAGGTAACGGAATACCAAAAACCGGTACGCCACCTACGACTGTATTAATTGTGGTTGGCAACGTGCCTTCTTGATAAACGTTTTTAATATAGCCATCTCGAGTACGGCTTGACGCAGCTATTTTAGCAGAAATGGTGTCAGAAATTGGAATATCCACATTTAGCTTGGCTTCAAGCGCATTAAAGTTACCCACATTGATAGTTGCTTGGCCTTCAAATTCACCACTTGGTTTTTTTGAAATAAGACTAACGGCTCCAGCAACTGTGTTTTTACCAAACAAAGTTCCCTGCGGACCACGTAACACTTCAACTCGTTCTAAATCAACTAAATCTTGGTTGACGGAAGGACCTTGTCCTAGATATACGCCATCAAGGTAAACACCAACACGAGAATCAAAACCAATGTTTCGGCTTGCCGCTCCAACTCCACGAATAAGGATCCGAGAGTTAAAATCAGTGCCTTGGGTGACAACCATGTTAGGGATAAAATCACCTAGTTCACGTAGTTCTTGAATACCGGTTTGATCAATGGCTTCTTGAGGAAATACTGAGATAGCGATTGGAACTTCGGTGACTCGCTCACTACGTTTTTGAGCGGTTACAATGACAACGTTCGATTGCTCTTCATCATCTTGTGCTTCTTCTGCTGAAAGGTTAGTTCCATATAAAGCCATGGTAACGGCTAGGGAAACTAAAAGTTTATTTTGTGTTTTCACGATTCCTTCTCCTACGATTTAGGTTTACTACTTATAATTAATATATTTTTTCGGAAATCTATCAACTCAAATTTGAGATAATGCTCGTGTCGAAGCTGAGCCCCTTTCCTATTTATTGATCCAATATTTTAATTGTTATTGGTGGTTAGCCTTTGTTATGGTTTATATAAGCTACTCCGACCTGTTACAATCACTCGTCTATACTATCAGATACCTTCCCCAAATTACAAATCCGCTATCTTATTGTTTTTAAAGGACATTCATACAATTAGCCTATTTTCACTAGGTTAATTTGACCGAAATCGTCATTTATAGGGTAAAAATAGGAGGTAAAGGGGTGAAATTGAATCATTTCTTCACTCTTTAGCCAACTTCTGCTAACTTGAAGCTCCTAATGACAAAAGGATAAAGCGGTTTAAAAAACTCTAATTTCATGAGAATATCTAAAATATCTATTTCAGCTTACCTAGGTACCCTAACATTGGGTATATTTATCGGCTATTGGGGATTTGCTGCGCAACGATCAACCGACAAAGAGGGGCAAGAAAACGTTGCATCGCTAAATCGCGAGGCATCTTTAGCACAAAATGATAACGTGCAATCTACAGCAACCCAACAACAAACACGCATCCATCAGTTATTAAAAAAAATAAAGCGGCTTGAAAATAAACTTGAAGATCTAACCCATCGAGTATCATCCACCACAGCAGTACAAGAACCACCGAAACAACAGAATAGCAAAATGTTGGCTGTAAAATCTGACAAAAACCTGACAAAAATGAATATCGAAGATTTTAATAACATGATGCAAGAATCTATCGTATCAAGGTCTCGTTCGATCATTTTACAATTTGATGATAAACGGATAGCTGAGTTAAAAGAAGATTTTGATAAATTACAATTTTCGGATGAATGGTCTATCAATTATCAGGATAAAATGAGCCAATTTATTACAGAAAACGATAGTTCTGGCGACCTCTTTATTAATACTATCAACTGCCGAACTTCGATTTGTCGACTTGAAGTCAACACCAGTAATTTACAATTTTGGGAAGCACTCTATCTCAATATGAGCCAACAGTCTTGGTTTCAGAGCATCACCATCCAAGAAAATACAGACTATCCAGACACAATTATTTATTACCTAATAAAACAAGAGAATTAAATACTAACTATGATTCAATATTTACTCAATGGGCAATACCAGATATTCATATTACTTTTAATTGCCATCATCATTTCACTTTCCTTTCATGAGTTCGGTCACGCCTGGACAGCTAAAAAATTTGGCGATAACACCGCAGAAAGAATGGGAAGACTTACTTTAAATCCCATCGCTCATATTGATCCTATGGGATTAATGATGGTGGTTTTCATCGGTTTTGGGTTTGCTAAACCAGTACCGACCGATCCAAGAAATTTTAATTCCTACTATGCCTCAGCTTGGATATCTGCAGCGGGTCCTCTAATGAATTTATTGCTAGCCTTTATTAGTGTTAACCTATTAGCCGCCTCTTATAGTTTGGATATTGCTTACCTTCAACAACCTGGTCCGAATCTATTTTTACAGGCAATGGCTTTTTTCAATATGCTGTTGATGCTATTTAACTTATTGCCTATCGGTCCACTTGATGGACACTATATTCTGCCCTACTTTCTTTCAAAGCGTAACGCTTATTACTATACGCGCTGGAACGCGCAATATGGCAGCTGGTTTTTAATGGGATTTGTCGTCCTAAGTTTTATGGGGGTACCGGTATTTTCATTTTTGGCCAATCTGGGCGTCACCATGGCAGGCTATTTAGTGATCCTATAAATTGACTCTAGTTCGAAGCTAGTTATTTTACACAATCAAAATTAACCACTTAAATTCTCGATATACTCAAAGCGTGGTTTTGTATCGCCATCAACTTCAATCTGTTCGAAAAACATTTGGAAGGGTCGCACCCAGAGTTTTTTATCGCCGTAATCAGGCCGATAAAGTACCAGCCACTCTTCAGTTTCACTATGCCGAACTAAATCAATGACCTGATAGAGGTTACCCTTATAATGTCGATAACAACCAGCTTTGAACGCCGCTAGCGGCGTGCAATCTGCTGAAGGATTATTGGCTACCATAGGTTTTCATCAAACAAACGATCAATACGGGTGTATTCATCCAGCCAACTTGATGGTTGTTTGAATCCATGCGCTTCCACCGGATAAATGGCCGTTTCAAAATAACGGGTCTTTTTTAATTCTATCAGCCGCTGCACTAGGCGCACACTATCTTTAAAGAAAACATTGTCATCAATCATGCCATGACAAATAAGGAGCGGTTTACTTAAACCCTGCGCAAATTCAATGGGTGAGCTTCGCTCAAAGGCATCAGGGTCAACTTCAGGTGTATTAAGGATGTTAGAAGTATAACCATGATTATAATGACTCCAATCGGTCACCGGTCTTAAGGCCGCTCCAGCGGCAAATAACTCGGGCGCTTTAAACATCGCCATAAAAGTCATAAAACCACCATAGAACCGCCATAAACACCGATACGATTAGCATCAACCTGCTTATTTTTAACCAGCCAAGCGACGCCGTCTTTTAGGTCATCTAATTCTGGGCTGCCCATATTTCGATAAATAGCGGTACGCCAATCACGGCCATAGCCTTTAGAAGCACGGTAATCCATGTCTAGTACCACATAGCCTTTTTGGACTAAATAGTTATGAAACATATATTCTCTAAAATAACCCGACCAGCCTTGATGGGAGTTCTGTAAATAGCCCGCGCCGTGCACAAAAACAACGGCAGGGCGTAGACTGCTATCTTTTGTTTTTTCCTCAGCCTGATAAAAACGAGAGTAGATATTACGCTTCACATGGGTCGATGCTATTTCAACTATTTCCGGTTTAATCCAAGCATAGCTAGAAAAATATTGAGACTGAGTATGAGTTAATTGGCTAGCCGATGTCTTTTCTCCAACTTTCAGCAAATAAAGCTCGGGTTTTTGATTGCTAGTAGAATGAGTCAGCAACAATTGTTGGTTATTGTGAGATAAAACATAGTCGTTCATGCCGTCTAAGTTTGTTAAAGCTTGACTACTGCGACTATCCAGATCAAATCGATAGATTTCATAAATACCCGGATGCTTTTTATTGGCTCGATAATAAATATGTTTACCATCTTTGCCAATCGTTAAATGATTAACCTCAAATTTACCATGCGTCAATTGAGTTGATTTTCGACGTCCTGTTTTAATGTAAAGGTGAGAGTAACCATCTTCTTCTGACAAATAATAGAGTGTTTTATTATCCGGCAACCAGCCAAAATCATTAAATGCCCAATCATTAACCCAAGCTTCGTCAGAAAGCCAGTGAGCGGTTTTGAGCTTTTTCTTAGTGATATCTAGGGTAACAATCCAGCGCGATTTATTGTCATAAGAAAACAATAAAATTGCCATCTTCTGGCTATTATCAGACCATTCAACACCTTGGTTTTCAGCCCAATTATAAGCAGAAATTGCTCTAGGCTGCTGTCTTTCTTTAAAGGTATAGCCAATTTTTTTGGCAGCCTTTTTACGCAATTTTTTCAACGGATCGTCATTGATCCCAGGTAAACTGGATAAATCGAGTTTTGATTTGTTACCGCTGAGCAGATCAATTAGATAAAAAGTTTCATTGATGGGTTTAGAACTACCAACCAAAGACCTTACTTGACGACTTTTAGTATAACCATCATCGGTCACCCATTCAGGCATCTGTTCGCGTTTTCCAGTGAGGTCTTTATCCACCAGTCCGAGCACTAGCCATTTGGCATCCGGTGATAGGCGAAAAGTTTTAATGCTTTTGTTAGCACCTAGATACCAAGTTTTGTACTCCTGTTGTTTAAGGGCATTATCACGTTGTTTTTGAAAACGATTTTCTTCTTGTCTATTTTTGATAAAATCAAGTAAGCGAGGTTGAGACTGCTGCAAATAGTCTTTCTTTTTTTCAAACTCTGGATCTTTTTGCAATTTAAAATCCGCTATTTGTCTGACCAATCCATTCTCAAGGTGGTAAAAGAAAATCTGATAGCCAACTAAAAAACTGATAGTGTAGGGATCAACAAAATGACTAGCACTCTGCTTTTGGGCGTCTGCAGTGATCGCTTGAATCTGCATATTTTTCTGGTCTTGAATATAGACATCACCTTGAAAAGTAAATACCAAATGGGTTTTAGTTTTATTTAACTCGCCGTGACTGGACGCTTCTAGCAGCCAATCATCGGGGCTTTTGATAGGACTTAGCAGATTTTGCTTAAGCTGCAGCTTAAAATGCTCGTTATGTTCATGTCCTAGCGCTTTCTTTTGAAAGTATATGGAAGCGTCATCATTTGCCCACGATGGATTTTGTGGACTATTACCCATCCAGTCAGGCGCAGACATAATTTGCTCTAAGCTCAATACTTCTAACTTTGCCAAAGCATTAGATTGGTCAGCTTGAACCGTAAAGTTCAATACCAAGACTAATAAAAGCCACTTGAAGATTTGTTTAACTTTAGAATATTGCGCCGAACTCATGGTTTGCCTCACTAAAAATACTTCCTGATTAACTATTTATAACCAAACACCTGTCGTTAACGGCCTTAATCTTAAGCTTGTATAAGCCATTAACGAAAGAATTGAGCATTCTATCACTATTAAATTGCGTTGATAAATGAACAAAAAGCTTTAATTGAGTGATAGAATAACACTATTCTAAACAAAGCGCTAAATTGCTAATGGACTTTATTTGATAGCAATCAAAAAAGTTCGATGCTTGACTAACTTCAAGCATAATAGCCACACTGCAACCAAAGATGACGAGTTACAAAGCCATGAGAGATCGCAAGCAATCCCCTAACCCGATGCAGGTCACAATCAAGAAGGTCGCCTCCGCAAATGGTCGAGCGTGGCTAACCCAGGCTTACAAAATTTTTAGACAATCAATGGGGGTTTGGTTAGGAATCGCAAGTTTCTTAACACTTCTTCAATTAATTCCAGTGGTTAGCCAATTAGCCTCGTTATTTATACCCTTTGCTATCGGCGGTTTGATGCTAGGCTGTCAAAAACAGGCACAAGGGCAAGCAATGAAATTTGATCATATTTTTGGAGGGATTAAACAAGATAGCAGACAGCTTATTACTCTGTCCTTAAGCTACGGTCTTATGTCTCTTGCTGTAATGTTGATTACCTTTATGCTAATGCAATCTTTAGGTCTTGATATGAGCAAAATTCTACCAGAAGATCTACAAAAAATGACGCCTATGCAGCTAACTCAATGGATTGAAACAGCCGATCCTCAAGTGGTTTATTCAATTATTTCAAGCGCTGTTAACAGGCCTAGCCATAGCGCTGACTTTAATGATGCCGGTTTTGATGGCACTTTGGTTTGCACCCGCGCTGGTGGTGTTCAAAAAACAGTCTGCGTTAAAAGCTTTAAGCCTTAGTTTTGCCGCATGTCGCATCAATATGATGCCATTGACCTTTTATGGTTTAGCGGTCATCGGTTATGCCATTATCTTTTTCCTTGGCTTATCCTTTGTTTCCTTGCTACTGCCATTTCTAGCGATTCCTGTGATTATATTTGCCTATTTGGCGGTATTTTCAATTACCGTTACCTCTATCTATACCTCTTTTGTCGATGTCTTTATTGATGAGCCGATTGATGCCGAGGATAACAAATTGAACGATTCTGACTCAAGCATGATAGCCTAGTAAGAATCAAAATCTTATGTCTAAAAATAAAATCGACCAACTGATACTTATTTTTGCTGCTCTTTGCTTATTTTTTGGCACAGAAAACATACAGTCCGCGCAGTTAATTGATGAGTTTCCTACTGCAATTAATGGTGATTGGTCAATTTGTGTAGTCTATACAAATGGTCAATCGGACTGCAACAATGGCGTATTAAAGGATATCAAACCCTTCTATGAACAATCGGTTGTACAATTTATCTATAAAAAACAGCTTATTATTAGTAGTGAACTTAATCAGACGATACTTGGCTTATGGCTTAATGTGGTGGATGAAGCTGATGAGGTCAGATTTAATGGATTCCTTATCGGTAAAACAGGAAAAGCTCCACCCAATTTCCAAACCGCTTTCCGCTATCCAAGACACTATTTAATTCCTCACCATGTTATCAAGTACGATCAGTTCAACCAGTTAGAAATTAAAACCTTTAGCTCAATCAACCGCCCAGGCATTTACCAACATCAAGTGCTGATCAACCAGTATCTTGATCGATATACCAATCAAAAAAGAATCAGTACACTGTATATCTCCATAGTTACCATTTTGATCTTATTAACTCTATTCCAGTTCTACTACTATTTTATGGTTAAGGGTAATGATGAAACTATCTACCTAACTGTGTTCTTACTCGCCTTCACTTTCATTACTTTTACTCGGTCCACCGTACCATTACATATTGGATTAGATTTAAATGCGATCATTAAAATAGAGCTCTTTCTAATCAGCACTGGCTTTGTTGCTTTTATCTTTTTTACTTTTCGTTTTTTAGAACTAAAAGTCAATAAACTGACTATTGTCAGTAGCATTGTCATTTCTCTGGTCGGAATTATTAGTATTATTTATCCTAACCCGCTGCATTTAAGATTTATATATGAAGGCGGTTACTGGATCATTCTTTTAAGTTCTTTCTTAATCCTCAGCTATGCTATGTTTTCAGCCTCCCCTAAACGCAGGAAATATAGCCGGTTCATCAATAGTAACGGCTTACTAGCGTGGGGCTTTATTGGTTTTGATGCTCTATCACAGTCCAAAGCTCTATTTAATTGGCACATTGAAATAAAGCCTTGGCTACTACCGATGGTTGCAGCACTCGTTGGTATTGCCATGATGATTGCAGTGACTCACAAATATTGGCGTGTATTTAAGACCGCAAATTATGACCAACTAACAGGCATGCTATTGAAGCCAGTATTTTTTAGCCGACTCAATGAAAAATTGAACCAAGTGAGAACCGATAACACGAGCTTGCTGGTTGCCGTCATTAATATTAGCGAGGTTTCACATATTAGTAGAAGCTTCGGCCAAAATATCGGTAATAATTTAATGCAATTAATTAGTTTATCTATCTATAAGTCCATCGCGCCTACGGATCTTGTTTGCCAGTTTAATCCTCAGGAATTTTGTATTGCGGTTAATGCTAATTCTCAGAATGACGCTGAACAGTTTATTAAACAATTTCACCAATCTCTGGTCAGCAACCAGCAACCATTGAGTGATGAGACGGAGCTCTATATCGGAGCAAAAATAGGCGCTGTGGTTTATAACTTCGAACAACACCAATCACTAACGCAACTGCTTCAGGACGCTAATTACGGACTAGAGCGGGCCAAAAATCAAGCGAGTCAAGATGTCGTGTTAGTGAAAAATTTATCGCGTACTTAGGTATCTTGTAACTATAAATAACTCACCAAAGTGAGGCTAGTCTCTAAAGTTATTAAATTGAAGTGGCCATTCAAGTGATTCTGCCTTAATTAATGCAATAACTTGTTGTAGGTCATCACGCTTTTTACCCGTTACGCGTAATTTATCGCCTTGAATAGCCGTTTGAACTTTAATTTTTTCATTTTTGACCATCTTAATCACTTTATTGGCGAGGCTTTGTTCAATCCCTTCACGGATTGCAACCGCTAAGTGTACCACTTTACCATAGGCTTGGATCTCCCCGACGTCAGCACATTTTGTGTCAATCCCACGTTTGATCAATTTTGCAATCAATATATCGCGTAATTGATTCGCTTGGAATTCCGCATCGGCTGTTATTTTAATCTGCTTTTGCTCAAGAGCAAATTGCGCTGATGAACCTTTGAGATCAAACCGTGTGTTTATTTCACGATTCGCTTGATCAACAGCATTGCGTAGTTCATGTAGATCAACTTCTGATACAATATCAAATGATGGCATAAAACTTCCTCCGCGCCCAAAAACTCTATTATAAAGCGTCAAGCATTGATTGAATAGTCATTGAAATAGTCCAATATACAGATCTCCTATTAATCGCACTTAATATTACCGCTTTGCTCTGCTATGTTATACTTTAGACGGCCCAAAGCCACAACAATAATTATTCCTTCGGATTTTATTTCAAATTTAAGATCAATTGGACAATCGATGCCTGTATTAGATAATTTTGAAAAAGAGCATAGCAGCGACCGCTTACATCAACTCAATGATGCACTAGAAAGTGGGCGTTTTATGTTGGTGAGAACCATGCTCAACCAGTTACCGGCTGCTGATGTTGCTCATATGCTCGAATCCACCCCGCCAAGAGAAAGAAAAGTCTTGTGGCGTTTAGTCGATTCCGAACAAGAAGGCGAAGTACTTCAGTTTCTGAATGAAGATCTTTTAAAAGCCTTTGTTGAGGAAATGGAACCAGCAGAGTTAGCTGCTGCTACTGCCAAACTGGATACCGATGATCTAGCCGATATTCTCGGCGACTTACCCGATAAAATTACACAAGAAGTGATGGCTTCGATGGGTTCGCAAGATCGAAGCCGTATTGAGCAAGCGCTACAATATCCAGAAGATACTGCGGGTGGATTGATGAATACGGATACCATTACCGTACGCCCAGCGGTAACGATTGAAGTGGTCCTACGCTACCTTAGGATGCAAAAAGAACTGCCTCAAAATACCGATAGTATTTATGTAGTTGATACGCATGACAAACTGATTGGTACGGTTTATCTAGCAAGGCTTATTACCGGGCAACCGGAGCAAATGGTCGATGAAGTGGTGGATGAGGAAATAGAAGCTATTCCTGTAGCGCTGCCAGATACCGATGTAGCGAGCCTATTTGAAAGACACGATCTTGTATCGGCCCCAGTTATTGATGACAATGATAAGCTACTAGGCCGAATAACCATTGATGACGTACTGGATGTTATTATCGAAGATGCCGATCACTCTTTAATGAGCATGGCGGGGCTGGATGAAAATGATGATACCTTCGCGCCGGTGTTTACCAGTGCTAAACGACGGGCTTTATGGCTCGGTATCAACCTTCTTACGGTGATCACCGCCGCATCCTTTATTGGTATTTTTGAACAGAATATTCAAGCCGTTGCTACCTTAGCCGTGTTATTACCGATTGTCGCAAGTATGGGAGGAATTGCAGGAACTCAGTCGCTAACCCTTGTGATTCGTGGTATGAGCATCGGTCATATCAGTAGCAACAATTTCCGTTGGCTCGTATTTAAAGAGTTAGGAGTAAGCTTAATTAACGGCTTGGTGTGGGCTCTGATCATTGGATTTTGTGCCTTTTGGTGGTATAGCTACAGCGATAATTATTCAGCAATCGCTTTGGAACTGGGGCTTTCAGTTGGTGGTGCTATGATGATCAATCTTATTGTGGGTACTTTATTTGGAGCCATTTTACCAATGATTTTAACTAAAATGAGAATTGACCCCGCATTATCCGGTGGCGTTATTTTAACAACTCTTACCGATCTGGTTGGATTTTTATCAGTTCTCGGTTTAGCCACTCTGTTTATCAAGTAAAGGTCATCTTAGGCGAACTAATCCATTGGTTTGCAAATCATCCATTATTTTTAATCGCTTGAGTAATAAAGCGATCCAGATGATTAGCAAAGGCTTGCTTATCGGCTTGACCAAGCGGTGGCGGTCCACCGGTGTGCTCTCCACTAGCGCGCATGGTATCTAGAAAGTCGCGCATATTGAGTCGTGCGCGTATATTATCGGGCGTATGTAATTCACCTCTCGAGCTGAGTGCTTTTGCGCCTTTTTCAATCACTTCAGCAGCTAAGGGAATATCACTAGTAATCACCAGATCACCCGCTTCGACCATAGCGACTATTTTATCATCAGCAACATCGAAACCAGAAGAAACTTGCAGCATATGAATAAAAGGCGATTTAGGTCTGGCTATACTTTGATTAGCCACAAGCGTTAATGTTGTTTGCGTACGGATTGCGGCCTTAAATAATATTTCCTTTATGATCACCGGACAAGCATCGGCGTCGACCCATATTTTCATTTTGCCAGCACCTATATATCTCTTTAGTATTTCTTTCGAGTCATTTTTTTACTACGACTACGATTACGTCTCGATTTATCCATTAATTCTTTAGTCACTTTAACTTTTTTATCACGGAAAGGATTGGCCGATTCTTTTAATTCAAATTTAATTGGCGTTCCCACCACTTTTAGAGCCTCTCTAAAACCCTTTTCTAAATATCGAATGTAGGATTTAGGTAAAGATTTAGTTTGGTTTCCATGAATCACAATACGCGGTGGGTTATGTCCACCGGGATGAGCATAACGTAGCTTTGCCTTAAAGCGCCCCTTTGCTGGCGGTTGATGTTTTGCCACGACAAGCTCTAAAATGCGGGTTAATTTAGATGCCGACATGGTTACCCGGGCTCCGGCGTATGCTTCATCGACGGCTTCCCATAAGTGCCCAACATTGGTACCGTGCAATGCTGAAATATATTTTATTCGTGCGAAATCTGCAAAATAAAGGCGTCTTGCGATAGCTTCTTTTACGTCAGTTTTTTTCTCTTCAGTCATATTGTCCCATTTATTAACGCCTAAAACCAAAGAGCGCCCAGCATCTATGGCAAAACCTAATAAATTGAGATCTTGTTCAGTGATTCCCTCGCGTGCATCAAAAATCATGATAACCACATTAGCGTCATTGATCGCTTGCAAGGTTTTAAGCACGGAGAATTTTTCAACGGTTTCATTAACCTTGCCACGCCTACGAACGCCAGCGGTGTCAATCAGAGTATATTGTTTATTGCGTCTTTCCATTTCAATATATATGGAATCTCGAGTTGTGCCAGGAAGATCATACACAACCACCCGTTCTTCGCCCAACATTCGGTTGACTAGGGTCGATTTACCAACATTGGGGCGACCAATAATCGCTAGTTTGGGCCCTTGATTGGGTTCATCCGATAAGGCTTGGCTAGCTTTTTGAACCGCTATCTGCTCTAGTTTTTGTGTCAGCGCGGGGAATACAACATCGTCAATTAAACGATTAACACCGCGCCCATGAGCTGCCGCTATGGCAGTAATAGACTCAAAACCTAAGGCATAGAAATCGGATAAAACTGTATTTTGATCAAGCCCATCCACCTTATTAACCACTAGATGAATTTGTCTATTTTCTAAACGCAATTGTTGTGCAAAAGTTTGATCAATAGCGGTGAGTCCTTCTCTGGCATTGACGATAAATAAAGTAATGTCGGCTTCGCGCACTGCTTGCATCGACTGATCAGCCATCAATCCATCAACACCGACTTCGCCACCAGTAATTCCTCCGGTGTCGATAATGATAAAATTTTGGTCATTAAAAGTAGCATGCCCATATTGCCGGTCACGGGTAAGCCCCGGTAAATCCGCCACTAACGCATCACGGCTGCGAGTAAATCGATTAAATAGGGTCGATTTGCCAACATTCGGGCGTCCAACCAGTGCAATAACAGGTAACATACATTTTCCAAGGGTGATCCAACCATTTTGAGAGGGTTGAACTTTTTCGAACAATCACTTATTCGTTAATTTCCAAAATCACAAAAACCGTCGAAAGAACGGTTTTAGGTTAAATATTTATTTCAAAGTAAACCTTAAGCTCTATCGCTCAGTATCTACATTATTTTTCTATGGCGTACAATGAACCATCTTTAGAATAAAGGATCAGGGTATCCTCAATAACTAACGGACGCGCGCTAAAACCACTGGAGTCTATACTCTTTCGACTCACAATTTTGCCCGTTTTTGGCGAAATCCAATGTAAATAACCTTCAAAATCGGCTACCACCAAAAACTCTCCAACAACAGCAGGAGCGGTTAACTGACGTCGATGTAAATCTTTTTGAGTCCAAATAATGACACCATTACTACGATTGATTGCACTGACATAACTGTTCTCATGGGTTGCAAATAAAAGTAATTCACCAACTGCCAAATCACGATAGGTCGACAACTCTCGTTGCCAATTAAACTCACCATTGCGATAATTTAAGCTGGCTAGGTTACCATTAAAAGATCCTATATAAATAGAGCTTCCCACTACCAAAGGTTGCAAATCAATATCCACTAAACGCTGAATCTCTGATCCACCAATGGCTGTGGCAATACGCTTTTCCCAAGCTAACTGCCCATTTTCAAGGATAAATACTGCGAGCTTACCATTTGAAAAGCCGGCCATTACACCACCGCCAAAAATAACGGGCGATGAATTACCGCGGAGCGTTAAAGAAGGTAAAGACTCATCATAAAACCACTTTTGCTCACCTGAAATGCCGTCAAATGCAAATATTTTTCCATCGCTAGTTCTAACCACAACATAACCGTCGCCAACTGCGGGGCTAGAAATAATCTCGCTAGACACTTGCGCTTTCCACAGGAACTCACCATTCTCGGCATTTAATACATGCAGTTCTCCTTGGCTGGTTCCAAATGCCAGTATTTTATTTCCAACAGCTGGTCCACCGGCAATCGGTAACTCAAAATCTTTGCTCCATATCTTGCGGCCATTTTTAGGGTCTATCGCCATAACTTTACCAAAAGCATCGACCACGTAAATTTTTCCATAGGCGTATACAGGAGGAATTTTAACCGATAGATCGCTTTGCCCACTACCAATGCTTGTCGACCAAATCACTCGGCTTTTGAATTGATTATCAATTTCAACTAAAGGATCCGGCGCATAAAAATCTTCATCGTCACTACAGGCCGAAAGCAATAAGGAGCCAACTAATATCAATAAAGGCAATAATCGCATTATTCGCTAGCCTCTTGTTTGGCTGCCTTAGTCTTGGCATCAGAGCCGCTATCTAATTTATCTTCAGAATTAACGTCTGTTTCAGTATCCCTATCCGCTTGAGGCATTTCCATGCTGTCTAGTTGTGCAACCACAAGTTCTTCAATGGCTAATTTAAGGCTGGGATGACTTGCGCTCGTTTGACCTTTAGCAACTGCTGTTTGGTAAGCTTCGAGGGCTTCTGTTGACTTACCTAACGCCATATAAGCATCACCTTTTACTAAATTTGCTAACTCATAAAAACCTGAATCGGCTTCAAAATCGAGAAGCTCAATCGCCTGCTCCGCTTGCTTGAGACTAATGTTTATTCTGGCCAATCGAATTTTAGCGATACCACTCATATCATCTGCAATATTTTTGTTAATGATCCACTTAAGTTCCGCAGTAGCAGTATCAAAATCTTCTTTATTAACGGCCAATTTAGCTAACTGAAAAGCGCTCAGAGCCGCATAGGCGGTATCTGAGAAATCCTTTTTAATTGCCTTAGCCAGTTGGGTCTGCTGATCGATGTTTTTTGCTTCAATTTGCTTGTTTAAAGCATTATATTGATCCGATGCGGAAGACTGATACGTCGCCTGTTGCTCATCCCAGAATTCCCAGCCAAAAAATCCGGCCAATCCCAAAGCGGCACCAATTAATAATGGCGTACCGTTTTCCTTCCACCAGTCTTTTAGCTGTTCTATTTGTTGTTCTTCAGTTTGATATGACACGCTTTATACTCCTAGTTCTTCCAATTCGATGTTTGTTCAATTCGTTATTTAATGCGTTTTAACACAAAGGTTAAAAATTTCGCTTAATTGTTGGTTTAGCTCACTCAATTGAACACTAATTTGATCCGATTGAGTTCTTAAATATTTTATGATCAATTGTTCTTCTGCCAATTCATCCTCACCGATAATGAGTGCCAGAACCGCATCTGACTGATCGGCTTTTTTCAATTGCTTCTTTAGATTCCCGCCACCGCAATGGAGTCTCACTTTTAAATGGGGAAACTCATCCCTTAATTTTTCGGCTAAAGTTTGGGCATAAACAAATGCCGCTTCACCGAGGCTGCATAGATAGACATCGGTTTTGGCAGAAAGTTTATCGCTCAAGCCAGTTTGCTCTTGCATTAACAGGATAATACGCTCTAATCCCATGGCAAAGCCACAGCCTTGGGTTGCTTGCCCACCGAGTTGTTTAACTAACCCATCATATCGCCCACCGGCACAAATGGTCCCCTGAGCGCCTAGTTGCGTAGTTACCCACTCAAAAACCGTCCGATTATAGTAGTCCAGCCCTCGCACTAGATTGGGATTAACCACATAATCGATTCCAAGTTGGTCCAAACTAGCACAAAGCTGTTCAAAATGTCCCTTGGACTCTTCATCTAAATGTTGATTGAGCTTAGGAGCCGCTTCAATTAAACCCTTCATGGTAGGATTTTTACTATCCAAAATGCGCAGAGGGTTACTCTCTAAACGTCTGATACTATCGGCATCCAGAGCCTCTAGATGTTGTTTAAAATAGTCTACTAATATCTGTTTGTAGTTTTCTCTCGCTTGGTTGCTACCTAGCGAGTTAATCTGCAACTCTACTTGGTTTAAACCCAGTTTTTTCCATAATCGAGCGCTTAACGCAATAATTTCAGCATCGATATCCGGTCCGTTAAAACCAAAGGCTTCGATCCCGAATTGGTAAAACTGTCGATAACGCCCTTTTTGCGGACGTTCGCGTCGAAACATTGGCCCCATATACCATAGGCGCTGCTGCTGATTATAAATTAAGCCGTGTTGAATCGCAGCACGAACGCAGGACGCAGTCCCCTCTGGGCGTAAGGTCAAACTGTCTTCACCCTTGTCGACAAAAGTATACATCTCTTTTTCAACAATATCCGTCACTTCCCCAATGGAGCGACAAAATAGCTGAGTATTTTCAACGATAGGCATACGAATTTCACTGTAGCCATAGCTCGCAGTCAGTTCGGCCAAGCAGCGCTCAAGAAACTGCCAAATTGGCGTTTCTTGCGGCAGAATATCCTTCATACCTTTTATCGAACGGAACGAATTACTCAAAACACACCCTAACTCTGTGGCGACTCAATCAAACGCGCAATTATAGCGGAAAACAACAGGGATAACAGCGATAAATGGGTCAATTGTTGGAGATTTGAGCTGAAAATAAAGCTTTAACCGTGAACTCGGGCAAAATTAACAATAATCAGACATTATCGGTACTTAATCGAGTGAAATAAGGGCTTCGCCTTTACTTTTTTGAGCAAACTCAGCTTCCCGCGCTGCAAGTTTGTCTCTGATCTGCTTTTCGAGATGATCAACAAGCTCATCATTCTTGATTTTATGGCTTTTTTTACCGCCGTTATACATCAAACTTGATTTTAGACCGCCGGTTAAACCAATGTCGACTTCCTTCGCTTCACCCGGACCATTAACCACGCAGCCAATAATAGCCACATCGATGGATTCTCTGACGTCTTCAAGCCGCATTTCTAATTCATTAACGGTTTTTATGACATCAAACTGTTGTCGAGAACAAGATGGACAAGCGATCAAATTAATCCCGCGCTGGCGTATACTTAGGGATTTTAATATATCAAAACCTACTTTAATTTCTTCAACCGGATCAGCCGCTAAGGAAATACGTATGGTATCACCAATTCCTTCCGATAAAAGTAAACCCAGACCAATTGAGGACTTAACCGCCCCAGCACGCAAACCGCCAGCTTCGGTTATTCCAAGATGTAGTGGTTGTTCAATTTGACTGGCCAGTTGGCGATAAGCAGAAACCGTCATAAACACATCGGAGGCTTTCAAACTAATTTTATAGTTTTGAAAATCATATTTGTCGAGGTAATCAATATGCCTAAAAGCCGATTCCACCAGAGCTTCGGCCGTGGGCTCGCCGTATTTCATCTGTAGGTCTTTCTCAAGAGAACCCGCATTAACACCGATTCGAATTGGAATGTTCTTATCTTTCGCCGTTTCAATGACCGCTTTGACTCGATCTTCTTTACCAATATTACCAGGATTAATGCGCAGACAGTCGACCCCATACTCGGCTACTTTTAGTGCAATTTTATAGTCAAAGTGGATATCTGCCACCAATGGCACTGGCGAGGATTGCTTGATTAATTTAAACGCTTCGGCAGCGTCCATGCTGGGCACCGAAACCCGAACCAAATCAGCACCAGCATCGGCTATTTGTCGAATTTGTTTTAGCGTTGACTCTACATCACAAGTATCGGTGTTGGTCATACTTTGCACAGCGATGGGAGCGTCACCACCAATAGCAACATCGCCAACCATGATTTGTCGACTCTTGCGGCGAGTAATCCAAGATTCACCTTTCATAGAATTAGTAACTCATTAGTCAGTTGTGAAAATAGCTTGATTGATTAACACTGAGTTAATCCTCATATCAGATAGATGGCTCATTATTGAAGGGTTAAAATAGCCCTTGCACCCGGCTGGTATTTTTTAATCGTGTAAACTTCGCCTTGATAAGTCATGCTGACGGCATTAGGATTGCCCAAAACAACCTTAATTGGAGCCACACCTTTCAAAGGCATATGTTTACCTGGTTGCTTAATACCGTTGGCTAATATTTCGCCACGGGAATCAATGATTTCAACCCAACACTGTTCAGTAAAATCGAGCACTAAACGACTAAATTCCAAGCCTTGCTCATTATTGGTTTGGGGATTGGTATTGGAATCTGTTGCGGCTTCATCACTTGAATCGAGGAACAGTAATTGGTTTTATGGGCGACGTATCCACTTAACTCAAAGCCTTGCCCCTGCTTGGTTGCGTCTGCATTATTTTGGATATCATCACTTTCAGATTGAGCGTTGGAATCAGACGCAGCTGTATTTTGCTCAAGACTAATTGAACCAGAATTTGCATCTTCTATTTGTTGACCAGCGCTGGAAGAGTCTAGAGAAGGTCCGGTCTCTTTAGAAAGGTAGCCTTGTGCGTTAAGATCAATCTGGTTGTCTAGGTTAGAATTTTCATCTTTTGGTTGATAGCGATTCCATACTTCCCAACTGGCGAGGGTTAAAAATACCACGATAATAAAAAGTGTTAGACCTTTAAAAACACCGCTGGTGGAATTGATTTCTTTACGCTTACTTTCAAATCGAGAAATGGACTGCACACTTTTTAATGAGGGTGATATTACGTCAAAATTTCGATCAAAATGAGACAGCAACGGATCAGTGTCTAATCCAACAAAAGTGGCATAAGACTTAATATAACCTCGGACAAAAGCCGTCGGCAAATCCATATCAGACTGATTTCGCTCGATCTTTTCAATCACTTCGATCGATAATCTAAGTTCATTGGCAATATCATCGACCGATAAATTTAGATTGCTCCGAGCTTCTATTAAAAGAGCCCCTATATCAAGACTAGTTTTAGAATCGTCTTTAGTGGTGTTATTTTTATTATCTTCTACATCCATTGGCTGCGGTGGTCCAAAAATTCGGCGGTTTCATCCGAGTCAGGAAAGAGCTGCTCAAGTTTGAGTGCATAACTCGCTAACGCATCCATGTCTTTTAGAAAGTGAGAAACACGCAAACCTAACCAGAGTGATTTAGCGGTTGGTCTTGCAACGGCTTCATAACGACGAATATAGGAAAATGCCCGTCGATAACGATTTTTACTGAATTCAGATTGTGCCATTTCAATTAGAGCAACCGGCAGTTTAGCATTTCGGTTTAATGCTTTTCTAAAATAAGCTGCGGCTTTATCATTATGCCCTGCTCTTTTAGCACACACACCCGCATTGACATAAGCTGAAGCGATTTCTGCGTAAATAGGCTGATCGACGGCTTTATTAAAGTATTTTTCAGCCTTTTTATACTGCCCTTTATAGCACAAAAAAGAGGCGTACCCATTTAAAAAATCGGGGTTTTTGGGATCCATACGTAATGCTTTTTTATAGGATTTTTCAGCCTTGCTGTACTCTTTAACCTGCTCGTAATAATAGGCGATCCCAAAATGCACGTTGCCTGAACTTTCGCCTAATTCTAGCGCCTTATCTAAATGACGCTTAGCATTTTTTAAATTACCCATTTTGAGATACTGTAAACCAGCGCTCAAACGAGTTTGGGCGGCTTTTTGTCGGTCGAACCCAGAATTGCTAACACTTGAACCTCGATTGGGGCCCATTGTAGAGGTTTTACTACGAGATTCAGTTTGACAAGCTGCAAGCATAGCAACGAATACCGCTAGGCAAACAAATTTTAATGTTGATTTGGTCATCTGAATAGCTCCACTTGTTTTTCACCCCCAGTATCTTTCTCATGCTTGCTCTGTTTTAGGCAAAGCAACTCAAGGTGTTATTGAAATAGGATAATCGGTATTGAGGTTTAGGTCAATGATTAAGGCGTTAAGTCATATTACTTAATTTCCGACTTAGGTATACGCCACAACCAGCCCAGCATTTAACCCGCTCGGTCTTGACCAATTGGTCATTATCGATCATAAAATGATCATCGTTCAACGTCATCCGCCTCTTTAATATCCATAATAGAGTCCACAATGGCATGATTTAACTTTCCATATTGGAAACTATGTGTTATTGTGACTTTCCAATATGGAAACAAGCGGAGAGAACAGATGTCCGAACCACAGCAAAATATATCACAGCATGAGGCTAGTGATGCGTTAAAGTCCGTCAATAGCAGTCAACAGGATGTTATAATCAATAATCAAGCACCCATCATTATCAATCTATTAGCTGGGTCAGGTTATGCCAGCATAGTTTTTGGCTACGGCATGACAGAGCACGGCAATCTTTGGGCATTAGCTATGTGGGTTGGTGCTGTTGTCTTTATACTATCTATAAGCTTTTTGTTTT
This sequence comes from Enterobacterales bacterium, assembly GCA_030949565.1. Taxonomy (GTDB): domain Bacteria; phylum Pseudomonadota; class Gammaproteobacteria; order Enterobacterales; family Kangiellaceae. The sequence goes on from JAUZSK010000005.1 coordinate 63,147, forward strand.
ACACCTATCGTCTGATGGGAATTAAACCAACCATACTGCCACGTTCCTCGGCAACTCTGAAACTACAAATGATTACAGGTATCCTTTTCGCGTTACTGGTTGTAGGCTCAAGAGAATTTCGATTGATGGGTTTTCAATACGCGCCCCATTTATTTTCAGTTACTTGCGGCCTACTAATCTTCATCATCTCCAGAAAATACCCGACCGGTGAGTTTGTTTCAAAAATGACTCTAAGTTCACCAAAGGCTTCTAGCCATGAGTAGTCTAGATCCTGTGATTCATGCGCCCAATCGACTAAAGATATGCGCCATGTTATCGACCTCAGCAGAGCTAGAATTTAAATTGATTAAAGAGCAACTCGATGTGAGTGATTCTGTTCTTTCTAAACACTTAAAAGCCTTAGAAGTCTCTACCTATATCCGCCTCCAAAAACGAACTGAGTTTGGTCGTCAAAAAACATGGATCTCGCTGACTTCAAATGGCAGAGAAGCGTTTAAAAAACATGTTAACGCTTTAAAAAGGATTGTTGGTATCAAGCTTTAAAGAGTCCTAGTTTTCTTAAAATCATTAATTTTTGTGGGAGACATCAAGGGCTATTGCGACTGATTTTTGTTTGATCCTATTTTTTCGGAGCGACTTCAGAGCTATTTCAGAGTATTGTAAAACAACATTTTATCATCTCTTTTCATTTATCTAACTTGACAGATAGTTGTATAAAGGTGTAGTTTTGACGTCCTGCTTGAATTAGCAATAAATGAAATTGACTTCATTCTCTTCATTTTAGTTCGCAATAGGCATTGACATCGTTAATGACTTTGTTCGAATTTAGTTAGCCTACTTCTTATGTAAGCCAACGACAAAAGTAAGATAATTCGCATCGAATCCGCATTTTTAATGATAAAACCATAACGACCTCATAAACCAGCTGGATATTTTTTTATTTGGTGTGGTCGTATTTTACCTCAAGGAAGCTATCATGAAAATAATACTAACCATTGCACTCTTTTTATTTGCTCCATTTTTAACGGCAGAGGAGAAAAAGGAATACCAGCAGTATGAATCTATATTAATTACACCCGATTACAAAAACCTCAGCAAACTTTCCGATAATATGGCCAAACATAATAAGAAATACCATGCTAAAGGCGCTTATCAAGCACGAGTTTATAATGTTGTAGCCGGTGCCGACATTGGCAAACTCTATTGGATCATGGGCCCATCCACTTTTGCTCATCTCGACCAAAGACCTAGCAACAATGCTCACACTCAAGACTGGGCGAGCAATGTCATGCCCTACGTCACTAAACTAGAGCATGGCGAATATTGGCGTTTTGAAGAGGATATGATAATCGATAACCATAAAGACTGGGAGAAAAACCCTCTTACCATTTGGCTTATTCGCTATATTACTGTTAACCCTAATCAAGGTAATAAAATTAAAGATCTACACAAACAAATAAAGGCGACTATCGAAAAATCCGGTATGGCAAAATTTTGGGGTATTATGGATAACCAATTGATCCAAGGAAATGAAAATGGCCGTCATTTAATGGGGATTACAGGCTTAAAAACTTGGTCGGAAATAGACGATGACTGGCAATTTGAAAAGCACTTTGAACAGCTTTATGGTAAAGGTTCGATGAAAATATTTACCGAAACTTATAATGAGGTTTTTAAAAATGCTTGGAATGAAGTTCAAGTTTTAAATAAGAAAATGAGTGGTATGGAATAGGCCCTCAATTAATTTATCCATAATTTATTTCACAATCGCTCACGCTAAAACGTGAGCGCTTTTTTAAGGGATATCACTTTCAATTGTTTCTCTGCTTAGCTTTTCATTTAGCTAAAGCCATATAGTTTGCACCAATGCCTGAACTCACAATGTAAATGACTCTTAGATTTTTTCATTTATTTATAATACAATACCGATATCGAGCAACTTCAATCTAGGAATTATTGGTTCAATATGTATAGAAAAATCAATCTATCAAAAGTTGCCGCTACACTTAAACAGTTAAAGGACCGCATTGAAGAACGCTTCCCAAAAAGCGGCTTACTCAATGTGTGTAAAGAATTCACTCTAATTTTTAGCCGACATTCCGCACCCAGTTTTAGGAATAAATCTGCTGATAAATATCTCCTAGGCAGTTAATAATCGTCTGGTGTCTAGGCTGTAAATTAACCACATGTCGTTCGCTATCATCAATGGTCAAGACATGAATTCCCTGAAAACAAAAGAACACCCAACGAGCGGTGGGGCGTTGGCTGGGCTTCTTCTTCATGTCAGGAAAATACACTTTTTTGTTTTTAACTCTTCTCTGATCTTATGCTCCAATGCCGCATAAATCATCAAGCAGCAAGTCATGATCATTAATAACGCTTCAATTCGCTCTGGCTTTTAGGTAAAGTGATGAGGTTAAAAAGTCGGGGCTTTTTAAGAAACGAAAGCCTTTTTCAACACTTTGTTGCGATTTGTAAAGGCTCAACATTTTGTTCATAGTGAGTGTTTTTGAGCAGTCATTCGTGGCAAGAATAAACAGACCTTTTTGGGCGAGTAATGTTGCTCTTTTTTGTAAGTCACAAGCCAGATCCCCGCTGATCTGGTAATCTATTCGAATGGGCGTTTGCTCGCGTTTGGGGCGACCGCTATTTTTATACACATCGATACTGATGATCGCTGAGTTATGAACCGTGATCATGTTTTGTTGTTTTTCCCAGTCGTTTAACGCTTTGTTTGCATCGGTGGTGCAGGCAAAACGTTGCTGGCAGAGTTTTTAAAAGCTTTGATTGATTGCTCGGTGGTTTTTAGTATTTTTTGTCGAGTGTTTTTTGCTCTCGTTTAGTGGCTTGTTCACTGCGAATGAGTAGCCAGCGTTGTTGAACTCCGCCATAATCTGAGTCAAACCATTTGCCGCTGTAGCCTTCGCTGATCGGTTCGAATGTGGCGGGATCATGTTCGGCAATTAACTGTTTGGCTTGGGTGATCTTTTGTGGCACACGGGTGATAAACAATTGTTTTTGTTGCTCTAACGATTGAATGGTTTCTGCCACATAAAGGGCTGCGTCTGCAATAAAGTATCGACTTTTCTGAGCGGCTTTTAGGCTTTTAATATGTGATTTAACGATTTTTTGAAGCCCTCTGCATCATTAACATTACCGCTGGCAGCTTGCATATAAACCGGAATACCCGCTTGATTTTCAGTGATCAAATTGAGCACCACTTGGTTAAGCTCAGGACGATGATCGCGGCTATAGCCTCGGACAAGTTTGATAGCATTGATCTCTGAGCCGTCGGTATGATATTGACCGTCTACATGTAAGCTAGTGGAGTCAAGATTAACCCCTCGCAAGGTAAGCCGAGGTAAGTGACGACTTTCTCCGACAATCCCTGATAGAGTTTTTGATACACCGGTTTCATAGAGCTGATCAAGACAACGTCCAAGCGCATCATCATTAATATGCTCAGCCTTGATCCCTTTCTAATCAACCGCTCAACCGGTTTTTCTGCAAAATATTCGGGATACATATGCAGTGTTCGACCAACAAATCCCAAGCCATTTAACAGCATAGAAACGACCAATTCTCCGCAAGAGATATTGCGGTATTCGCTTTGATTAGGATGAGCTTGATCGAAGAATTGGGCAACCCCTAACTCTTTGCACATACCAGCGACGAGACCTAAATGATCGAGTCCTTTTGTTGAATAAGACGTTGACATAGTGTTTCCGACGTTCAAAAGAAACAATAGATCAAATCAAGCAGGCTGTGTCAATAACTATTTGATTTAATTGGCATTATATCGCAAATCGAGATCCTTTAAGGGTATTTTTGATGGGACTTATTCGATTAACTAGGTGCGGAATGACAGATACTAATTTAACAGCGGTCGCCATACCTCAAGATTAAGCATTCCCACGGGGGACCATGGGAACGAGGTACGATCTATAACCGTTACTTTCTTGATTCTGAGTCTTTGCGAGAACCGCAGCGACGCGGCAATCTATCAGTTTTTAGATGTGTGATGTAGGAAATTGTCCCAGTTCCATGTGAGAAATCTCTCAATAGTGGCTGTCTTTATCCTTCCTGAAGCCATCGAATAGCCATGGGTTTTGAAGTAAAAACCTCGGCTTCCACCTCTGTTTTAGAAATGAGTAAGCGATAGACATTTAACAGGGCGCTATTAAGAGTCTCATCGGATATTAGAGCTAAGCGGTAGGAACTACCTCTTTTATCGAGGTATTTTGCGACATATTGAGCATGGCGCTCAACATCGCGTATGGCGGTTTCGATAATAGCATTTGAATAATCGTAACAAGCATTCATATTATGCTTAAAGTCTGGATGATTGATAAGCTCAATGAAAGAATAATTAAGCGAATCGAGGGTTACTTCATTTTCAAATTTAAGAAAAACGATACCAAGCTCATTATCAAAATCGATATCGGGTCGATCAAAATAACTCTGGTCGTCTAATCTAATCATATTGGTTCACTTTTCATTCTAAAATGACTAACGATAACTCCCTTTATTGACTACAAGATCCAGCTAACTCATATCTCATAGCTTTATAATTATTTTAAGTTTAGTCTATAAATCAATATTTTACCAAATGTTACATAAATTAATTCTTTCTATTGCTCATCAGTTTTTAATACTGCTTCTTCTTTGTTTGTTTTCTCCGATGCTTGAATAATGGATGAAAAATACAAGGCATTAACAAAAACGCGGCTTGTTCCTAGCCAAAAGCCCCTAAAATTCATATCCTCAGAAAATAAGATTAACCTGCCCTTACCCATTTTTTGCACCAAGATACTACTTTTATCCGCTATTAAATTTTGATTGTCGCGTGACATATAACCCGCAATGAGAGGTTTTGAAGCAAAACGGGCAATCGAGACAAAGGCTTCTTTAGGTTCTGTAAACGCTAATCGGCCTTGTTTAAATAGGGGTAATAATGAATCACTCATGCCAAAAGCCAGTGGATGAGTCAAATCAATTGATGATTTTACAATCGCACCACCAATATATTTTTCGGCATTGATTTTATCTCTTTCAGCATAAGCCGCTCGGGTATTTTTCTCTTCAGGTAGACTCACGGCGGTACTCGAGGTCCAAGCTAATGATGTCAACCATCGACTGGCACTCGATTGAGTGACCAAAGTGCCACCTTTTTTAATCCATGACGCTAATTTTTTAGAGTCTTTTTCTGAAAAAACATATTGTCCAGCGACCATAATAATATGACTATATTGATCGATGGCTAGGCTAGAAAATTGGGTTAGGGTGATCATCGTTAAATCCTGATCTAGCCTGAGGTCAAATAAATGCCAGACTTCTCCAGCTTGATAAGCATTCACCTTCTCACCGATGAGTAGCAAAGGTTTAATTGGTTTGAGAATAGGTAAACTAGGGCTACCTATATCGGGTCCTTGAATTGCCAAACCGCTGGTAATATTTAATGGCACAATCCCGAGTGATTGCAGTTTGGGTTTTAATAGTAACTCCAATTGTTCGAGATCAAGACTTTGTAACTTAATTGGTAGGATAATGTCGCCTGGGGACAGATTTTTATAACCTTTTTGTGTCGCCACTTTGACGTTTTTAGTCGCCACCCTTAACTTTATTTTATTTCGATGCAAAAAAGCCAGTAATTCAGTACTCGCAAAATTACGCCATGCAAAAGCCAAAGCAACAGCCGATGAATCAATCCCTTCAAATGCCAGTTGATGTCTATTATTAGAACTAACGAGCAAGCTTGGTTGATAATCCGAACGCCCTAGCCACTGATAATCGATGTCAAAAGCTAACGCTAAATTCCAGCTCGATACATCATAAAAAGTATTATTTTTAAATTTCTTGCGTTCTTCGAACAGTGATTTGATCAAATAATACTGTGTTTGCTGCAGGGGTATTATCAAGCTATTTTTCGCTGTAAAGTTATGTCCTTTAACTTGAACGTCATGCGCGAGGTCATAGCTTTTGATCTGGTGACCGGCGAGTATTCGTTTTAGTTCCTTTAGTCGATAAGGATCTTGAGATGACAAAACAATCGCTCGATGTCGATCAGATTTAGCGTCCAATTTAGCTCTTTTATAAAAGTTTCGCTGGTAATTTAAAAGTGTATTTTTGAGCGATTGAGCCGCTTCAATACTGGAAAGTGATGTGGTCAAATGATTGCGAATAGCGAAGGGAAAACTCACTTCACCAGAATTACTTTTCTGTAAATGCCCTCTTGCACTGGCTTGTTCAAATAAAATTCCAATCGCACCCTGCAGATCAGGATAAGTTGAGCCTTTACCATAATAAAAATCATCAAAACTTTCTTTGCTATAGTAAAGACTGCCAATTTTATCTAACGCCTTAGCATGGAACTTGGCTATTTTAGAGGTTAGTTCAAAGTTCTCTTTTGGTGTTAATGGATTTTGACGAGACTCGACACCCGGCTGAAAAAAATAACTACTGTTAGTCCCCATTTCATGAAAGTCAGTCAATAAATTAGGCTTCCATTGATGGAAAAGTTTAATCCGACCTTGAGACTCTGGATGTTGCAGCAACAACCAATCACGGTTGAGATCAAACCAATAATGATTGGTTCTACCTGACGGCCAAGACTCGTTATGTTCGCGTGTGTTGGGATCACTATTGGGATTTTTACTACGATACATATTTGCCCAGTTCGCAAAACGCGCTAAGCCATCAGGGTTAAGCATGGGATCGATAATAATGATCTGCTGTGATAACTGAGCCAGTGTTTTTTCATCCTCAGCCGCGGCTAGATGATAGGCAAATAGCATCGAGGCATTACTACCACTGGCTTCATTACCATGAACACTGTAACCCATCCAACTCACCAGTGGTCGCCCTTTTACTGGTCCCATCTTGGCATGCTGTTGTTTTATTTGATCAAGATTCTTGATATTTTCTGGTGAAGAGATATAAACCACAAATAAAGGTCGTTTTTCATGGGACAAAGCGTACCGCTCTATTTTAACCCGATTGGACAGATCCGCTAGCTCAGAAAAATAGCCTTCGATTTGTTCTGGCCGAGCATGCCACTCACCCACCTGAAAACCTAATAGAGTTTCTGGTTTAGGAATCGAAGCATCATAACTCTCTGAATGGGGGAGGTAATAGCTGAGTGGTAGCGACTGTTCGGCCAACAGAGATCGACTACTGTAGGCTAAAAGTAGTAACAGAAGAGCGAGTCGAACCACACGCAGAAATAGCATAGTATTTATCCATTTTGAGTCAAAGATCAAAAAACGAGATCAGTATCACTTCAGAATAGAAAAAACCCATAATAAAATCAATGGTTTTATTGCATTTTAACGCGATACCAAGTATTTATTCATTCATTTTGCTATTTCCCACCCTAGCCTTAATGCAGCCTGCGGAATCAAAGGATTTATCAATCAGGACAATATGATTAAATTAGCTTTGACTGAAGCCATCCTCGGTTATATAAAAAGTATTCCATCGAGGCTAGCATCCATTCAAAGGTCTCAATTAAATGCATTTGTCTTTTAGCAGCCTCTATTATTTATATCCCCCTATAAAAAGCATGGGATCATCGGAGGGATCTTCTGTTAAAATAGAGACTATCTAGCCAGTACCTCGATACTTTGGCTTATTCTATGATATGAGATTCTAAAAGTGACCACTGAAACTAATTTAATTGAAATAACGGAAGCTGCTGAGAAACATTTTGCGGGGCTTTTATCTTCGCAAGAAGAAGGAACAGGCATTCGTGTCTTTGTAGTAAATCCTGGTACGCCTCATGCTGAATGTGGGGTTTCCTATTGTCCGCCAAATGCGGTAGAAAAAAATGACCTCAGCATGCCTTTAACAGCATTTACAGCTTATATTGATGAAGAAAGTATACCTTATCTTGATGACGCCAAAATTGATTATCAGACCGATGATATGGGCGGTCAGCTGACGCTACGAGCACCCAATGCAAAAGCACGAAAGGTGGATGATGACGCTCCAGTCATTGATCGTATTCGCTACTTGCTAGAAGCCGAAATTAATCCTCAACTTGCCAGTCATGGTGGTCAAGTAGCCTTAGCTGAGTTTACCGAAGATGGTATTGTTGTACTAAAGTTTGGCGGCGGTTGTCAGGGTTGCGGTATGGTCGATGCAACCCTCAGTGACGGTATTGAAAAAACACTAATGGAAAAAATCCCAGAAGTGAAAGGTGTGAAAGATATCACTGAACATGAGCAGGGCGATAACCCCTACTATTAACCGCATGAGTCAACCGCTTAAAAAACGCTTAGTTGCCTATTTAAAGACGATGGCAGCTAACCCACAAGCGCAAATAAAGCGGCTAGCCATCGGAACGTTTATTTCTTTAATCGCCTCTATTTTACAAATTTTCAGTAGCCAATGGGAATCTCAAATTCTATTTTATATACTTAGTTTCATTATGCTAGCAGGCGTTATCTACGCCCTGCCCGGTTACTTAGGCATTTGGATGTGGCGCATGCGCGATACTTTATTTCGAAATAATTCCAAGTAGCTCCCCTCTTCTGTCTACAAGCATATCGCCCTTAAGATTGCCTCAGAACCATTCCATTCTAGTTCGATCTCATATGAAAAATTTGTGGCTCAAGGATGACTTAAGGTATAGTTACAAACAGAAGGAGAATCCCATGTCTGTTGTGTTTTTAAATGATCGCTACTTGCCGTTAAATGAAGCTAAAATATCTCCGCTGGATCGTGGTTTTTTATTTGGTGACGGCATTTACGAGTTGATTCCTTGCTACCAACAAAAAATGATTGGACTCGATCCTCATATAGAACGACTGCAACAAGGTCTTAGCGCCACAAAAATCGCTTTTAACTGGTCAAAGCAACAGTGGCGCGAGCTAGTTAGTCAATTGGTCGAACGAAATAATATTCCCAATGTGGGGATTTATATTCAAATTAGTCGCGGCGCAGATACTAACCGCTCCCATGGCTACCCCAAGAATATCACGCCAACGCTATTCGCCATGGCTCAGCCAATCGCTGATTTTAATCCAAACACCAACAACACAAGGTTAAAAATCAAGTCAGAACTCGACCGACGATGGCGCCGCTGTGATATCAAATCGACTTCGCTATTGGGTAATTTGATGCATTTTGATTCAGCCCAAACGGATGGTTATGACGAAATTCTAGTCCATTCTGATAAAAACATAGTCCATGAAGGCAGTAGCAGCAACATATTTGTAGTGAAAGACAACCAAGTGTCAACGCCGATTGCTAATCAAACTATCCTACCAGGTATCACTCGTCGTTTATTAATTAAGCAATTAATAAAATCGACTGAAATACAATTTGAAGAACGTAATATTCTTCTTTCTGAAGCAATCGAAGCCGATGAAATATGGATTACTAGTTCCAGTAGACAGATCCAACCGGTGGTTAATTTAAACGGCCAACCGGTTGGTACCGGGGAAGTCGGAGATGTTTATAAAAATATCGCTGAAGAATATTACAAAACCTATTTTTAATCCTGAATTAGATGAATATGTCATTTGAACAACAACTGATTAGACCAGTAAAATACAGGCTTTAGAATGTGTTAGTATTATCCGACAACTAACACTCATATGTTCTATATATGAAACAATAACATAAAGGATAATAATAATGACCGATACCCTACTCGCACTTGTCTACTACATCGCTTGGATACTTGCACTTCTATCCATTTTAGGCGGATTACGAACCTATTTAACCCTTGTTGGTAAAAAAGCAGTCAATAGCTTTAGCCCTGCAGGATCAGATGTTTCAGAGTTCTCTGGTCGCCTTTGTCGTGCTCATGCAAATTGTTATGAGTTTTTCCCGATTGCTGGCGGGCTGCTATTGATAGCTTTAGCGACTGGACAAACAGCTATCACGGATCCCCTAGCTCTTTACTTTGTGATTGCTCGCATATTGCAATCCGTTACACATCTTTTATCCACTTCGGTAATTGCTGTGTTTATCAGGTTTGGCTTTTTTCTTGTGCAGATTGTGATTTGTGTCAAGTGGGTGATTGATTTGATTAGCTAAATCAACCAAAAAGCCTTCGATTTTTAAAATCGTTGGCTTTTTATAGATAGCTTTTTTATAAACACTCAGCTGGCTAAGATGTTTTAGATTGACTCGATATTTTTAATATAAAATAGCCAAGCACAGCGGAAGCCAGTGAGCCGATTAAAATGGCTAGCTTATCAGTATAGTTGAATAGGGTGTCATCAACAAAAGCCAAGGTTACAATAAACAAACTCATAGTAAAGCCAATCCCCGTCAGCAATGAAACGCCGTAAAGTTGCATCCAATTGCTATCGGCGGGTAATTTGGCTAGTTTCAACTTAATGGCCAGAAAACTAAAACCGAACACTCCTAACTGCTTTCCAACAAACAAGCCTAACATAATTCCTAATGGTACCGGCGCCGCCATTTGTTCAAGTGAAATACTGGTTACATTAACTCCTGCATTAACAAAAGCAAATAAAGGTAATATCAGAAATGCCACCCAAAAATGTAAGCCATGCTCAATTTCTTTCAATGGAGAAATACTATTGCCCTCATGATCCTTTCCGTTTAAAGGAATCGTAAAAGCAAGCGCAACGCCAGCTAAAGTTGCGTGGACTCCTGATTTTAGTACGCTGACCCACAGCACAAAACCAACCATAAAATAAGCGGCTTTTTTAACCACGTGGAGCTGATTCATTAACACCAACACGGTTAATGCTATCGCCGCTAGAGTAATCGATAATACCGAAAGATCGACGGTATAAAACACCGCAATAATAACAATTGCACCGAGATCATCAATAATTGCTAGCGCCATTAAAAATATCTTCAGAGACACCGGAACACGTTTTCCGAGTAAGGATAAAATGCCTAAAGCAAAAGCGATATCTGTCGCTGTCGGTACCGCCCAACCATTGATAGCAACCGGGTCATTAGCATTAAAGAATACGTAAATCAGTGCCGGAACCAACATCCCACCGACAGCTGCAAATCCAGGTAGGGCCACCTGGCTTAAAGAGGACAGATGCCCTTCCATAATTTCTCTTTTCACTTCAAGTCCAATCAGTAGAAAGAAAACAGCCATTAGGCCGTCATTAACCCAATGATAGAGCGATTTGGCTAGATGCAAGGAGCCCACTCTTATTTCCACAGGGATATGAAGAAAAGATTCATAGTAGGGTGCTAAAAATGTATTACTCAAGAATAGAGCAATCAGTGTTGCAATAATTAATAAAACACCACTCGAAGACTCGGTTTGAATAAATTCTTTAACTATTTTCATGGGCATCTCACATTGGCTAGTAACTCCTATTATATCTTTAATAGGGCTGTTGTACCAAATATATCCGACCGTCGGATATGAATTTGAAAATAAACTGTTAGAAAATGTAAACCTGCCTATTTAACTTTTTAACCGGGCGTGTTATTTTTAATAATCTAGCCAATAGCCTGCAGACAAGCAATCGATGCCTAACTATCAAAGCGATCTTTTTTCAGCCTTGTCCGATAGTAAAGAGCAGATCTATCCTGATGTTTATCGATTATCGCGCTTCACCAAGACCGATAAGCTGCATAAAAGCCTAGGTCCTATTTTACAGCATTCTCCATTTAGAAAAATGATGACACCCAATGGTCATTACACCAATATCGCCTTTACCAATTGCGGTGAATATGGCTGGGTCTCGAATAAAGTTCGATATCAATACCTAGATAAAGATCCATTGAATAACCAACCCTGGCCACCCATGCCCCAAATATTTAAAGATTTAGCAGCAAATGCCGCACTTGAAGCCGGCTATAGTCATTTTATGCCGGACAGCTGCTTGATCAACCAATATTTGATTGGTAGTAAGCTAGGATCTCACCAAGATAAAAACGAAAAGGATTTTAACCATCCGATTGTATCGGTGTCCATCGGATTAACCGCTATTTTTCAAATTTATGGAAAGACTCGCAGTGGTATAAAAGCTCAATTCCCTCTTTATGATGGTGATGTGATGGTGTGGGGAGATAGCGCACGGTTGATGTACCATGGTGTAAAAAGCTTAACGGCCGCTCCGCTGAAGCCTAATTTAACGCAGAGAGTCAATCTTACTTTTAGAAAATCTCATTAAGCTTTTTCAACAATCCATGCTAGATTGAAACCATGAGCTTATATCAATTAGTTATAACTTACCTTTTACTACTAATTCGCCCATGGATCGTTTAAATTGGGGAGTAAAAGTGAAATTACCATCGCTTTACTAGTGTGTTATTCTATGACCCAGAGCAGGCTTAGATGACAGTATTCACAAATTAAAATAAGCATTTCAATATGAAGCATACTCTTGTATTTTGGCAAGCTATTATATTTTTTTTCACCGTCCTAATGATAATTTATTGTTTTCACCTTGTTCTACGAATAAAAAAAAGCCGATCCTATTCAATAAAAATAATTTCAAAAAAGATCGAGCGTGTTTTAGTTTGGCTGGAGACTACAATTTCCTTAATTGATAAAAATATTGACCCACACTTTTTAAAAAACTGTATACAGACATTAAATACCGTAATAAAAGAGTATGAACACACTCTTAAAAATAACGAAGGCGAACTCTGGGGCGCACTTAAAAAATCACTCGACCTATTTAACCAAGACTCCCTTAAACTAGTAGCGCAAACTGAAGTATTTTTAAAGCCTCTTGATAAGGCTGAATTTGATGAAACGCTCAAAGCATGTCAAGAATCCCTGCAACAACTTCACACATCATATAGTAAAATTCAGCCTAGTTTTCATTCTTTATTTCATATCAAACTAAAAAACAAATTCGTACCAAACTACTTTCCAATTAAAAATTCAGCCTCAAAAAACAAGTCGGTTAACAAAGACTATTAATTGTGTCCTATTATTTACATTAGGTTTAAAATAACTCGACTTTAGGTAATTTTGGACTGGAAGGTTGATTTTCGCCAACAGCTCCATTATGAACTTTACGCTGAGACTCCATGTGATAGTCACTGAACATATCATCTGTTTTCATTGGTTCACCGATTGCTTGATGCTCAGTTGTATTACTTATATTTTTTATATTATTAATTAGCTTACTAAAATATTTTTCCATTCGGCTCAAACCTAGGTTAACCTGTTCAAGGCGCTGTCTGGTAATATCCTGGAACTGTATTCCAGCGATTGTATTTATTACATTTGATTGAATACGTTTTGTATCTTCCTCTAGTACCACTAACATTCTAGAATTTAACGTATCATACCTCCCATACAACTCAGAAATAACATCAACCTGTTTAGCAAAGCTAGATAACCTTTTCGATTCGGCATCAACCACATCTTTATCAAGAATCGAAGTTACATTCAGCTCTACAGAGGAAATCAAATTGCTTATACCATCTTCGATCTCTTGTGCCGCCTTCTCTGATTCTGAGGATAAATTCCGAACTTCATCTGCCACAACCGCAAAACCTCTTCCATAGTCACCTGCTCTTGCTGCCTCAATAGCGGCATTTAAAGCGAGTAAATTAGTTTGTGACGCAATATTTTTCAACATTACGGTCAATGTAGACAAAGAATCAGCATCTTTAAGTATGTGATTAATTTTATCTTTATGTTGTTCAAACTCTATAACTCGGTTTTTAATATAATCCGACATATCATTTAACGAGTTCGAAGTTGAATCAATCTTATCCTTGCCTTCATGTTTAATATTTAAACTTTCGTTAATCGCCTGCTTAATATTCAATGATAACTCTTCAAGTGAACCTTCAATTTCCGAAATATTTTGCATTAGACTCTCGGCGGCGGTTTCAGTTTCCCCGGATATAGCGGTGGTCTGCTCTGATAGAATCCTACAAACTTCTGGTGTATTATCCATGCTAGTGGCGATATCGCTAAATAACTCACTTTTCTTTATATGTTCTAAACCGTTATCCATACCTTTACTATCTCCCCTTATATTTTTAATGCTCTCAACATTTAACCTAGAGCGTAAAATGAAAAACGAAGTAGGAATACCAACCAATACTAGTAAAAATGAGTCTAAATGAATGTGAACTCCATAAATGAGATTGACTTTTGGTTCGTGTACAAAATGAAATAAGGCAAATTCAATAAATAACCATAACGCCAGCACATACCAAGTTGTACAAAAGGTATGATGTTTAAATTGGCTAGCTGTTACTAGCAGATATCCTTTTGTTAAAGAAGAATGCTTGGTATTTTTTTTTCGGTTATACATTTCAAATTCCCGTCAAAGATTGACCTAGGTTCCAGGTAATATCTGTTTTATAACTGCGAGCAATTGATTCGCTTCCACCGGCTTGACCAACCAGCCTACAGCACCCGCAGCTTTGGCTTCATCGCGCTTAGCTTGCTGTGATTCCGTTGTCATCATTAATACAGGTTTGAACTTCATTGCTGGTAATTGTTTTACTGCTTTTATTAAAGAAATCCCATCCATACCTGGCATATTAAGATCTGTAATCATTAGGTCCGGTTTAAGCATTTTTAATTTACTTAAGGCGGCATCGCCACTGCTCGCGGTTTCCACACTAAAACCCGCTCGTTTCAAAATTGCTTCCATGCTCATCAGCATTGTGGTTGAATCATCAACCAATAATATTGTTTTCATATTTGACATCCTTCATTTCTATTTGATGAAAAAAGTTTCTAACTCTTCCGCTAGCAATTGGTAGTCCATACTACCGGTACATTTGGCGACATAATCCTTAACCGGACTACCCGCCTCAAAAGCTTCAGCAAGTTTAATGTTAGTTCGTATACCCCGTAGCATTCTACCTTTACCATATTGTTTTTCTAAGCTTTCTAAAACTCGTTTATGCAACTTTATATTTCTGTCATACATTACTGGCAATAAACCAAGCAATCTTAATTCACTATTATGCTTTGTCGCCACTTGGTAAAATAGCTTGGCGAGCTGATTGACACCGACACTTGATAAATGGTGAGGGACAAAGGGTACGATAACGCCATTTGCCGCAGCCATCGAATTGATTAACAATGAATCTAATGTCGGAGGAGTATCAATGACTATTCGATCAAAGCGTTTAAAACCCTCATTTTCACTTATATAATTTCTCAATAACAAGCCCTTGAGGTCTCTCCCTACAAATGTTGTATCGGCAGGAGCAACCCAAACATTTTTTGTCTTAGTAAACCTAACAATATCTTGAATATTAATATTTTTATCACTAAAAATATCGTGTATTCTCGCAGGTTCTGAGTCGAGTTCTCTTAATGCGGTTCCCACGGACACATGACCTTGTGTGTCTAAATCTATAATCAGTGTTTTATAACCTTTTTTACCCCATTCTGCAGCCAAATTAACGGCTGTGGTGGTTTTACCGGTGCCACCTTTACGATTAGCTATTGTAATAACTAAAGGTTTTTGAGTCATTTTGACTCCAAAAGTATCGCCTGTAACCAACTGGCTATCTTGGTATCACTTGGCCAAATACTAATTTTAACTTGAGACGCCATTAATACTTGTAAAACAGCGGTATGAAGATAGCTCAGTTTTTTTAAATTTAATTTCCCTTTCGGGTTGAGTAAAATCCAATTAAGTAATTCTTCAGAGTCCTCAATACTGCATTCACCTTCAAGTAGGGCAATGGTTTTTTTAAAAGCTACCGACATTTTAATAACTCCAAAACATTAAGGATCAACAAAACTCGACCATCGCCTAGTAAGGTCGCCCCCGCATATATAGGGAAGGCACCCATCACGCCATCTAGTGGCTTCTGTATGATGTCAATACCCTCCAAAAAATTGTCAATAATTAGGCCAATTTCAGCACCATTATATTCGACAATTAAAATCGATAATTCGGTCTGTTGCTTTGCTCTTGTTTGCAAACCTAATAAATCACGCATGCGCAGTAAAGGAATGAGTTTATCTCTTAACACAATCGCCTCATTATGTTTGATACGGGTAATATTATCCGCTGATACGCGTACCGTTTCTCGGATATTTTCCATTGAGATACCGTAGGTTTGTTGATCTACATCAATCATCATGACTCTAGCAACCGCCATCGTAAGCGGTAAGGTTAATCCTACCCGCGTCCCTTTACCTAAAACACTGGTGACTGAAACTTGTCCCCCTGCATCTTCCACCGCACTACGAACCACATCCATGCCGACTCCGCGCCCAGATAAATCTGATGCGGATTCTTTACTCGAAAGCCCGGCAGCAAAAATAAGATTAACGGCCGCTTGGTCGCTAATTTCATCTAATTGGATTTCTGAGATAATGCCTTTTTCGTAGGCTTTTTGCTTTATAATATTTGGATCAATACCTTTACCGTCATCTATGATCTCGATAAGTACCTGATCATCCATTGGAGTCGCTTTTAATGTTAATCGTCCTTGCTCATTTTTACCGGCAGCGATTCTTTCTTGCGGTGTTTCTAAACCATGATCTAAGCTATTACGAACCATGTGGATCAAGGGATCTGCTAAGCTCTCGATAACATTTTTATCGGCTTCCGTTTCTTCCCCTTCAAGCACCAGCTGAATATTTTTTTCCAAGCGTTTAGATAGATCACGAACCAGACGAGGGAATCGCTGGAAAACGCTGGATACTGGTACCATTCGGATCCCCATAACGGTACTTTGTAATTCTTCTGATAAACGATTAATCACGGCATATTGTGATTGGATTTCTTTAGCCAGTTCCCTCACCCCAAATTCTTCTTGCGCTCTTTTGGCTAGGTAAGGCATTGCATTTTTAGCAACCACCAGTTCTCCCATTAAATCCATTAATGAATCGATACGCTCTTGGTCAACCCTCAGGGTTTTAATTTGATGCTTAGTATTATCTACTTCATCGACTATATCGCCTGCCCGTCGACCATACTTAATACCACTTCTCTCTCCACTTTTAAGATCTTGTGTTCTTTCGATTAACTTCCCTTCAGCCTTAACAGCTGTCACTTTAGCCTGATCTTTTGATATGCTTATATCATTTTGTTTTTGGCTTGGTTCTGAAGGGTTATTATTTTCATATTGTTCGAGACATTCGGCCAAAAAATCATGTAATTTATCACATTTACTGGTTGCTAAGCACTGCTTGGACACACTATCAAGATCGGCTAATTTCTTATCACCATCAATCGTTTTAAATAGGCGTTGCATTATTTTTTGAGTTGATAATACCCGTCCAACGAGTAATGATGAGGGACAGGGCATTTCCAATATTTTAAGCTGTGTTTTTAGGATATTGATAGATGATGCTGAAAGTTTATTACTAGGCTCGATCATCGTTTTAGATTGTTCACTTGGTTTATCTAGGGTTAATGACGGCGATAAATATTCACCCTGTCGAACGGCATCAATCAGCGATTTTAATAAGGAATCATCCTGCACGTCACTTTCGAGTAGCGTTCTGATCCATCCCAAACAAGCGGTTTGAAACAAGGTCGCATTCCCTATTTCATGTAATGGCATAACCAAGCGCTTTAAGGATTCGTAGTCATTGTTCTCTAGCGCCGCTAAACCCTCGCTCACAAATAACTGATAAGTATCATTCGTGCTATGCTCGCCTACAGGTCTAATCAGTTGCTTTGGTTCAATCCTAAAAATATCAACCTGTTCGATAATATAGCGAAAATACTGTTTAACCTCTGTAATATCCGCAGCGATAAGTAACTTGAAATTGATGTTACATTGAAAGGGATCAAGTGATTCTAACTCACCCCAATCTTCTTTTTTTTCGACACTAAACCAATGAAGTCCAACCGCATTTAAAACCGTAAGTAAGGGATCGTCACCGTTGAAAAAACACTGTTTATCTGGTCGATAATTCACTATAACCGCTATTTTATTATCGGATTGCACACAGAGCTTGTATACTTTTTGCAACTGGCTTTGATCAATATTCGTTATCCAATCTGGCGTATCATCAAAGTCGTCCTTTTTCGTAACAGCGTGGCTATTTATTTGTTTTGAATCCTCAACTTTAACTACTGATTTCTTGATTTCCTGCCCAATAAGTCCCCGTAATTTCTCTGCTATTTCATGGCCGACGCTATCAGCATCATCAGGAAGTTGTTCCGATGACTCGAGTTGGTCTATCCAGGCACCGGCCAAGTCCAGACTATCTAAAAATAAATCAATGTCATCTGAAGTTAAACTATATTTTCCTTCTCTAACTATGTCTAGCACGTCTTCAGCCGCATGCACAACCCGTGTAAAGGCGCCGATATCAAACAAACCAGAAGATCCTTTCATGGTATGGATTGAGCGAAATAAATCATTCAATAGTTCTTGATCATCGGGCTTATTTTCCAGATCTAGAAAACACTTTGCCGCCGCCTCAAGATTATCTCTCGATTCTTGGATAAAAGATTCTAGCATTGGATCCATTAGGCAACCTCATCGCCAATCAATAATGCGACATAGTCTTTGAGCTCATCTGGCTTGGCGGGTTTAACAAGATAAAAATTAGCACCCGCTAAATACGCCTTTTCCTTGTCCGATTCCTCTTCTTCAGTACTAACCATCACAACAGGAATAGACTGCAACTCCGGAATCTGTCGCATTTCTTCCACAAAACGGTAGCCATCCATTTTTGGCATATTCACATCAACCAAGAACAAGTCAAAAGTGTCACTCATCCCTTTTTCTAACGCTTCAATACCATTTTCAGCCTCAGTTACCTCAAACCCCATTGATTCCATGAGTTGTCTATGGTACATCCTGACTGTCATCGCATCGTCTACAATTAATATTTTCTTCATAGTGGTCGTCTCAATATTTAGTTAAGGTTTTTGGTAAGCAATTGCTTTGGGAAACTTTCTAACTTTAAATAAGGATGAAATTCTCGACATAGATTCTGAATGCCCCAGAAAAATAAAACCTCCAGGATTCAGCGCGTCAAAAAAAACATCCGCCGCCTGCCGTCTTGACGCATCATCGAAATAGATGAGTAAATTGCGACAAAATATAAGATCGAAATTACGATACTTCCTCGTTTCAGAAGGTTCCGCCAAGTTAACTTTTGTAAAATCAATTGAGGCTCTTAAATCCTCATGAATTTGATAAAACTGTCCATCCGATTGACTTGTGAAATACTGTTTAAGTAGCTTAGGCGGTAATTGTTTGATTGAGCGTTGATTATAAACTCCCTTTTTGCAGCGTTCGAGCACTTTAGTATCGATATCTGATGAAACAATTTCAACATCCACATCATTGATTTTTGCCCAATATTCAATTAAATAGAGTGCAATTGAATAGGGCTCTTCGCCAGTACTCGATGGAATAGACCAGATCCTTAAGTCCTCCCCTCTTGGTTTATTCCTCATTATTTCATTTAAAACCGACTCCACCATGCATTCTAATTGATACTCTTCTCTAAAAAAATAAGTTTCGTTGACCGTCATAACATTAATAACTTGCTGCATTTCTTTGCCTGATGCCTCAAATCGCAGTGCGGTAAAATAGCTCCTAAAGGTATCATGCCCGGTTTTTTTCATACGTCCAATCAAGCGCTTGTCCACAAAATAGCGTTTCGTATCTTCAAATCGTATTCCTGTTTTACGATAAAAAAAATCCCTAAACTTAGCAAACTCGGTACTTGTAATTGTAATCACGTTATTCACCCTTTTTTCAGCATTAAGTGCCATCGTTACTCCCCTTTTATTCTTTTTATCGCGTTATCAATAGCAAAGTGTAAATAAGCCTCATCGGGAAATCTAATTTTGAGTGCCAGTAACTCACTGACCATGTCAGGCGTGCCAACTTCTGATAAACGATCCACTGCGTTTGCCACAACGTTGATATGTGTTTCATCTTTGAGTACAGAAAGCAACCAAATCGGGGTATCCACATGGGGTAGCATTTGCAAAATATCAATCGCAAAAATTCTTACATCTGAGTCTTGATCGTTGAGTAACGCTAATATATGCTTCGCGATTGCATCAGGGCTTGATTGCAGTGCATCTATAACCGCGTTGCGTAAGGGTACATCTTCTGAACGCAAATAGGGTATTAAACCCTCAACGACTTTATCGCCACCAATTTTTTCTAAGGTATCCAGCATTGCATCTCTTACAATTAGATCCGTCTCCTGATCGATTAAATTAAGTATCGGAGCGACCGCTTTTTCTGGGTAGTCCGCTAAATCCCGTACAGCCCACCTCTTGGCGACGGAATTACCGCTTTTCATCTCGTGGATCAACCCGTCAAAGTCACGCGTTTCATCCCGTTTTTCAGTGCTACTTGACACTGACTTCTTTTGCTTTACTAATGCCATAACTATAAACCTCGACTAATTAACCAACCCACTCTATTAACTGTTTAGCGACATCACAGGAATCTAAAATTAAATCGGCGCCGCCGCGCTCGACTAACTCCTTGGGCATGCCATAAACCACCGCACTATTTTCCGACTCCGCGATGGTTCTACAACCCTTTGTATTTAAGTGATACATCGCTTCAGCACCATCATTTCCCATGCCCGTAAGCATCACGGCAACGACACTATCTGGCGAAAAACTTTCGCCCGCAGTCTGGGTCATTAGTTCAACACTCGGGTGCCAGATATACTCCGATCGCGGTGGTATGCTAGAGGCCATAATTTTGTTAGCTCGTTTAATGAATTTAACGTCCGCATCACCACGAGCAATATAGGCGGTGCCAGCCTCTAATTGGGTAGCGCGACTTAACTCTTGGATATTAATGGCGCAATTATTATTCACCCGTTTAGCAAATACCGCGGTAAATTTTGCCGGCATATGCTGCGCAATTAAAATAGGTGCCGAAAAATCCGCAGGCAATCCTGATAATATCTCTTCAAGTTTTCCCGGACCACCAGTGGATGAACCAATAATGACGACTTCCACTTTCTGGTCACTGGTTTTTTTAGCTAAACGACTTTGATTGATACGATTACGCTTGACACTTGGCTGGCTAATTTTAGTGGTTATACGCTGTTTTCGTATTCTAGATCGTAAACCTTTACTCCTACTTAATACGGGACCGTGTCGCAGCTTTGACCTTAGCTAATAATTCGGATTTAACATCCTGTATATTAAGCGATACTGTGCCGCCAGGCTTGGCAACATAGTCAATCGCTCCAAGTTCTAAGGCTTCAAAAGTTGCGAGCGCACCTTTATCGGTTAAAGACGATACCATAATCACCGGTACAGGCATGTCTTGCATAATATGACTAAGACAAGTCAAACCGTCCATCACTGGCATATTGATATCTAAAGTGACGGCATCTGGACTATCCTCTTTAATTCTTTCTAGGCCATCAGCACCGTTTCTGGCGGTAGACACCTCATAACCGCCCTCTTCTAACATGATCCGCAGTTGTTTGCGCATTAATGCTGAATCATCAACCACTAGAATTTTTTTCATTAAGCTGCTACCCTCTTTTTACGCCCGTATTAGTCTATGTTTTCAGGCTTTTTATGCAGTGCTTTTTGTTCCTTCTTGCTGAGCAATTCTTGGACGTCAAGTACTTGTATCATACGCTTTTCTTCCCTTAAATTAACGACACGTCCCATCATTCGTGTTTGGTCATCCGATAAATCCGGTGCATCTTCGATACTGTTGCTATTAAGTCGCAAGACTTCGACCACGGAATCCATAATAAAGCCGGTCTGATTACCTTTAATATTAAGTACTAATATGCGCTGCCCTTCATTCGGTTCACTTTTTTCTAAACCAAACCGAGTGCGCATGTCTAATACCGGCATGACTTTCCCTCTTAAATTAACCATACCTTCAATAAAATCAGCCGTTTTAGGAACTTTGCTCATCTCGTCGGGAATACGGGTGATCTCCTGCACATGGTCAATAGTAATTCCATATTCCTGATCGGCTAATTTAAACACCACCATTTGAGTATCGTCTTCATCTTCTTGATCTTGTTTATTGTCTAGTTTATCTGTCACTTGCTCTACCTCCTGCTTACTGCTTGCCATCGCTACTTGGATGCTGGGGTGGTTAAACAATGCCGTACTGCTTAAAATAGAAATTAATCGCTTACCACCATCCAATCGGCAGACTGCGGTAATCTCATCGCCCTGCTCACTTTTTAATAATGCAGGCACATCTTCGCGGTCGTTCTTTGGAACACTTAAGACTTCCCGCATTTCATCGACAACAAGGCCAACCACCGTTTTTGCCCCGCCGATACCACGTAAACTGATCACCAGTATTCGGTTTCGCTCCTCTATCGCCTGCTCCTCAAAGTCAAACAGACTGCGAAGGCTAACTAAGGGAAGCAAGCGGCCTCTCAAATTGATTAAACCAAGCACGTGAGCTTCTGTATTGGGGATTTTCGCTATATTTTGGGGCACACGAACTATTTCTTCAACATCCATTAGATCAAAAGCATATTCTTGGTTATCTACGGAAAAATTTACCAATAAACCGGCATCTTCTTCATTCTCATCTTGATCTTTACTGGTTGATGCAAGATCAAGCATCGTGGCAGTCACCGATTGATTTTCTGCTGCACTCTTTAAAATAGTTGCAAAATCTTTCTCTATTAGCTGCTTGACTGCCAAAATCTGTATTAGGCTATCACCTTGTTTTATCACCCCTTTTAGCAACTTTGCATCAGTAGTCGTTTGAACAGCATCCGCTTTTTCTACCTGCGAATTTTCAACGTTCAGAACCCTAGAAACGCGATCAACGATTAGTCCTACTGGTTGCCCAACATCGGCAACTAAAACGCGCGTTGCATCGTCCGACTCCAAACTTTCTAATTGCAGTAGCCTCCGCAGGTCTAACACCGGCAAAACGTTACCACGTAGATTAGCCAATCCTACCAACGCAGGCGGTGTTAAAGGTACGCTAACCGTTAAAGGCACGCGGACAATCTCTGCGACTTGCTCCATTGAAAAAGCAAAATGCTCGTCGCCGACTTGAAAGGTCACATACTGAGTCGCATTTTCTTGTACATGCCCATCATCTTCTATTTCGATCGCCACTTTAGCCATATTTATCTCCAAGTTTGAGATTTCTAGTTACGTTAGTTAGATAATTCAGCTATAAACTAGACGCTTTGCAGCTCATCAGCCACCGATGCAATTTCTTCAATCGTGATTGCTAAATCCTCAGATCCCTTGGATTGTTGTGCTGCCGCAGCAGCCGCTTCGGTGCTATTGCTAGAGGCTTGTTCCGCCGCCGCGGCTATCTGTTCAATCGCTTTTTTAGTTTGGCCTACAGCGGAAGCTATCTCATCCGTGCCTTCTATGATCGATTGGTTGCCACCTAAAATGGTATCTAAGTTGCTACTAATTTTTTCTAGATTTGCAGAGGTAGCCCTTGCACTTTCTACCTCGGCTAATGATGCGACTAAGACGCCTCTTAAATCAATTAGGACACGTGCTGCTTGATCTTGAATAGCTTTAACTAAGTCCTTTATTTCATCGATATTTTCACTAGCATCATCAGCTAAATTTTGTATATCTCCTGATACTACAATAAAGCCTTTTCCGAACTCGCCTGCGCGCGCCGCTTCAATTGCTCCATTGACGGCTAACATACCCGTTTTTATTGAAACCGTTTCAATCGCATCAGTAATTTTATCGATTCTCCTCGAGAGTTGCTCAACTTCTTCGATTTCCTTTAAAACAATTTGAGCATTTTCTGAAGCCTCGGAAATGGCACTAATCATTTGATTCACATTGTTTCGATTATTTTTTAGCTTGCTGTCCATATCCTTACATTTAGACTGAGCATCATTAGCCACCGCAAGGGCCGCTAATGAAGCTTCTTCGATTTGCGCTATACCTGATGCGGCTTGCTCCGAAGCGCTGGCAGCAAGTTCTGACCCTCGACTAATCTCAGAAATAGCACTTTGTATTTCACTTGCAGCACGGTTGATTTCTTCAATAGAAGTTGACAGCTCTTCCGCTGCAGCTGCCACTTCCTCTGAGGATTTCGCAACGTCTGTACTATTTTTAAGCTCTTCGCTTTGTACTTCTAAGTCTTGTGATGCTTGATCTGCACCATTAAGTGCTATATTCTGTTGCTCTAATGTTTGCATCACTTCTTCGGCAGCTGCAGATTGCTCTTCTGCTGCAGACGCAATAGCTTCTGATCCTTTTTGTGTATCCGATACCGCAACCCGCATTTGACGTCCTCCGGTAATAATATTTTGTGCGCCATCAAAAATAAGCTGCATATCTTCATTTATATCCTTTAATTCAACGGTAATAGCTTTGCCTTTCTCCGCTTCTTCAACGCCTGACTCTGCGGCTTGTTTTACCGCAACACTCACACTTTGTGCTTTTGACTGGATATCTTCGACGAGGGTGCCAATATTTCGCGCATTATTTTCTGATGTTTCCGCTAAGGTCCTCACGGTGTCCGCTACAACCGCAAAGCCTTTACCATGCTTTCCTGCTCGGCCCGCTTCAATCGCAGCATTTAATGCGAGCAAATTAGTTTGATCAGCGATACGCATCACTTGTTTCACCGCATCATTAATATTAATAGCTTGTTGTTCTAGCTCCTCCATCATACCCGCGGACTCCACTTGTCGAGTCGCCGCATCAGACACATTATCAATCATTTTAACCACGTCGCTATTAACTTCGTCTAGCATTGCTTGTAAACTTTCCGTTCGCTGACCACCATCCCCAGCTAGCGTTAATTGCTCTTCAACTTTTTCTAAAATAAGTGATACAGCGCTCAATGATTCTGTTGCGGCACCTGCTGCTTGCTCCGCGCCAGCCGCTATCTCTTCCGTTGCAGTATTTAATTGTGTGCGCGCCGCTACAGCATCACCAATGCCTTGGCTTAAGGCGATGGTTGCCTTTGCAATTCTTTCCGCGGCTTGCTGCTGCTTTGCCATGGTTCTAGCTTTGCGACGATTGGATTCACCGCTGCGGCGGTTATGAACAGGAGTCGATGATATGCTTTGTGCTGTTTTTGCCATTGGAGCGATCTTTTTAAGTCCCATGACTTTATACCTCTTAAGTTAATTATTTTACCAATTTAATATTAAATTATTTAATCCTTACACTCAGAAATTTGAAGATATGACTCGAATAATTTAGACCTGTTTTAAGGTTCTGCTGTACGCAAAGAAGACCTATTAACAACAAGCTTTAGATGACTAATTCTGCTAGGTAAACTAATCGAGTTTTTAGCCTTGACGCGCTCAGGGGGAGAGCCAAAATCTCTATATCGCTCATTGACAATGGTAAAGACCACTTTGTTTGATATCTTTTTAACTAATTGCTTCATAAAGCTAACCTGTAATTTTTTAATTTATTGGACTGCCTTAAACTCTATAGATAACTATAGTACAAAATTAATAAAATCTAGTTTTTTTTAATGTTTTTTTTAATGCCGCAGGGGGGGGGTAAGTCGTTGTTTATAAAGGATTTATATTCTTTAGCACACATAAACAATAAGGTTTTATTTATTTGAATATAATAATCCAGAACAACTAAATACCCGTTTTTTTGTGTTGATACATTCGCTCATCCGCCACCTGAATAAGCGTCTCGGCTTTATCACCATCTTGTGGGTAATGGCTAATTCCGACACTAATACCAATATTGATTTGATGCTTTTGGATTACAAAAGGTTTTGCCATGGCGTGGATTAACCGCTTGTTAATAGCTTCTACCTCTAACGGCGAACCAGTCGGATCTAATAGCAGTAAAAATTCATCACCACCCAAACGAGCCAGCGTATCCGAAGATCGTAAACATTGGAGCATTCTTTGAGCACTTTTTTTCAGTAAAATATCACCTACCTTATGCCCAAAGGTATCATTAACGGGTTTAAATTTATTTACATCAATAAAAAATACTGCAATACTATTGTTAAAGCGTTTAGCACGTTCGATCGCGTTGTTAAGATTGTTGTAGAGCAATCTTCTATTTGGCAATCCGGTTAATTCATCATTGAGCGAATGTTGAATTAGTTTTTCTTCCAGTTTTTTTCTTTCAATTGTACCCGCTATGACATTAGCCGTCGCAGATAAAAAATCCCGCTCAATTTGAGTGGATTGATGATCGTGTTTTACATATAAATTTAATACGCCTAATAATGTGTCATTTTTTTTAATTGGTATACAGTAGTGGCCATGTGGCTTGACTCCTTTTGGTCGATGATGATGGTCTTCATCTAAACAACTTTTGAAGACTAAACGCTCGGTTGCAGCCGCTTTACCACATAAGCATGTCCCAAATGAAACTTTTTTACATTTTTTTTGCAATTCACTACCTAGATTATATTCAACAACGAGATCAATGGCTTGTTCATTTTTTGACTTGAGAAAGATCGATCCCTTTTTATCCAACGCCAACCACTTCACTTCTAATAAAACAATCAGCATCCGATCGAGTAGTTGATTAAGTGACAGCGGTAATAGTGATGTTTGCAATAATTCATTTAATGCATAGTGAATATCAGAACGCTGCCTCAGCTCCTGTAGTTTTTCTTCATAGTAACGCTGGTTCTCTTCGAGCGTTTGTATTTTATTCTTTAGTGAGTGCACAAGGAGACCTTTTAAATAGATGGGTTATAAACTAAAAATATCATTTAATGGCTGAGGTTTAGATACGCCGTATCCCTGCATAAAATCAACACCTATTTCTTCTAAAATCGCTATGATTTGATCGTTTTCAACAAATTCGGCAATGGTTTTCAGCCCCATTGAATGACCGACTTGATTAATTGATTCTACCATCGCTCGATCAATAGGGTCGTTGTGAATATCCTTAACAAATGCACCATCGATTTTTAATGCATCCACTGGCATGTTTTTTAAATAAGAAAAAGAAGAAAGACCACTTCCGAAATCATCCAACGAAAAGCTACAACCTAAGCCTCTTATTTTAGCGATAAATCGATTAGCTGCTGACAGATTGCTAATGGCGGCAGTTTCTGTAATCTCAAAACTAATCTTCTCATAAGGGACTTTATATTTTTCAAAGGCCGCCATTATAAAATCCAGAGTTTCACTACTGGTAAGCGATGCACCAGACAGATTAATCGCAAATTTATAGCAACTGTTCATGCCTTTTTTATTTAATTTTTGCGCCATTTTTAGCGCTTCATCAACCACCCAGCGATCAATGGCACCAATCAACCCGTATCTTTCTGCGGCTGGGATAAAGGCTCCTGGTGGGACTATATCGCCATTTTTTGCAACTAATCTTACCAGAACTTCGTAGTATTCTTCACCATTATTTGATGATGTAGGCACTATTTTTTGTCCAAATAACACAAGACGGTCTTCGTCTAAGGCTTTTTGTATACGACTTATCCATGACATTTCACCGTGCCTTTCTGCAGCCTCACTTTCATCAGGCCGGTAAGTGTGTATTTGATTTCTCCCGCTATCCTTTGCTGAATAGCAGGCTGTGTCGGCTTCTGCTAGTAGTTTTCTTGCTTCCTTTGAAGTTCGGTTTATTTCAACTGCTCCGATACTAGCCGATAAAGTGAATGACTTGTCTTTCCAACCAAACCTAAAATCCTGTATCGTTTGGCGAATTTTATTCGCTACTTTTAGCCCCTTTTTGATCGAGCAGTCGCAGAGTAATATGCCAAATTCATCACCGCCTAAACGCGCTAGAATATCCTTTTGACGAACCAAACCGCTTAATAGTTCAGCGACTTGTTGTAGCAGTTCATCGCCGGCTAAATGCCCACAAACATCATTAATAATTTTAAATTGATCGAGATCAAGGTAGAGTAATACATGTTCATTTTTTAGCTCTTTTGCTTGGCTGACTAAATTTGATAAATCCTGATCAAATGTGTAGCGATTGCGTAATTTGGTCAGCATATCGTGAGAAGCCTGCCATGATATTTCTTCTGTTAATGCTTTGTTTTGGGTAATATCTCTAAAAACAAGAACAATTCCTTTCGCATCAAAGGCTTTGTCGTTAATAATTGAAATTGAATATTCGATGGCAATATTTTTGCTTGCCGAGACACTCAGTTGTGCTTGTTGTTTCTGATAACTAGCTAAATTTGATTTATCAAGACATTGTTTTATTTTGTGCTGTAAGTTAGTGCTGCTTACACCAACCAATGAAAAAACACTTGCTAGTGTTCGCCCTAGTATTTGCTCCGAACTTCGTTCTATTAATCGGCAAGCTTCCGGGTTCACATAGTCAATTCTACCGTTACCGTCAATAGTGATGACTGCATCAATGATAGCGCTTAGGATAGCTCTAGTATGCAGAGCTTTCTCTATTGATAATGAAGCATGTAGCTTTAGCCGTTTATCTCTAATCACTGAAGAACTAACATTAACAATTTGAATTAAACAATATTTATCAATCGCATTATGGCGCTTAACCATAACCATCTGGTGCATCTTTTTTTTAAGTTTACGATCCGGTTCTGATGCATAAATGGGGAAGGTATGAGGATTAAATTTTTCAGATAATACGGATGGTGTACCGAAGCATATAGCTGCATCAATAGCTTGTTTTAGTCTAACAGACTTTAAGCTACTAAAGATATTTTCCAGTTTCCTTCCTATTGCAGAAGATCGAGGTATTCTAGAAGCATCTTCAATCCACTTATTCCAAAAAGCAACCCGCAACTCATCATTGAGAACAATCAAGCCTATTTCACATAAATCAATCACCCCATAGGCCAGCTGAAACTGACTTATTGAAGTAAAAAAATCCTCTGGCTCTTTGGCACTGGATAGTTTAGCACTTTGTAGATTGATCTCATGATTATTTTTAAACATATAGCCCCTTGTTCAATATTTATCTAGACACTATACAATAGGATCAGCATCAAAATATTGTTCAATATTTTGATTAAAAATTTCCATTGAATCGACATCCATTAATATCGTTAAGTAGCCATCAATCTTTGTTTTTTCTAGAACAAATTGCATTGTTAATAATAGTACAGCCTGATTTTTTCTGTCTACATTATTAAAATATAGCAAATCATCGCAATGCCCTTGTGTGAAAAAGGGAATATTATAATGCATATTTTTTCCAAAAATATTTGACAAAGTCCCTAGGCAGGCATTCAAGATAATATTTCCTATTTCAACCAATGCTTCTTGCTCCACTTCGGACAAATCACTTATTGCTAAGTCTTCACTTTTTAATAACTGTCGGACCAAGTCCATACTATGAACTTTTGAAAAAACCAGCATCGCATCACCATCAAAATGGCCACTAAAAGACTCAACGACGAGGCTAACATCCTCACCGACTAATTTTTTCATGGCTTTAGCAAGCTTTTCGCCAGACATTAATTCAACATTGGGTAGCGATAATTCTACCGGCTCCTGTAGCATTTCGCTTAAACTAGCTGCCGCAGCGCCCATGCCAATATTAATATTTCGGTAAACCCATCCTTCTGCCATTCAGTGATCTTCATCATTGAGTTAGCCCTCGATAAAGCTTTTAATTTTTGCTTGGGTGATCGGTTTTCTAATAAACATAATATTCATAGACTCTGCCAGTTGTTTTACGGAATCCTGAATATTAGCGGTTAACAACGCCATTTTTGCCTGTGGGAACTCGGCTTTTAGATGCGCGGCAAGCGTTATGCCGTCCATCCCTGGCATATTATAGTCAATAGTCACTATATCAACGGCAAGTCCTTCACTATTAGTTAGTGCTTGCTCACCACTTTCAGCTTCGATGATATTCCAATCAGGCTTAGTAGCAGTAACAAAGGCTTTAATCATATTGCGTGACAAGCGGCTATCGTCCACAATCATCAATGTTTTATTCATATTTGATTTACCAAAAGTGTCTTTTTTATTTGCCATTTAAGAATAGACAATAATTTATCCTTATGAGAGATTATTTTTATTTTTTTAATTTAATTTTGATTTTTTATAACTATATCAATGATTAATAAGGGATAATTAGCCAATATTATTTGAACTTAACAATGCGACAATCGCAATATTAATGCTTTTCTCACAATTTATGCTAGACTGCCGGCATGATTATACTCTCCACACTTAATGCTAAATACATTCATGCAAGCCTTGGCTTGAGGTATCTGTTTGCTAATTTACAAGCGCTTCAGTCGCAAGCAAAAATCACAGAATTTACCATTAACCAACGTCCCATTGATATCCTCGAGAAGATCCTTGAGCAACCACCAAAAATAATCGGTTTTGGTGTGTACATTTGGAACTGCCAGCAAACCTTAGAATTGGTACAATTAATAAAGTGTGTTACTCCAGACATTAAAATCATTCTGGGTGGTCCGGAAATTAGCTATGAGACTGAGCAACAACCACTGTATGACTATTGCGATTATGTTATTACAGGGACGGCGGATTTTAGTTTTTATCAGATCTGTCGCGATCTTCTTGATAACAAACCACCGGCGCAAAAAATACTGCGGTCGAAACCCCTTCCCGTTGGATGATTTAAGCTACCCCTATCAATGCTACAATGACGATGATATTAAAAACCGAGTGACTTATATTGAGGCTTCTCGCGGTTGTCCGTTTAAATGTGAATTCTGCTTATCATCACTGGATAAAACAGCCTATCCTTTTAATTTAGAAAGTTTTTTAATTGAAATGGAGAAACTTTATCAGCGTGGTGCACGTCATTTTAAATTTGTTGATCGTACTTTTAACTTAAAGATTAAGAACAGTTTGAAGGTGCTCGATTTTTTTCTTGATAAAAAAGATCCTGATTTGTTTCTGCACTTTGAAGTGATACCTGACCATTTACCCGACGCCTTAAAACAAAAATTAATTTTATTTCCTGAGGGTTGTTTACAATTTGAAGTTGGCATTCAAACATTTGATACACAAGTCCAGAAAAATATAAGCCGTAGACAGAATAATGAGAAATCAAAAAACAATCTAATCTGGCTTAAACAAAATACCCATGCGCATATCCATGCGGATCTCATTTTTGGATTACCCGGTGAAACGCTCCAAAGCTTTGAACAAAGTTTTGATCAGCTTTATGCCTGCGCCCCGCATGAAATACAAATGGGTATTTTAAAACGCTTAAGAGGAAGCCCAATTATTCGTCATATTGAAGCCTTTGATATGCGCTTTAGTCCAATACCACCTTACAGCATTCTGTCTAACAAAGATGTCTCTTTTGAACAGATGCAGCAGATCAATCGCTTTGCTCGTTATTGGGATATGATTGGAAATTCCGGGCGTTTTAGCCACTCTTTGCCGTGGCTGCTGGATGACTCACCCTTTGCAAACTTCTTAAAACTAGCTGATTGGTTATTTCATAAAACGGACCAAACTCACCGTATAAACCTAAAACGGCTGTATGAATTGGTTGCCATGGCCTGTGAAAATTTATTCCCTAGGCAATATGACGAACTGATTAAAGCCCTTGAAATTGATTTTCAGCGTTCGAAACTAAAGGGATCTTTTGCATTACTTCAGGTAACAAATAGACCTCGAAAGAGTCCGATTAAAAACAAGCAATCTCTACGTCAACAACGCCATCAAGCTTAGTTAGATGATAAAACACTCTATAGTTTTGATATACTAGAAAGCATCATAATATTTGCTATAATTGAAGCAGTGTTAGCAAATATTAAAAATTAGGGCATACAAAATGAATCCTTTAAACAGGCTAAACATACCACTCATTCTATCCACTTTATTGATTTTATCCTGTGCAGATAAAGCTGATAAAAATGGATCACCTAATCAAGCCTTAGCCACAAAAACTATGGAGTCACCCTATCAACTCTATGCCACTGAAAAATATCCTGCTAGTCAGGTTGATATGATGCTTGAAAAGCTTTCTGAGCATGTCTATTTTGTTCAAGGAAAGTCAGCAATAGCCACTCAATATGAAGGCTTTATTTCCAATGCTGTGGCGATTATTACAAAGAATGAAGTTGTCGTTTTTGACGCCTTAGGTAGCCCATCTTTAGCCCAATTATTGGTCCAAAAAATTCGTGAAATTAGCGATAAACCAATAACCAAAATAGTGGTTAGTCATTATCATGCGGATCATATTTATGGTTTACAGGTATTTAAGTCCATGGGAGCCAAAATTATAGCTCCTTATGGCTATGCAGACTATTTAAATGCCCCCATCGCTCAACAACGACTAGAAGAAAGGAGAAAATCGCTGGCTCCTTGGGTTAATCAGAACACCCATCTTATTCTTCCCGATCAGGTGGTCGATTCGACCTATCAATTCAAAGCGGGTGATGTTGATCTAGTGATCAACTATTTGGGAAACGCTCACTCAGATGGTGATTTAACCCTTTATGTAGTGCAAGACAATATTTTATTGTCTGGCGATTTAATCTTTGAAGGGCGCATACCCTTTACTGGCAATTCAGATACTAAACACTGGCTTGAACTGATTAATCACCTGAAAGATCGCCAACTTGCGGCTCTAGTGCCTGGTCATGGTGGTATTGTCAGTGACCCAAACGCGGCGATGCAATTAACTCAGCGCTATTTGAGTAAGGTTAGAGAAAAAATGCAGTTTGGCGTAGATGAAATGATGACCTTTGATGAAACTTACGATGCTGTTGATTGGACAGAATTTGAAAATCTACCGGCATTTAAAGAAGCGCATCGCAAAAATGCATACGGTATTTTTCTAACTCTAGAACGAGAATCACTAGAGTAAAGTATTGATTTTTAAATAATCAGCCCCCAAACAGCGTCTGATTGGGGGCATTTTATTGTGACAGAGTTATTGAATCACTAAATAAAAAGAACTCCGTCCTCGTACCACTCTGAGTAATATCTTGCTATCATTTTGTTCAAGTGCACGACTGAATTCATCAATACTAGTCACTCTGCGGCGATTGGCTCCGACAATTAGGTCACCTTCTCGTAATCCGCTGTAGGCCGCGATGGAATCTCTTGCCATACTTTTGACCACTACGCCTTCGCCCTCGCGGGAATCTTCAAAAATGACATCTTCAAGTAGTTTATGCAATGAACGGTCACTCGACATATTACCACTACGACTGCCTATTTTAACCTTTAAAGTTTTTACTTTACCGTTGCGCAAGAGTTTAATCTTTACACTATGGCCGATGGCATGGCCACTAATCTGACTACGCAATTTACCGCTAGAGTTGGTTTTTTTCGCCATCAACAGCAATAATAATATCGTCAACTTTTAAACCCGCTTTTTCAGCGGGCGAATCTTGCAATACATTGGTCACCAATACGCCGAGCTGACCATTTTCTAAATCAAATGCCTCTTGTAATGCCGGCGAAACATCTTGAATATTAATGCCTATTTGACCTCGTTTGACCTCACCGGTTTCGATGATTTGCTCAAGGCTATTTTTAACCATATTAATAGGGATCGAAAAACCAATTCCTACATTTCCGCCAGCGGGTGATAAAATAGCCGTATTAATGCCGATCAACTCACCTCTCAGATTAACTAAAGCACCGCCTGAATTGCCCGGATTAATCGAAGCATCCGTCTGAATAAAATTCTCGTAGCCTTCAATGCCCAAACCAGATCGACCAAGCGCGCTGACAATGCCTGTGGTTACCGTTTGTCCGAGCGCAAAGGGATTACCAATAGCCACCACGAAGTCACCAACTTCGAGTTTGGATGAGTCGGCGAGTTTTGCCGACACCAGATCATCAGCATCTATTTTTAGAATTGCGATGTCTAAATCTGGATCAACACCCAGCTTGGTCGCAATATAGTGCTTGCCATTGTTAAGCGAGATTTGAATTTCATCGGCATCTTTAACCACATGGTAGTTAGTTACCACATAGCCATTTTTAGCGTCAACAATAACACCCGAACCAGCTGCTTGTTTACGCTTACGCGGTTCACTATCGCGCCGTTGATCTGGAACATTAAAAAAGCGTCTAAAAAAGGGATCATTCAATAACGGATTATTTGTCACTCTTTGTTTCGAAAAGGTTGCAATGTTAACCACTGCCGGATTAACTGTTTTTAACATCGGCGCAAGAGACGGTAATTTGTCCCCGTTAGAATCATGCGTTGGCAAGGATGCGACAGCCAAACTACTCGACAAAACCAATACAAGAAGAAATATGTTTTTGACTAATTTCATACTACTTAACTCCTCTAAAATAAATATTAAAATACAATTGTATGCTACACCTTTTACCTATGTTCACCATCAAATTCCGGCCAATCAGCGTTAGTAATTGCCGTCAAACGGAAGATGCTAATTCTGCAAAGCAAATTTGAATAACCTAGACAACTCGATTGAAATTGAGTTCACTGTTTGTGTTTCATCAAATAACTGGTCATGCTAATATGCGCCTAAAATAAGGCTATGACCTAATATTTTCAAGATGCCGTTAATCAATTGTTACATTTAAACCGATTAGCCTTAAATTAAAGTGAGGTTAGAATACTCAAAGCTGACGTAAAAGATTTTTCTAAAAAGGCCTGAATAATGATGACCATTTTTCAACAAATTAATTTATCAAGCTGGGAAGCTATACTCTCTCTAACCAAAATCAAAAAACCTTGCGCGCGTTGGTTAATCAGCTATATATTGTTGGGGCTAGTATTATTCCTAGTAGTAATGGGCCTCTATTTAAACTATCAACAAGCCATTAAAAGCCTATTACTTGATTATTTATTTCCAAGGTCTTGGCATAGTCTGTCCGAAACTCTCATCAGTTTCCTGTACGATTCACAAGCAAAAAGTGTGATTAGTAACTTAATTTTGTCTTCCTCCTTAGTCTTTAGCTCCATTTTTTTGTTCCCTATTAAGGAAAAATACTCTGCTGAGTTTGAACGCGGTGGTGGCTACTCTTGTGGAAATATACAAGAATTTCCACTTTTATATCAAGCATTGGAAGAAACTAAATTATTTTTACTTTACCTTACCTCTCAACTCATCATTTTGTGGATTGGCTACTACCCCTACACCTGGGCCACCAACCTTTCGATTGTTTTAAGCTATCTTTTCCTTTTCTTTACTCTGGCCCTTGACTTTATTGCCCCTACCTATCAGCGCCATCGCAAAAAATATGCGCGAATTATTAAACTACTATTGAGCAAACCAGTTGTGTCTTTAACGTTCGGCCTTATTTTTAGTCTCCCAGCGATCATTTTGGGACAGTGGGTCATTTCTCAGCAAGACTATTCGTTAGTGAAAATCGTAAGTATTCTATTTATCGCTAATTTATTTTTGTTGGCTTTAGCAATTCCCGCGGGAACTCATGTCGCTTGCCGTCTTTTTCCAGTATTAGACCAGATTAAACAGCCCACTAAAAAAAGTAGGGTTATTGGTTATGGCCTATTAAGTCTATTTCTGGTGCTTGGCTTGTTATTACACTCTCGGTTGCTACTCAGCCTACACCATAAAAGCCAACTGTTAAAAGCAGAATATGATATCGACTGGTCTTCTTTTCGTTATCAGTTACCAGATTTTAAAAGCCTTATCGAACAACAAAGCCAGTCCAATCTGTCTTTCGCTATTGTGATCACTAATCCAACTCAATTTGATATTCAAATTGAACCGAGCTATATATTGATTGTTCAGCAAGATAGTAATATTGCAAAAATAGACATTGAAGGCTTTTCCATTGCCGCTGGTCAAAAAAAACGTATTGAATTAAAATTTAAGGCGGATTCTAATCTTAGTTTAACCAGTCAATGGACTAATATTTTTAGCGGTTGGCGTATTGATTGGATGGTTGATATATGGCCAAGGATCCCCCTTTGTGATTAATTTAGTTGAGCCTGAAGCCAAGTAAATAATCGGGGTTATAAGATTTTTTGGTAGAGCACCGCTGCAAATGCACCATTGTCATCACGGTGAGTATATTGCTCAACTTGTTTCATACCAATTTTTTTCATGATATTGATAGAAGCAAAATTTTCAGTTAACGCGGTTGCTGAAAATTTTTCTGGGCGTAGTTGCGCCGTGAGTTGCTTAATAATATGGGCGGCAGCTTCAGTTGCATAACCTTTGCCCCAGCTTAACTGATTGAAGCGCCAACCAATTTCTAAGTTGTGCAATTGGGGTGGGTTGTGCTTAAAATTATCACTAAAAAAAGTCTATAGGTCGAATTAAAATCCAGCCAAGTGCCGCACCCTGCTCTAAATCTGACACACGCCACAAGCCCCAGCCTTTGCTTGCTTGGGTAAATGCAGCAATGCGCGGTACAAACCAGTTTTAAGTTTTTCTCGGCTAGTCGTCTTGCCATTGGTAATGTAGCGCATGACATTCGGGTCTTGATCCAGATTGAACAGAAATTCAATATCATCGGTTTGTTTCATATCACATAAAGCATAAGCTTAAGCGACTTGAGGGTGGCATCGTTATAGCCGTCATCTACATTTCCTTTACACTATGGGTCTAACTAAATCCCAAAACTAGCCTTCAGCCTGTAAATAGGCATTTCGTCCCGCATTGTAAGCATCCACTAGGTGGTCGATATCATCTTGCTGATAAGGTCTTAGACCGCTCATGATGATTTTCTTTTCACCGATTCCAATGGACTGACCATCGGCTCTTAAATCAAAATTCATAGTCACAATACCGCGCTTGCCGTTGACCACAAAATCACAATGATTGAGGTGCACTTCTGGCGCATGCTGAGAAAAGCGATTAAAAGATAAGGACATCTGGTCATAAATAACCATCGGTCGCCGAGTATTAATCATCGCATTCTCTTGCTTCATCAATTCAATAATAACGTGAGGAAAGGTCTTACCAGAAAAAGCGACATAAGCTCTTATTAATCCCTCGATAAACTCGGGTTCTTGAGTCATCACTCCGTCACGGGTAACTTCAAGCAATGATTTTTGACGCTCATTTTGAGCCACAATGCTATGCTCGGAGGCGATAAACTCCACCGGCATTCCACCACTGACCATTCCTTGAAAGTCAAAGCTCATATTTCGGCTAATACCATATTTTGAAAGAATCACTGAAAAAAGAAGATCGCCGGGAATGCAGAAACGGCTGTTATCCATATCGTGTAATGGATTAAAATCACCCGCAATACCCTTGGCAAAATCGCTCCCTTGCTGTTTAGAAAAACAATAAGCGTCGCCCTTCCGGCTAAAATAATCTTGTGTAAACATTACCACTCCAAATAACAGTCATTGCCCTGTCCAATCCTTGAAAGGCTAAAAATTTCTAAAAATAATAATTAAAAATTGGTCAATCCTTAACCATATCAAAAATACCGCGGACTATACAGACCTTTGTTAACAAATACCATAGTTCAAGCCAACAAACTTTTGTGCGAGAGTGCTTAAAAAGCTCTGTCTTGATTTCCATTCTAAGGCGAAGCATTGTAGAATTCCCCCCCTATTTTATCTACTAGGAATGAAAAGATGGGTCGCGCGTTTCAAAATCGTAAAGAATCAATGGCAAAAACCTCCGATGCCAACGCTAAAATCTATAGTAAATACAGTCGAGAAATTTATGTTTGTGCGAAATCCGGCGGTACCGACATTGACGGTAACCTCGCTTTAAGAGGCTTAATTGATCGAGCTAAAAAAAGATCAAGTGCCCAGCCATGTGATTGAAAAAGCGGTAGACAAGGCTAAAGGTGGTCAGGGAGAGGACTTTGCGGTCGCTCGTTATGAAGGTTACGGCCCCGGCAACTGTATGGTGATTGTAGACTGCTTAACCGATAACCCTAATCGTACTTTTGGCGATGTCAGAATTTGTTTTACCAAAACCAATAGTAAAATTGGTACTCAAGGCAGCGTATCGCATATGTTTGATCATAGTGCTATTTTTGTCTTTAAGGGCGACGATGAAGAAACCGCACTCGATGCTTTGATGGCTGCTGATGTTGATGTGACGGATATTGAATGTGAAGAAGGCAACATCACTATTTTTGCCCCACACAATGAATACTTTAAAGCAAAACAAGCGCTTCTAACGGCTTTTGAAGGCATAGAATTTGAGGTGGATGAGATACAGTTTATCCCGCAAACCCCCTCGCCCATTGCTGACGATGATATCGAAATGTTTGATAAATTTATTGCAATGCTAAACGAATTAGACGATGTTCAGAATATTTATCACAATCTGGAGGTCTAGTTTCTAGATTAGAGGTGCTAGCTCGTCAGTTAAAACCCACCCTCAACCTAGCCTTCTCCCTGAGGTAGAAGAAATCAAAGGGGGGCAGAACCATTGATTTAAAAAACCACTCTAGTTCCCATGCTCCCGCGTGGGAATTCATACCCATGATTAGATCTAATTGGTTTCTCAATCTGAATAAGATATTTTATTTAGATTTCCTACGTATTCCCACGGAGGACCATGGGAACCAGAAATTTCTGATGAGAATAGATAGTCGACTAGGTGGTTTTAATTAATTTTAGTCAAACGATCGGCCGTTGTTAAGACTGCAAATAACGTGCTTTAACCCAGTCTGAAGTTTTCATTCCTAATAGCATCACCAATGCGAAAACCACTATTTTTATATCACCACCAGATAGATTAGCCAACACGGGGCCCGGACAAAGCCCCGTCATTCCCCAGCCGACTCCGAAAATGACCGCGCCCATGATCAATTGTTTATTGATTGGTGCCGGATTACTACTAGCGATAGGGCTGCCGGTTAGTGACAGTTTTCGATTATGGATAAACAACCAGTAGCTAAGGCTAAATACGGAAAAAGCGGCGCCCATAACCACCAAAAGGCTTGCGTCCCAATCACCAAATACATCCAGAAAACTCAATACCTTTTGTGGGTTTACCATTTGTGACACGGTGAGGCCTATGCCAAATAACAATCCAGAAACCAAGGCAATTAATATCCTCATACCCCACCCCCAGCCAAAAGATTAACTATGATAACGGTTAGCATGGCACACCCCATAAATAGAAGGGTCGCGGTAATAGATCGAGGTGCTAACCGCCCGACACCACAAATTCCATGACCACTGGTACAGCCACCGGCCATATTAGTTCCAAATCCCACTAAAAAGGCTGCTACAAGGATAACGGGCCATGAAAAATCGAGTTTTACAGGTAAATTAAAGCCAAAGGGTGCGGCAACTAACGGCCCTAAAACCATGCCTAACAAAAAAGCAAAACGCCAGCTCATTTCCGACAAGTTTTTTGAAAACACACCGAATATAATGCCTGAAAGCCCTGCAACTCGTCCTTTAAAGAGTAGTAAAACCACCGCCGATAAACCAATAATTAAGCCACCGATGGCACCTGAAACTGGCGTGAAATCTGTCATAATTGAAGTTCTCCTAGACCCTAATGGCCCAATATGTCAAATAAATATTGACTTAGATCAAGTATTTTCTATAAATTTTAATTTGAATCTGGTACATTAGCAATAGATAAATTAGGGATTTATGTTATTAGATTACATGAATTGCGTTGCAGACGAGTGACTCGTCCGTTATTATAAGGTTTAATCGACCAAGTATTATCAACAATAAGATAGGGGAAAATAAATGAATAAGAGTAAAATAGCATTAGCTATAATGCTTTCTGGCTTAGTTTCGACCAGCGTCCTTGCGACCAATGGTTACTTTGCACACGGCTATGGCGCAAAAGAAAAGGGAATGGCTGGCGCTGGCGTCGCCAAAGCAGGAAATTCAATTTCTTCGGCTAACAATCCAGCACTTCTCGTCGATGTCGGTGATCGAATGGATATCGGTTTTTCAATTTTTAATCCAGTCCGTAGTGTTAATGTATCGGGCGAACCTTCTCTACCAGCGGGTTTTTCTCCAGTAATTGGCGGTATTCCTAGCTGTTCAGCGCCAGGAGTAGCGCCTTGCCAAGTGCCTTTTTCGATGAATACAGGTACCACTGAATCAACTCGAGAATGGTTCCTCGTTCCAGCATTTGGTTACTCATCTCGAATAGACGACACTTCTGTCTGGGGAATTTCAGTTTATGGTAATGGTGGAATGAACTCTACCTATAAAGGAAGCGATACTCGCATTCCTTCAGCTCGTATCCTGGATCCAAATACTAATAGCATCGTTAACTCTTCAGGTATTTTTGGTGCAGGCAACACAGGGGTTGATTTATCTCAATTATTTATTAACACGACTTACGCTTATAAAGCCAGTGAATCACTGGATTTAGGTGTTAGTTTAATCCTTGGTGTGCAGACCTTTGAAGCAATTGGTCTTGGTCCTTTCGCCAACATCTCTTCAGATCCAACAAAATTAACCAACAATGGTAAAGATGTTGCTTACGGACTTGGCTTTAAGCTAGGTGGTAACCTTGATTTAACAGAAACCATTACATTAGGTATGTCTTACCAGTCTGAAATCAATATGACTGAGTTTAAAGACTATGCAGGTTTGTTTGCTCAAGGTGGTGATTTTGATGTTCCCGCCACTTTTACTGTTGGTCTAGCAGTCGATATCACTCCAACATCGACCTTTTTAGTTGATTACCAAGGTATTTACTATTCAGATGTTGCTGCAATAGCTAACACTATTTCACCTATAACTTCAGGACAGTGCTTTGATTCACTTAATACCTTCTTGTTTACCGGCGCTCCTGGTAACGCAACTGGACCGGGTTGTTTAGGTGGTTCTAACGGTGCAGGTTTCGGATGGGATGATATGTTTGTCACTAAAGTTGGTTATGAATGGGCCGTTGGTGAAGATACCATGCGTGTTGGTTACAGCATTACTAATCAACCAATTCCAAAGACTGAAGTGAACTTTAACTTGTTAGCACCCGGTGTTATCGAGAAACACTTCACTGCTGGATATACTATGAAGCACGGTGAAAACGAGTGGACTTTCTTCTTGATGTACGCTCCCGAAGTCGAAGTCAGCGGTCAATCAGCTTTTGATCCAGCTCAAACTATTAGCTTCAAAATGCATCAGTTAGAGTTTGGGGTAGATTTCCAGTTCTAATCAACATTGCATTAAACAAAAAGGGCGCTTCGGCGCCCTTTTTTATTGGAAAAAAATGTAAAACGGCTTAATCATTTCGATATAAAGTTTTAGGGATCATTGGTTGTAAATACATTCCTATATACATCCCAACCAGCATGGTCACAACAAACACTAAAACAGCTGGGTTCATCAAGCTTAATGAGGTAATCGCAGGGCCAGGGCAGAAACCACCCAAGCCCCATCCGGCTCCAAAAAGTGCGGCTCCGATGACTAAGGGCAAATCAATTTTAGTTCGTGTCGGAAGCTTAAACTCACTATCACATAAAGGTGTTTTTAATTTGGGTTTAACAAAATGGAAAATAAGTGAATAGACGCTGATTGCGCCAGCCATCACAAAGATTAAGCTTATATCCCATTGACCAAAAATATCAAGGAATGCAATCACCTTACTTGGCATCGTCATACCGGCAATAGCCAAACCTAACGCAAATAGAAATCCTGAAATAAAAGTATAGATAAAAGTTCTCATATCAAACCTACTTTAGATAAAATGTTCAGCTTACGCGATATAGAGGTTAACAACCCAAACAACCGTGGCTCCGGTTAGCATAAAAGTCGGAACAGCCACCAACGAGCGAACAGAAAACCGACTAATACCACAAATACCGTGCCCGCTAGTACAGCCACAACCAATATGGGTTCCAATTCCAACTAACAATCCGGCCAAAGCAACCATCCAAGTGGTTCGGTTAATTTCAACCACAAAACGTTCAGGCATAATGAAGGAAAAAATCAAGCCTCCACAAATAATTCCACACAAAAAGAGTACGCGCCAAGCAATTTCGCCTGATTTAGGTCGTAAAACACCTTCAATTATCCCTGAAATTCCAGCTATTCGCCCCCTAGCCAGCATAAGCAAGGCAGCCGATAAACCGATCACCATACCGCCCAATAGTGGTTTAATTATCTCAAAGTCTTGCATTATGCATCCTCATTGTTTGACCGCTTTATTTAATTACCGGATGACCGGTCTCAATCCACTGCGCAATACCATCCACTAAATGTTTA
This sequence comes from Enterobacterales bacterium, assembly GCA_030949565.1. GTDB lineage: Bacteria > Pseudomonadota > Gammaproteobacteria > Enterobacterales > Kangiellaceae. Next base: position 104,978 of record JAUZSK010000005.1, read on the forward strand.
CCATTTTTAAAGCCTAACTCGCGGGTCATTTCTAAAGCCAGCGCAGATCTTTCTCCATGCGCACAGAAAAATACGACTCCTTCAGCGTGGTTAATCATATTTTCTAAATCACGCACTGCTGCTTCTAAATGACGTAGCGGAATCCGAATAGAATTTTCAATCGTTCCCACTTGTTTCACTTCTTCTTCTTCGCGTAGGTCAACCAATAAATATCCCTCTAGCGAGGCGAGTTGTTCAGGCTTAAGAGCAACATTGTCTCCGAAGCTATCGCCGAGACCATCACCAAAGTGTTGATTGAACGGAACCGCTATATCCATCAGTTTGGGGTTGGGAAGATTAAGGTTGTCCATAATCTCAATAAACGCCTCTCTGGTCTTATTAAAATATCGTGGATTCTGTAATTTTTCTCGTCCAATAGTCGAAGCATGTTCGCCTTTATAATCATGGCCTGGCCAGACCATGGTATCGTCGGGTAGGGTAAAGAGTTTTTCAGAAATCGAATCATACAGCTGTCCAGCATCACCGTTTTGAAAATCAGTTCTACCGTTACCTCTGATAAATAAAGTATCACCAGTAAAGACCATACCTTGAGCATAAAAACAGCAAGAGTCATTAGTATGACCCGGAGTATAAAAAACCTTCAGCTCAATACCATCAATAGAGATGCTATCGCCATCGGTCAGTTTGCGAGAGACAGTGGATGTATTCGCCTGCTCGGATAAACAGGTCATACAGCGGGTAATATTTCTTAATTGGCCTAAACCCGTTTTATGATCAGCGTGAATATGGGTATCCATAGCCACCACTAATTTCAAATTATTTTGACCTAGAAATTTTAGATAATCATCGACGCGATCGAGAACAGGGTCAATAATTAACGCTTCTGAGCCTTTCGCTTTAGCTAGCAGATAGGTAAATGTACTTGAAATTGGATCAAAAAATTGTTTGAAAATCACTGAAGGTACCTCTCCATTCCGTTGAAATATAACGCTTTGGTTAAATAAATGAGACTAACTAGCATTAATATTAGCTGAAAATAGTTACTTTTACCCAAAAATAGCCCTAATTAAAATAGGCGCAATGCCTGATCGGCTGGAAAAATAACCATTTCCTGTCTATTCTTAGAAGCATAACGACCAGAGGAACACACTTGCAATGGAAGTCATCATCTTTATTAGTGGACTTGCGGTAGGCGGCGGTAGCCTTTATTACCTGCTCAATCAAAAACTGAAAAAACGCATTCAGGAATGGCAAGATCTATTAAAATCTTCACAGCACAATCTTGAGAATTCGATTAAACAGCATGAAATTGAGCTTTCAAATAATAGTCAAAATGACTCTGAACGCAAAGATCGCTACCTTGCTATGACTTCACAAGTACTCGATGATATTGCTAACAACGCCGACGCCACTTCGGAAGAATTATCGGATATTACGTCAAAAATATCAATATTAACCGATATGGTCAACCGCATCACCGATATGTCTTCCGAAGCAAAAAGTACCTCAACAACTGGAATGGAGAGGATTTCCACCGTTTTAAATGATTTGGAAAAACTGACCCAATCTCGCCACGATTTAAATACAATCTTAGAAAAATTTGCAGAAGTGCAAGCCAAAACAGTTGCCATACGCTTTATCGGCGAAGAGGCTGAAATGCTGGCGTTAAATGCCGCTATCGAAGCGGCTAGAGCCGGAGATGCGGGGCGAGGCTTTGCGGTGGTAGCAGACAGTATGAAATCCCTAGCCAAAAATAGCCAAGAGACGACTAATGAAATACTCAGTATTGTGACCGAAAGCGATAGTATTATTAAAACCATCGTCGATAATTTTGAATTTAGTGGTAATCAGCTAAATCTATCAATCAATACTTTAGTTGAAAACTTTGGCGAAATTAATCAAGCCGTTGAAGTCATCGAAGACCAAGCTAAAAAAATTGACGTTGATAATAGCCAAACAACTTCTAAAATGCAGAAAGTAGCCGCCAATACTACTACCTCGGTCGAAACCTTAGTCAAGCAATTAAGTGAATTAGTATCCTTAATTACGGGCAAATCGATCATTAACATCTCGCCGAAAGAAGCCTATGAAAAGTGGGACCAATTTGATCAAGTCATTGATGTGCGTAGGCCACAAGAGCTGGAAGACGAACTAGGGCATATCGCAGGAATACGCTATAGCACCTTGCAAACTCACTTTAAGCAGGATGTAAAATCGCTTGATCCGAACAAAACCTACCTGTTTATCTGTCGCAGTGGAGGGCGTTCGACAAAAGCCGCGCAAATGGCGATCGCCAATGGTATCACTAATGTCTACAATCTCGATGGCGGTATGCTTGAATGGCGCAAACAGCACCTTTAATCATGGCCGGATGAACCTATTGTGTTTATGAAAATAGATGTTGATATCCGTCATTCTCGAGTTATTTTATCGGCAATCCAAGTGTTGCAAAAGATTCTCTCAAAATCACCCATTTTCTATAGCAATTACTATATTAGTAATATCTAATATGTTATATTAATCCATATTCTTATAGTAATTTATCATAGAGATACTGAACAATGACAACATTTGATACTAAAGCCTTCTTTGAACCCAATACATTTACTGTCACCTATTTAATCAGTGATAAGCAAACTAAACAGGCTGCTATTATTGATGCTGTTTTGGATTTTAGTGCCAAATCCGGTACTACATCGACAAAATCAGCCGATCAAATTATTGATTATATTAACGACAATGGGCCAAAACTCAAGTGGATATTTGAATCCCACGCCCATGCCGACCATCTATCTGCGGCCCCTCATTTAAAGAAAGCCCTAGGTGGTCAAACAGCCATAGGTGCTGAAATATCTCAGGTTCAGGAGACTTTTAAGAAAATATTCAACCTTGAAAAAGAGTTTTTAGTGGACGGTAGTCAATTCGACAAACTGCTTAACGAAGGTGATACTCTCGATCTTGGAAACACAAGCATAAAAGTGCTACATACACCAGGACACACACCTGCCTGTGTCAGTTATCTGTTAGAGGATACAATTTTTGTCGGAGATACCCTTTTTATGCCCGATTTTGGTACCGCGAGAGCCGATTTTCCAGGTGGTGACGCAAAAACCCTCTATCAATCAATAAAAAAGATCCTTTCATTGCCAGATCATACTAAAATATATGTGGGGCATGACTACCTAGCTCCAGGACGTGATAATTACGCTTGGGAATCCACGGTAGCACAACAGAAAGCCGAAAATATTCATGTAAAAGAACATACTAGCGAACAAGAGTTTGTAGAATACCGAACCAAAAGAGATTCGACACTTGAAGTGCCTGATCTTATTCTACCATCGGTACAGGTCAATATTAGAGCCGGTGATCTTCCTCCCCAAGAGGACAATGGAGTTTCCTATTTAAAGCTCCCTATTAATTTATTATAAGAGGCAATTATGACTTTTAATATTTTTGCAATACTAGGTGCTTGTGCCATAGGCTTAAGTTTAGGCTTAATGGGTTCTGGTGGTTCTATTTTAACTGTTCCAGTATTGGTTTATCTGGTGGATCAACCAGAAAAAATAGCCATCGCAGGATCACTAATCATCGTTGGCTCAATCGCTTTACTGGGTGCACTCCCCTACATTAAACAAAAGCAAGTTGATTGGAATACTGTTTGGTTATTCGGTATTCCTGGCATGATAGGTACCTACGGCGGCGCTTGGCTTTCAACCTATTTAAGCGGTTTAATGCAGCTCTCTATTTTTGCTGTGGTTATGCTTTTGGCAAGTTATTTTATGCTAAGACCACCCTCTAACTTAGAAGCAAAATCAGATCATGAGCGGCATCTGATAAAAATAGTTATCGATGGATTAATTGTTGGTATCATTACGGGGATTGTCGGTGTCGGTGGTGGCTTTCTTATCGTGCCTGCGCTTGTATTACTGGGTGGTCTTACCATGCGAACCGCCATTGCATCAAGCCTTGTGATTATCGCCTTAAAATCATTTAGTGGATTTATTAAATATCTTGACGTACTCAAAGAATCGGGGCTTTCACTCGATTGGCACGTCATTTGGATTATGATATTGGTTGGCGGGCTAGGTAGCTTTATCGGAAACAAAATCGCTAACAAGGTGCCACAAGATAAACTTAAAAAAATATTTGGTGTTTTTCTAATAATTATGGGAATATATATTTTAATTAAATCGATCCCAAAGCTTTTGGCATGATTTATCTTCACCTTTAATGAATCAATAGAAAGAGAAACTAATGAATAGAATTGAAATCAATTCCAATTTTTCGGTATCGGAACAAATCACTTTAGAAGATATCAAAAGTCTAAAGGCACTAGGGATTACAACCCTTATTTGTAACCGCCCAGATGGTGAAGAACCTAATCAACTAATGTGTTGTGAGATTAAAGCAGAAGCCGAAAAACAAGGGATTCAATTCTTTCATATTCCGGTCGCTGGTCGAGAAATCCCACAACAAGCCTTTTTAGAATTTGTCAAAACCATCGACCAATCTACCGCTCCCGTTCATGCCTATTGTCGAACAGGAACACGCTCAGCAATTTTTTGGGCTTTGTCTGAAGCTAGAAATTGCACACCAGAGGCGGTGCTTAAAAATGCCAAAGCCGTTGGAATTGATCTAACGCCTGTCGCCGATCAACTGGCCAAGGTTGCTAATCTTTAACTAGTATTTTTCCGCAACGCAGAGCTTGCTCAGTGATTTGAGCAAGCTCTAAAATTTTATCCTCATACCCTCTTTAGCAAAACGATATCCAGCTTTTAAAACGTCCGCCTGTGCCTCACTATTTTCAATAAGCAACGGGTTGCTATGGTTAAAATGGATAAAATGCACTTTCCTTTTATCTGCTTTGCTTAGACTTGAGAAATAGAGCATGCTTTCCTCAACAAAAGGGTGTGGAATCTCTGACATATCACGATTTTTAATTTCGCCAGCAGCGTAAAAAGTCGCATCTAAAAGTGCATAGTCCACCTGCTCTATCAACGGTCGAACATCGGTTTTCCAGCGACGCCACTTGTCAATATCGGGGATAAAAAGCAGGCTTTTATTGTTGTGCACTATTTTAAAACCAACCGTTTCAGAAAACTCATCTCGATGCGGTACAATAAAAGGTATCACAGCAACGCCATCCGCTATTTCAACGGCTTGATTATTCTGAATAGAATTGAGTTGAATATTTTTAAGCTTAACCAACTGACTCCACGGGCCATTGTCGCTTAAAAATTGAATCATTCTAGGCATGGCGTAAACCGGAATATTGCTAGCGCCCTGCGCTTCACGTCCCAGGTGCATCAAACCCGTGTAGTGCCCCATATGCGCGTGGGTTAAAAAAATCCCTGCCAAATGATAGTTTCCAAACTGTCGATACACTTGATACAACTGCTGTTTAATATCAGGAGTGGCTTCGAATAAATAAAAAGATTTGTGGCGGTGATCAACAAGCGCCAGCGAGGTCGCCATACGTCTTTTTGTCACATCTTCCCAGCCCGGCATACAATGTGGTTTATAACAATTAATTTGCGGATATCCTGCGTCCTGCGCAACCCCTAAAATAAACACCTCCATTCGGCTAGACTGTATTATTTTCTGTGAAACAACTGATCGACTAATGTTCGGATCGGCATACAATGGATGACTCATGCTTAAAAAGGTGGACAAAAATAGAATACAATAACCGAAACGACTCTGGCAGAAAGAAAAACCAAACCCGTTAACCCATCGCTGAAACCGCATAACCACCTCTTAAGACTCGTTTTACCCATAGACTGAATAAAGATTGTAACATTCTTTTCAATGGTGCATTATTTCCTAAAGTGCAAATCGAATCAGCTCCCTCTTTTTGGTTTGCTACCTATAGATTGTATGCTCACCAACCAAAAGGATAAAATCAATCTAATGAAGCTCTATGATACAAAACAAGCACCTAATCCCCGACGAGTTAGGATATTCTTGGCTGAAAAAGCGATTGAAGTCGAGTCTATCCAGATGGATCTTCAGGCCGGGGATAATCTATCAAAAGATTATCTTAGCAAAAATCCCTTCTCTAAAGTCCCGATTCTAGAACTGGATGATGGAACCATCATTTCGGAAACTGTCGCTATCTGTCGTTATTTTGAAGAACTACAGCCCCAACCGGCACTTATGGGGAGTGATCCCTTACAAAAAGCTCACATAGAAATGTGGCAGCGACGCGCCGAGTTTCATTTTATGTTTCCCGTGGGCATGGGGTTCCAGCATACTAGCGGATTTTTTAAAGATCGCATGACGCCAAGAGTCGACTTTGGTGAAGATTGTATTAAATCAGCCTATCATTTTTTAAAACTGGCAGAAACTCATCTAGCGAGTAGCGCTTATCTCGCCAGTGACAGTTTTAGTATCGCTGATATCACTTTTTTCTGTGCTCTCGAATTCGGCAAAGTGATTAACATTCGGCTGAGTGAAAAGCACCCCAATATAGAAAGATGGTACCAACAAATGAAACAACGCCCCTCTAGCCAAGCATAACTAAAAATAGTGCCATCAACCCAAAAGGATTCATTATGATCGATCTCTACACCGCCCCCACACCTAACGGCTGGAAAGCCTCTATTATGCTAGAAGAAACTGGCTTAGAATATGAGACTCACCTAGTCAATATCAGCCAAGGCGATCAACATAAAGAGGCCTATGTGGCAATTAATCCCAATGCTCGTATACCAACCATTGTCGATAGAGATAACGACAATTTCTCAGTATTTGAATCTGGCGCAATCCTTATTTATTTAGCAGAGAAAACAGGGCAGCTGATGCCGACCGATGTTAAGGGCCGGTCTCGGGTCATCCAGTGGTTAATGTTTCAAATGGGTGGTGTCGGCCCCATGATGGGGCAAGCCAATGTATTCTTTCGTTATTTCCCAGAAAAAATTCCAGCCGCGATTAATCGCTATCAAACCGAGTCAAAAAGGCTTCTAACCGTTCTCAATGACCGCCTAGCAGAGCATCAATACCTTGCCGGAGACTACTCTATCGCCGACATAGCCAATTGGTCTTGGGCCAAAATTTATGCTTGGCCGGGCGTCGATATTAGCGACCTACCCCATCTAAAGCGGTGGATCGGTGAGCTCGCTGCACGTCCTGCGGTAGAAAAAGGTATTAATGTACCGGCTCCGGTGGATAAAGAAGCGCTACTAAAAAGCGCTAGAAGTATTGTGACGGGTATAGAAGATTGATTAATATGAAGACGCAGAATTGTACCTGCCTACTAGATCCAATTCGACTCAATTGCTATACTCAACGACTTGTTTTAATCCAACCATCGGAATTTGGTCAACTATGTCATTACTCAAAAAATATCTGCTTTTAATTGTCCTTAGCGGTTTCAGCCTTTCACCTCAGGCCACCACAATACAATTGGAAACAAACTTTGGCAATATCGACATCAATCTTTACGATAATGGCACACCGAATACGGTGGCTAATTTCCTCACCTATATCAATTCGGGCGCTTATTCTCAGTCAATTGTACATCGTGCCGTACCAGGCTTTATTATTCAAGGTGGTGGGTTTTCTTATACAGGAACTTGGCCCGCTACAGCAATTGCGGCTAGCCCTTCAGTCGTTAACGAACCAGTTTACTCCAATGTTCGCGGCACTATCGCTATGGCAAAGATCGGTGGTCAGCCTGACAGCGCCACAAATCAGTGGTTTATAAATCTTGCAGATAACTCAGCCAATTTGGATGGTCAAAATGGTGGTTTTACGGTATTTGGTCAAGTGACCGCAGGTATGGAATTTGTTGACCAAATTTCAAGCCTCACACAATATAATAAGGGCGGTGCTTTTGCTAGCCTTCCAATGCAAAACTATGATGGTACTAGCACCCCTGATGCGACAAACTTAGTGATTATTAATAGCGTGCTAATTATCGATGCCACAGTCGATACTGCCTCGGCTTTAGTCAAACCTCTCAATAGAACCAGTGTTGATGCACCGACATCTTCCTCTGGAGGCGGTTCAATGGGGCTGCTTTTATTGCCGCTTTTTTTATTACTTGGTTTTCGAAGAAAATATAAGGTTCTAGGCTCTAGGCTGGAAGCGTCATACTGATGAGCACTTTACTGATCATCTAAATCTTTCCAGCCAACACTCCAAGGTGATGCCAGCCATTTCTTTGCGCGTTTTGCCAGAGATGGTTTTTGTTGCTTTTTAGTCGCTAATTGCTTGTTTATTTTACGTTTGATTGCCGCTGGCTGCTTTTTATGCACTAGATCTTGTTGTGGCGGTGGCTGCTGCTTTTGCTCTCTATCCTTTTCAGTTTCTAGCACCAGCGCTTCAAATACATTAGGAATATCACAAACTTTACCACCTTTATCAAGATGCTCTAAATTAACCCGCATGGCGAGTTTAACCGTCATCACTTCATGCTTCATCTCTTTCGGTATACTCGGATTTTTGAGCAGTTCATCACTGTCTTTAACAATATTGATGATTTCTTTACGGATCTGTTTCACACATCCCCGCTCTTTCTTTTTTAATTCGCCAATATGCCCGGTAATCGATTCCTGAGGGATTGCCAGTTCAAATGGCGCAATATTTACGCCTCTTTTAATCAGTATATATCGTAATGCGAGGGCCGTTTGGGTACGACTCTTAAATTGGTCAATCGCTTCAAAATAGGCCTCAGCGGTTAGATTAGCGATCTGTTCATCTCGAATATCATTGGCATCTAGCTGTGCCATTACAAGTAATTGTTTTAGCGTCTTGCTGGTTACTTTTTCCACTGCTTCCAGACGTTTTAGCAGATCAGATACCGGTTGTTCGCCTAGACCATCGGTTAATAGCTGGATATGCTTAACCAATTGTGGCGGATACTTCTGTGACGGTCTTGCTAGTACAGACAGCTCTTTTAGGCTCTGTTGCTGAGTCTCGATACAACCAGCGATATTGATCAGGGTTTCAAGAGCACGCCTTTTTTGCGTGATCTGCTTGAACTGATTGGTTGTGTGTTTAATTTCAGGCATAGGAATAGTTGAAATTGGAGGATTAATACATCTAATACTAGTTCATTTCCGTATAATTAGACGAATAAAAGACTATTTTTATATCAACAATTTTATTGACCACAAACCGCAACTGAATAATTCCGCTTGTCATCTGCAGATCTTATTGGATAGTTTTGTTAGCCGCTAAAAGTTGTTTTTATGTAAATATTCCCTAACTAGGGAGCCTAACATTTTGCTAGACTGACCTTTATCGATTCTGTAGGTCCAGATTAAATGTCGTCTACTCGACCACATACAACTAAATCAAGGTGTTACCATGAAGCTAATTAAAACCGTTTCCTTTACACTAGCCGTCGCTGCTTTAATGAGTGGTTGTAATCAGACGGCTGATATAAAAAAATCCGATGCTGTAACCAGTAAAGATAAAATAGAATATCCGATTACTGACAAAGGTACTCATCAGGACACCTATTTCGGTACTCAGGTAGCCGATCCTTACCGTTGGCTTGAAGATGATTTAAGTGAAAAAACGGGTGAGTGGGTGCGAGCACAAAACAAAACGACTCACGCATTTCTCAATAAGATTTCTATGCGCGACAGCATCAAACAAAAGCTTGCTAATAAATGGAACTATCAAAAAGTCGGCGCACCGTTTAAAGAAGGAAAGTATAGCTATTACCGAAAAAATGATGGTTTACAAAACCAGTATGTCATTTATCGCATTAAAGAGGATGCTAGCAAGAGGTCTTTTTAGATCCTAATCAATTTAGTCAAGATGGTACGACCTCATTATCGCAACTCAGTTTTTCAAAAGACGGATCAATTGCGGCTTATTCCATTTCAGAAGGTGGCAGCGATTGGCGAAAAATTATTATTATTGACGTAGAAAGTAAAAAACAATTAGAAGCACCTCTAATTGATATAAAATTTTCTGGTATTTCTTGGATAGGAAATAAAGGCTTTTATTATTCAAGCTATGACAAGCCAAAAGGATCTGAACTTTCGGCTAAAACCGACCAGCATAAAGTTTATTTTCATCAACTTGGGCAAACTCAGTCGAAGGACAAACTCATCTTTGGTGGAACGGATAAGCAAAAACATCGATATATTGGTGCTGAAGTAACCGAAGATGATCATTATCTATTAATCAGCGGTGCAAATTCTACCTCCGGCAATGATCTCTATATTAAAGATCTGACTCAACCGAATGTGCCACTGATTAGCATTATAGATAATTTTGATTCAGATACCTATCTGCTTGATAACCAAGGTTCTAAACTCTATTTGGTAACCAATCTTAATGCTCCGAATAAAAAAATCGTCACAGTCGATGCGGTTAATCCGACAGCCCAGCATTGGAAAGATCTGGTCGCTGAAACAGAGCATGTGCTTAGCCCTTCTACCGGCGGTGGTTTTATATTTGCTGAATACATGGTGGATGCAATTTCAAAGGTTTTTCAATATGACTATCAAGGTCAAATGATCCAAGAAATCAATTTACCCGGCGTCGGAAGTGCGTCCAGTCTAAGTGGTAAGAAAACCGATAAAACTCTGTATTATTCTTTTACCAACTATATTACACCCGGTAATATTTATCGCTTTGATGTTGAAAAAAGACAATCAAACCTCTATCGAAAATCCGGCGCTAAATTTAATCCACAGGATTTTGTTTCAAAACAGGTATTTTACACCTCTAAAGACGGTACAAAAATACCAATGATTATTTCTCACAAGAAAGGCATTAAACTGGATGGAAACAATCCAACATTACTCTACGGATACGGTGGTTTTAATATCAGTTTAACGCCTTACTTTAGCATCGCCAATGCGGTCTGGATGGAAATGGGCGGTGTTTATGCCGTACCTAATATTCGCGGTGGTGGTGAATATGGTCAAAATTGGCACAATGCCGGTGTACAAATGAAAAAACAAAATGTATTTGATGACTTTATCGCGGCTGCAGAATATTTGATAGCTAAAAAATATACTACAAGTGATTTGCTCGCCATCCGAGGCGGTTCCAACGGTGGCTTATTAGTCGGTGCGGTAATGACACAAAGACCCGAGCTGATGAAGGTCGCACTGCCAGCGGTTGGTGTACTCGATATGCTACGCTACCATACCTTTACTGCTGGCGCAGGCTGGGCTTATGACTATGGAAAGTCTGAACAGAGCAAAGAAATGTTTGAATATCTACTGGGCTATTCTCCGGTCCACAATGTAAAAGCTGGCACTCACTACCCAGCAACCTTGATCACCACCGGCGACCATGATGATCGTGTGGTTCCGGCTCATTCATTTAAGTTTGCCGCCGAATTACAAGCTAAGCAAGCGGGTGATGCGCCGGTATTAATTCGAATCGAAACCAAGGCCGGCCACGGTGCAGGAACTCCTGTATCCAAAATTATTGATCAATATGCCGATCTATTTGCTTTTACCCTTTATAATATGGGGCTAGAGCCTAAAGAACAATAAAATTTCGGCCCTAAATAGCGTCGTTACGAGAAGCGTAGCGGCGCGGTAATTCGAGATTACCCTCCTCTTAAACCACTCATAATTTCTCTCCTTGAAAAGGGGTAGAGACTAAATAAAAAGCAGCAACTGTTTTCATTTTTGATTGCTGGTTTGGACTAAATCACAAAGGCACTAGAACAGGATAGGAGCCGTCATTGCGAGCGAAGCGCGGCAATCTAATTTCTCGGCTAAGTGATTGCCACGTCGCTATGCTCCTCGCAATGAACTGTTCTATCAGCCCTTTCGCCCTTTCGGGGTCGGACCTCAGCAGCTATATGTTTTTATTACCTTTAGTCATAATTAATTGCTGTTTTTAGCACTTAAACACCCCTTTTAGCTATCAAAAAAGGCAGCTGTAAGCGCCAATTGGATCTTTTACAACACAATCATCATCCACTAAATGGATTGCTTCCTTCTTCCTTAAAGTAATGAAAAAGGGTCCAAAAACAGCCCTTTAAGCCCATATTAGGCCCTTATTTTAACACTTTATTATTTACATTCAATTAGTTACTGAGGTCCGACCCTGAATACCCTGAATACTGAATGGCTTCTACTCTAATGGGGGCAGACACCGATCCATATTCGTTCAAAGCTTACCTGCGGCTGTCAGGACCGAATAAATCGTTTTAAAGGGTAACAGCAAAGATAAATTTGCATCTTTTAGGTGGATTGCGCCATAACTAGCATACCAGTTTGCAACTCTTTCGTTTTTGGCATCGATCAAAAGAGCGACACCACCAGCTTGTGATGCAACTAGAATGCAGCGACGCCCTGCCGAAAGCAATAACTGTCCACCTAGTCCTGCTCCTTGAACGGTTTGGTCAACCGCCAAACGGCCAAGCCTAAATACCGGCACTTCCTGACGAGCCAGCCCTCGTTTGATGACTTCTGGTGTGCGCTCATAAGCGATGGAAGCTGGGCTTAGACTATAAAATCCAAGGATCTTCTTATTGTCGATATTATCTACCGCCAAAAAGTTTTGGCTCCACCCTTTTCATGGCTTTGACGAGCGTGTCGCTGCAAAAACTGATTCAATGCAGCATCACCGCAATCAAAGGTTTTTCGATCATGATTTTTGTTGATTGGTTCTTCATGCCAGGACAGAAGCATTATGATTGTTTTGGTAAAGCAAATGCTGCGGTCATTAATTTTTCGTTTGGTGCGGGTGGTTCGTCTAAAAGATCCAAAACATGCAAACTATCTCGTTCGGTCAGCTCTAGTCGTTCATTTTGATCGATGACCTTGCGTGCCGCTGATACTACATTGCGGATAACAAATTCGGTCATATTGGTGTGTTGCAATGCGGCTGCACGCATAAGAAGAGACTTTTCTTCCGATGCGATGCGTAACGACATTCGATCATTATTTTCTACTGCTATTTGTGGCATAACTACACACTCCAACTATTTGTACGTATTTAAATTGTACGCCAACTTATAAGATTATTCAATCTGTATGAATTCAGTAAAGCGATCAACCCAGCTTGCTGTGCGAGATATCTCCAAGATGGCTGTAAACACCACCGACCAGCCTAATAGCGCTTTATAAAGCAATCAATGCAGGGTAAAATTACTTTTATTGTTTAAAAAATATAAAAACATTCTTTTAGGACGCCAAATATGATCATCAAACCCAAAGTCAGAGGCTTTATCTGTACCAATGCTCACCCAACGGGCTGCGCGGCAAGTGTAAGCCAGCAAATAGCCTATGTAAAACAGCAGGGGGAATTAAGCAACAAACCCAAAAATGTACTGGTTATTGGTTGCTCTACGGGTTATGGCTTAGCCTCTCGTATTACTGCGGCGTTTGGCGCGGGAGCCAAAACCCTCGGCATCTGTTTTGAAAAGGAGCCCACTGAAAAACGCACCGGAACCGCTGGTTGGTACAACACAGCAGCCTTTCATAAAGAGGCAAAAAGCGCGGGCTTGTATGCCAAAAGCATTAATGGTGACGCTTTTTCTCATGCCATCAAAGATCAAACCATTGAAACAATCAAGCAAGATCTCGGTAAAATCGATCTCGTCATCTATAGCTTGGCTTCACCAAGAAGAACCGATCCCGATACCGGTGAGGCTTATGTTTCGACCCTTAAACCGGTCGGTGCGCCTGTCACCACCAAAACCTTTGATACCAGTAAAAAAATAGTGCATGAAATCTCACTAGAGCCAGCTAATCAAGAAGAAATTGATCGCACAGTTAAGGTGATGGGCGGCGAAGATTGGGAAATTTGGCTTAAACGACTGCATGCTGCGGGTGTGTTAGCGGATAACTGTGTGACTAGCTCCTACACTTATATTGGCAAAGAACTAACTCTGCCCATCTATGGTCACGCAACGATAGGCAAAGCCAAGGAAGATTTGGATCGAGCCGCAAGTGCTCTCAAAAATAACTATCGTGATATCGGTTTAAAAGCCTATGTCACCTCGCTAAAAGCGGTGGTGACGCAGGCCAGTTCAGCCATTCCGGTGATGCCACTTTATATTTCGCTGATGTATCAAGTGATGAAGGATGAAGGCGTACATGAAGGGGTGATTGAGCAGATTTATGGTCTATTTTCCAAGCACTTATTGGCCGATAATCCACCACTTGATGAGGCAAAACGCCTACGCATGGATGGTGTGGAAACCAATGACCATATCCAAGGTTTAATCAAAGCTATTTGGCCTAAAGTGACCACTGAAAATTTCCCACAATTGGGTGATTATGATGGTTACAACCGAGATTTTCTAAAATTGTTTGGTTTTGGCTTTGACGGTGTTGATTACGAGGCCGATGTCAGTCCAACCGCAAATTGGGATTAACGATTAAAGCACATACCCGATTATTATTGTAAAATAGTGTATCCCCGAAGTGTTTTATCGGGGATCTTGCCATTTTAATTTACAGAATCCCCGGAAAAGAACGATAAATCTGCCTAAAGACGCAATTCTTGGTCATCTTTTATCCCGCACAAGCGTTTAACCACTATAACGAGCAAATTCTCACAGAAATCAGCTAAAAACTCGCAAACGAGCCTTTATTTATGTAGCGTTCAGCTTTAGTTAAGCTGCAAAGTGCCAAAATAGACTCAAATTAGGTCTTTTGCCTAATCAATTTCGAAAAAGGTGACTATTATGAAGCTTTTAAAATCTATTTTTCTTTTCGGACTCCTTGCTTTAACCATTGGCAGTACTTGGGCCGATGATGATGACCGAGAAAGTGATGACAAATACTTTAGTCAAGCAGAGCTAGAGCAAATTCTGGCACCGATTGCACTATATCCGGACACGATACTCTCTCATGTGTTAATAGCCGCAACCTATCCGCTAGAAGTGATTCAAGCTGAGCGCTGGGCTGCCAATAATCCCAATATTAAAGGCTCAGATGCTGTTCGAGCCGTTGAGTATAAAAGTTGGGATCCTAGCATCAAAGCATTAACCGCTTTTCCAAAGGTGCTTAAACGTATGAGTGAGAATCTAGAATGGACCCAGAAATTAGGAGACGCGTTTCTTCAAAATGAAAAAGCGGTACTTGCCAGTGTTCAATCCTTAAGGCAAAAAGCTTATGATGCCGGAAATCTGGATAAAATGGATAAAGTTTCGATTAGCCGAGACGATAATAACATCGTCATTCAACCGGTTGAACGTGAAATTGTTTATGTACCCTACTATGATACTCGTGTGGTTTATGGTCCTTGGTACTGGTCTCATTACCCACCCGTCTATTGGTATGACCCCTATTATGACAGCTACTCTTACTCTAGGTATAACAACCCTTTTTACTGGGGACCAAGCATACATATATCTTATGGTTTTTTCTTTAGCGCATTCCATTGGCAAAACCATCAAATTATGCGGATTCCGCACCACTACTATCGCCCAGGACATTATTATAGTCATCAAGACATAGTCTACAATCAAAATACTCGGCGCTGGAGCCATAACCCAGCTCATCGACGTGGAGTTTCTTATCGAAGCGTCACTGTGAGTAACCGCTATCAAAGCAACCGATTAAGTCGTGCCGAAATTCTGCAAAACAGAAATGTCCGTTATGCTGATGGGCGAGCGGAAAGAAGTAACTCGGGTCGAAACACTGGCAGTATAGCTAATCGTCGTGGCGCTAATCGTAATACCGAAAGAGCAAATAGAACGTCTAACAATGGGCGGGCTAATCGCAACACACGTATTGCTACTCCAGAGCGAATTCGTGAGGAGCTTAAAGATGGTCGTATTAGTGTTAAAGAACGAAAAGCTAGACCAAGAACCAAGCCAACCACTAGAAATCGTAACACTCATAATAGAGAAGATCGCAGTCGGGAAAGTCAATCTAGAAGCAACGAAAACAGCCGCGGCAATGAAACGCATCGCGGTACTCGCAGTCGCTCTAATGAAACTCGTAATCGTTCCTCTGGTACAAGACAGCCTTCTGTCGAAAGAAAGCCGGCTGAAAGTCGTCCAGTAGAACGCAGTTCATCAACTTCAGCTCTTCGACGCGCTTCGGGGAGTCGTTCAAGCGAAAGGTCATCGGGCTCTAGCAATCATCGATCATCGCGTTCCGATTCTTCTCGATCACGTTCATCAAGCAATCGATCGTCAAGCAACCGTTCGTCAAATCGTGGTAGCCGTTCCTCACATAGAGGAGAACGTCGTTAGGCCCGATGTTTCACGCCCGGCTGCTCAAGCTCAGTTTCTGTGTCAGGTTCGGGCGTAACCATTGGCTCTAGACTTAAACCACCAGCATTTAAGTCAAGAGTTTTTAAGCTATCTGGGGTAGATTCTTCAGGAGCATC
Organism: Enterobacterales bacterium; assembly: GCA_030949565.1. GTDB lineage: Bacteria > Pseudomonadota > Gammaproteobacteria > Enterobacterales > Kangiellaceae. The sequence continues at coordinate 121,256 of JAUZSK010000005.1, forward strand.
CTGCTTTGGAGCCTTTTCATTTTTAGTCAGTTTATGTTGTTCATCGTTCGCTGTTTTTTCACTTTCAGGCTTCTTTTTGTTGCTTTCAGTATTTGCAACCGCAGCGCTTTTTTTGCCACACAACTTAATTTTTAATGCTAAATTATTTTTGGAGTCAGCATTTTTTAATGCCGCTTCGTAGGATATTTTGCCTTGAATATAAAGTTCAAGTAGGGCGGAGTCAAAGGTTTTCATACCCGCAGTTTCCGATTTTAGCATGACTTCTTTTATTTCATCAATTGCGCCTTTCTTAATTAAGTCACAGACCCGCGGCGAACCCAATAAAATTTCAATCGCGGCACAACGCTTACCATCAACAGTTGGAATTAATCGTTGTGAAATAAAGGCTTGCAGATTAAGCGATAAATCAAGCAGGAGTTGCTTATGTCTTTCTTCTGGAAAAAAATTAATCACTCGATCCAGTGCTTGATTAGCGTTGTTGGCATGTAGCGTTGATATGCAAAGATGTCCGGTTTCCGCAAACGCCAGAGCATGCTCCATGGTCTCCTGATCACGAATTTCACCAATTAAAATCACATCGGGCGCTTGTCTTAAAGTATTTTTTAACGCATCCTCATAGCTATCAGTGTCCACACCTATTTCTCGCTGGTTCACAATAGATTTTTTATGTTGATGCACAAACTCTACCGGGTCCTCAATGGTAATGATATGACCCGAGGAATTGGAATTACGGTAGTCAATTAAAGAGGCCAGTGAGGTCGATTTACCCGATCCTGTACCACCCACAAAAAGGATCAACCCCCGTTTTTGCATCACTAGCTTGGGTAGTATGTCTGGTAAATTTAAACTACGCCAACTTGGGATATCCACTTTAATAGCCCGAATGACCATAGAAACTTGGTTACGCTGTTTAAAAATATTCACTCGAAAACGCCCAACACCGGATCTTGAAAGAGCCAGATTCATCTCCGGTTTTCGCTCAAAATCAGACTTTTGCTCTTCATTCATCAAGCTATTAGCGATTGCCTCAATTTCACCGGGAAGCATGGTCTTACGGTCAATTGCCATTAATTTACCATGAAACTTGGCACTTGGTGGTGCGCCCGTCGATAAAAACAAGTCGGAACCATCCTTTTCAGCTAACAGTTTTAAATAATCATTAAATTCCATTCATTTCACTCTTTATTCAGTCAACCAATGCCTTTCAAAAAGGCTTCAATTATTCAAGTATAGACAGGATTTGCGAGGAACTTAAAAATAAAAAGACAAATAGAGTCTTTACAGCCAGCTGGAGATTATTGCTTAAAACACCGTTTGAATAGCCGGATTGGCAGCTAGCGCCTCCCGACTCTTGAATAACCCAGTAGCAGAAATAACACCAACACACCTCCCCAGCCCATTGACCCGCCACCACCGCCGCTATAATTTTTTCGATAGCTAACCTTTGCACCTTCCCCTTTTTTAATTCTTGCTTTAAAACGAGTGAATTCTTGGTCCAAGTTTTCAGTCATTTGCGCGGAGGCGATGGTAAAGCTTTGGGTTCTTAATTTACGATTACCTTTTTCAAAACCTATAGCTGTATGATGACGTTTTGCCGAGTGGATACCTGGAGCTCGAAAGAGTAATTTACGCGTCTTAATATCAAATACAGCGGTATCCACGAAGGTTTGAAATTCCGATGTTTCCCCAGGGACAATGGCAGCCCCTACAATGGTCCAATAGGCCAAAGAAAAATGGTTTAACTCATTAATTTCAACCTGGTCATAGGATACTAAAGCCATGACATCCACATCATACATGTTAGCCACTTGAGACAATGTGATAAAACCACGCCCTTGCTTAAGATAAATTTCTGGAATAATCTCGATGTGAGCAACAGACTTATCAGCCTTAAAACGTTGCGCCACACTTTGCAGCAGCTTTTGTTTTTCGACTTCGGTTAGAGTAAATGAGTAGTCATGTTGAGATTCAGGGATAAAAGCAATTCCTACCCGAAGCGGCAATTCCAACACGGGTAAAGCATCATCCTTATGTGATACCATTTGCCCCTCTGGATACAGATAGCTGACCAAGTTACTGGATACGCCGCGTTTGTAATTTTGCCCAGCACAGCCAGAAAGCAACAAACTAGCAAGGACTAAGGTTACAGCAACAATTGAAACTCGGTTTAATCTCTGTATTTTGGATTGGTATTTTGTTAATTGATGTTTCATACGAATTGATTCTCCTTTAATCTTAATTCATCTTCATTTTAAATAGAGTCTAATTATTTTCAACGGTAGATGATCTAGTTGCTATTCATTGAACTATAGGTATTATATATCGCTACCTTTTATATTTAAATGAACTTTACCATGGAAAAATATTCTAATGGGTCGAACTTTTTGCCACAATACTTGAGTTCTCAAGCTTAAATATTCCACTAGTAGAAATAGTCCTAGCCTGCTATTCTGCGAGTCCTATTGATTTGATATTTGTTGATGCCCAATGGCTCTGTTGCGACCGCTAAAAATCACCGGACTGATGGTCTTTTTATGCATTTGTTTTAACCTTTTAGCCGACCAAACAAATCGGACCGATTGTACACCTGATGAAAATCAAAAAAGTGGCACCCCTATCGAAAATGCCTGCGCCGATTTACCTAACACCACACTCATAATTACCAATCGAAAGATACCCTTTTGCCGATCATAAGCCCACCACCCAAGCGACCAGCTTGGTCGATTTTGAAAAACAAACCACGCTACCTAACAATTTAACCAGCTTGATTGAATCCATCCCTGGGGTTGCTGAGAATGGCCAACCCGGCTTGTATCAAGTGGTCTCAATTCGCGGGGTATCCAGACAACGAATATTAACCTTGTTTGAAGATGTACGCCTTACCAGCGAACGCCGGGCAGGGGTTGCTGCATCATTTATTGATCCGCTAATGCTGGGTGATGTTATGGTCACCCGTGGTCCAGTTTCAACCTACTATGGTTCCGGCGCTATTGGAGGTGTGACCCAATTAGATGGTGATCGCTCCGAAGGAATTAAAAGCCTCATAGGTTATAAACAAAGTGGTAATGAACAGTTTCAGCTACTTCGTTGGGGCGATGCGGATGGCGGTATCTCATTATCAAATCGTCAAGCGGGAAATAGTGAGGCGATTAATGGGTCAGTATTAAATACTCATTTTGAACAAAAAAACCTGATGCTACAAAAAAACTTTTGGTGGTCAGATTTAAAATTTGAGAATTTTATATTTGCCTCAGAAGGTAATGACTTAGGGCGTTCCAATAGCCGTTTCCCCAATCGTATCGTTAATATAGACAAGGAAAAACATGCTATTTTTCGAAGCCGTTTAAGTGATCAAGACAAGTGGTCAGCGAGTCTTTATTTTCATAATCAATCAACCACCAGTCATAGTTTAAAACCAGCTATTTCACGTAGTAAACTGCAGTCAGAATCCCAAGATAGCGGAGCAAGCTGGCAAACGGCGTGGAAATCAGGCAACACAGCACAGCTTCTAGGAATGGATTATTTTGCCAGAAGACAGGTTAATATTTATGAAACGCTGTTAGATTTAATCACCCAAAACGCGCAACAGCAGCAGACACTTAAACAAGGTTTCCTTGATGAATTTGCTATTTTTTACACCCAGCACAAAAAATTCGATCGATTAAGGCTGCAATTAGGCGGGCGCGCCACTTTTGAACGTTCAGGCAGTCAACCAGACCAAGTTCAAACATCAAACTCAGTAAATGTACATGACAGTAACCAAACCGCTGTTACCGGTTTCATTGGCATGGCTTATCATTTATCTGAGCACATAGAAGTGAATGCTAATGTCGGAAATGCTTTTCGTTTCGCCTCACTCAGCGAGCGGTTTTTTAGTGGAACAACGGCCAGAGGCCAAGTGATTGGCAATCCAAATTTACAAGCAGAAAAAGCCAATACTTTTGACTTTGGGATTAATGCAAGCTTTGCCGCCAATCAATTAAAGCTCAACCTATTCGCTAACCAGTTTAAAAATTATATTCAGCGAATACAGTTATCTAACAATTCACTCACCTACATTAACCAAGATCAAGGAACCATAAAAGGGCTGGAATTAGAATATCATTATTCTTTTGTCAATGAATTAGAATTGGTACTTTCAGGTTTGGCGATAAACGGCACAGACGCCTTTAATCAACCACTTGCGGATGTCCCAAGTAACCGATTAAACCTACAACTTTTTTATCATGCTGATGCTTGGCAATCTAACCTCAAACTGCAACACCGCTTCGCAAAAAATACAACGGCAAGCGGTGAAATAGCAACAGACACAGCCAATATCCTTAGTTTTAGTGTTAGCTGGAATATAGATCCTATGTGGAAGCTAAGCATCTACGCTGATAACCTGCTCAATGAGCGGTATTTTAACTCGGCGGATGATCTATCCACTCTAGCGGTCGCACGAAATTTTGGTATTACCATTGGGTGGCAAAATAATTAAATTGACTACACACCTCAGAGAACCCATTGGCCAATTAAAATCGTTAATAGATGTTTACTTGGTACAATTCAATGGCAATTTTCCTAGTTTCAACTAGAATTAAGCTTAGAAAAGGACAACTAAGCCTTAACTTAGCAACGCGTCATTTGATTGCATCAAGGTATTCGGGAAAACATTAGGTATGACTCGCTCAACTCATAATATCTCAGAAATCGTATCCAGTGAATTGCTATTCGCTCGCCAACCTATTTTTGACGACAAGAAACAACTCTATGCTTTTGAGCTACTCTATCGGGACAATGACCCGGAATCAGCCATTTTTGAAGATGGTGATAAGGCCACAGCTTCACTGATCGTTAATTACTGTGGTAGTATTTTAGATGATGATGAAGCTCCAAACGTCAAAATTTTTATTAATCTAACCAAGTCTCTACTGCTGTCCGATTCCTTTTTTCCACTGGACCCAAACCGTATCGTAGTTGAAATATTGGAAGATGTTATTGTCGATGACTTTTTGATCGAACGTATTAAAGAGCTAAAAAAGCGAGGATATCGCTTTGCGTTGGATGACTATACTTTTTTACCTCATTTTGCCCCACTATTACCCTTGGTTGACTACATTAAATTCGAGCTACTGGGATTATCCGCTGCAGAACTAGCAAAAAAAATGAAACACTTTCATCAGGAGGTTTTTTGTCAACTTGAGAATAAACCTTTATTGCTAGCTGAGAAAGTAGAAGATCAAGCCACCTATGATCTGTGTGAGCTTTTAGGCTTTAATCTATTCCAAGGCTATTTTTTAGAAAAACCGGTGCCCGTTTATGGCAAAAAGATTAATAACAATTCAGAAACTGCCTTGAAAATCGTCGGCCAATTACAAAATGAAGAAATCGATATTGATGAACTAAGCCATTCAATTTCAAGAGACACGAAACTGAGTTATCAAATATTAAAAATAGTGAACAGTCCACTCTGCCGACTTTCCAAAAAGTCGATAGCCTGCATGAAGCGGTAGTCTTTATGGGGCTTGATCAAATAAAAAAATGGGCCATGGCGATGGTCCTCGCTGGTAACAACCAGCAAAACAAAAACCTGTTTTTGATATTACTGACCCGCGCAAGGACCTGTGAATTAGTCTCAGAAAAAATGAACTTAGACCGACCGGAAGCTTATTTTACAGTCGGTCTATTTTCTGGAATTGATGCGGTTATGCTGGCGGAAAAAAGTTGGTTACTAAAAAAACTCAACCTTTCTCATGATACTTATCATGCACTGCTAGATTTCAAAGGTAAAAAAGGTGAAGTTTTAAAGCTAACAATAGATTTGGAATATCAAAATTTTGATAATTTAGCTACTCTGACGGAAAAACAAAGAGCGATCTATTACCAGTCTCATGAAGAAGCGATCTCTTGGGCTAATCAACTGTTTAAATTATTATAAAAACTATCAACTAATTAATGCACAGTTTTAAGTGAGACCTTCTTCTGCTGCAATGACACAATGGATTAGGCCGTAATCAATGTCTTCATCGATAAGTTCCTTAATCTTTTTTAAACGACCAATGGTATCCGATTCTACGCTCATTAATGCCTGTAAAATCTGCTGATATTGACTTGAGCTCACCTCAATCAACTGTTCTAGATCGAGTAATCCAATAGCAATGCCTTGCGCCAAATGGTTGTAAATCGTACTTTGGGTAAGTTCTCTTTTTTGTGCGATGATTGAGACATCTTTTAACTGTGAGAATAAAAGTAATGATTCATTAACAGTGTCTGATAGTTTGGCATTAATACTTTTGGCCAACGGATGAGCTTTAATCACTTGAAGAAAGGCTTCACCATACTGCTCCAATTTACGCTCACCAACGCCGCTAATATATTTCATTTCAGACAATTCGCTAGGTCGTTTTTCTACCATTTGATTAAGAGTTGAATCATGAAAAATAACATAGGGCGGCATACCTTGTTCTTCGGCTAAGGATTTTCTTAAAGCCTTAAGTGCGTCCATCAAGGGTTGGTGGATGCTCGAAATTTTTGACCTTTTAGTTTTTCTTGTTTTCTCAGGTTTAATTAGCTTTCTAGCCAGCAGTGATTCTTGCCCTTTTAATAAAGGCCGACTTTTTTCAGTTAACTTAATAGAACCATAATGCTCGTGGTCGACATACAGATAGCCCTGCGCGACTAGTTGGCGAAATAGGCTCCGCCATTCGGCCATTGAATGATCTTTACCAATGCCAAAAGTTGATAACTGATCATGGCGGTTTTTGCTCACACGATCATTAACTTTACCCAGCAAAAGGTCAATCACATAGCCCACACCGAAGACCTGACCAGAACGAAAAACACAAGATAAGGCTTGCCTTGCGGCGAGGGTTGCATCCCAAGTTTGAGGTGGATTTAAACAATTGTCACAATTACCACAAGGCTTTTCAATAGTCTCACCAAAGTAACTGAGTAAAATCTGCCGACGACAGCTGGTGGATTCACATAGCCCAAGCATGGCATCGAGTTTTTGTTGAGAGATCCTTTTATAAGCCTCATTAGCGTCACCCTGCTGCATCATTTGCCTTAGTAGGATAACATCCTGTAAACCATAAGCCATCCAAGCGGTCGAGGTGTTTCCATCTCGTCCTGCACGCCCGGTCTCTTGGTAGTAGGCCTCAATACTTTTAGGTAAACTTAGGTGTGCAACAAAGCGAACATCGGGTTTATCTATGCCCATTCCAAAAGCGATTGTTGCAACCACAATAACGCCCTCTTCGCGTAAAAATCGCTGCTGGTTTTCTCTACGCTGCTGCGCCGATAATCCAGCATGATAAGGCAATGCAACACGTCCTTTATCTTGTAACCATTCAGCCGTCGCATCAACTTTTTTACGCGACAGGCAATAGATAATACCTGCATCCTTTGGATAGTCTTGCTGAATAAACTGCCATAATTGGTCACGACTTTTATGGTCTTCTGAAATCAAATAGCGGATATTGGGCCGGTCAAAACTATTAACAAAACTTTCAGCGTCTTTTAGTTTTAATGCGCTAATAATTTCCTGTCGGGTTGGTTGATCGGCGGTAGCAGTTAAAGCAATGGTTGGAATATCAGGAAAATATTGATGCAGTACAGAAAGCTGTTGATAGTCCGGTCTGAAGTCGTGTCCCCATTGGGAAACACAGTGGGCTTCATCAATTGCGAATAGGGAGATTTTTTGGCCTTTTAAAAAGTCTAAAAAAGTCGGCATTAATAGCCGTTCCGGTGCAACATAAAGCAGGTCGATGGTTCCCTGAGTCACCTGATGTTGAATTTGTTCAACTTGATGATTGGCTAAACTGGAATTAATAAAGGCTGCGCTAACCCCTAACAATTGAAGTGCATCGACTTGATCTTGCATTAAAAGCAATCAAGGGTGAGACCACAATCCCAACGCCCGGTCGAACCAACGCCGGGATCTGGTAACAAATAGACTTGCCACCACCTGTCGGCATTAAAGCTAAAACATCCCCACCAGAAATGAGTTTATCTATTATTTGTTTTTGATTGAAACGAAACCCATCGTATCCAAAAGTATCTTGTAAAACTTTTTGCGCCGCATCCATTCGGTCTATTGTTTCTCCACACTAAAAGGGTCACGTCTGATTAAAGTTTCAACTCGATCGGGACCGGTTGAAACGATGTCGACGGGCACGCCAACTAATTCTTCAATTTTGGCAATATAGTCCTTAGCGGCTTGTGGTAAACCATCCCAAGATTGAACGCCGTAAGCGTTGTCATTCCAACCTGACATTTCAATATACTGCGGCGTCACTTGTTCATATCCTTCAGCGCTGGTGGGAGTGGTTTGCATATTGCCTCTTTCTGGACATTGATAAGAGGTGCATATTTTTAGGCTTGTCAAACCATCTAGTACATCCAACTTTGTTAAACAAATTCCGGTCACACTATTGATTTGAATCGCACGGCGCAAAGCCACCGCATCAAGCCAGCCACAACGTCTTGGTCGACCAGTGGTAGCACCAAATTCATGGCCTTTTTCAGCAAGATGTAGTCCCACATTATCAAATAGTTCGGTGGGAAAAGGGCCACCACCGACACGCGTGGTATAAGCTTTGGTAATACCTAACACATAGTCCAAATAAAGCGGGCCAAAACCCGAACCGGTTGCTGTGCCGCCAGCAGTGGTATTCGATGAAGTCACATAAGGAAAGGTGCCATGATCAATATCTAACAAGGTCCCTTGAGCTCCTTCAAACAATAATGACTCGCCTCTTTCGCGAGCTTGGTGCAGGCTGTGAGGGATGTCTTCGACTAGATCTTTAAGTAGTTCAGCATAACCTAGACACTCTTGGTATACACTTTCTACGGTTATTTCTGGCTGTTGATAATATTGGGTCAGAATAAAATTATGATAATGCAGAATCTCTGTGAGCTTTTGTTTAAGACGTTCAGGATAGAACAGGTCATCGACTCTTAAACCGCGGCGGGCGACTTTATCTTCGTAGGCTGGACCGATACCACGGCCGGTAGTACCGATTTTTTCAGCATCACTTTTAGCTGCTTCACGGGCTTGGTCTAGGGCTATGTGATAGGGTAAAATCAAGCTACAAGCAGGGCTAATTCTGAGCCTTTCTTTCACCGGTACTCCATTGGCGGCTAACATTTTCATTTCTTTGGCCAAAGCTTCGGGCGAGAGCACCACACCATTACCAATCATGCACTTGACGCCTTCGCGCAAAATACCCGATGGAATAAGATGCAGCACAGTCTTTTTACCGTCAATCACTAATGTATGGCCAGCATTATGTCCGCCCTGAAAACGAATTACCGCCGCAACACGGTCGGTTAAAAGGTCGACAATCTTACCTTTTCCTTCGTCGCCCCATTGAGTCCCTAGGATGACAATATTTTTTGCGGATTGAGAGTTTTTGCTCATAGTATTAATTTGCTATTTCCTAACAAGAAACCGCAAATTGTACTCTTATCGGCGCATGAATTCCGCTTTTTTTTAGCCTTTTTTAATAAAAACACAGGTACTTTTTGCTATTCAAAAAAAAGAGCAGGCAAGCCCACTCTTTTTTAGTTTATTACCCTAGTAAAAAAGGATTATAGGATAGTTTTTTACTACTTTTTACCTTTAGCCCTTTTTAGATACCTAAAGAAGTCACTATCGGGACTGACAACAAGAATATCCTGTTTACTGCTAAAAGAGGCTTTATAGGCATCTAAGCTGCGTAAAAAGGCATAAAACTCGGGATCTTTATTGTAGGTTTCCGCATAGATTTTAGCCGCATCTGCATCGGCTAAACCTCGAATCGTTCGCGCGTATTCATCACCTTCCGCCAATGTTCTTTTTACATTGGCATCGGTCTTTGACATAACGATATTACCTTCCTGCTTACCTTCACTTCGGATCAGTTTTGCTTGTGCAATCCGTTCCGATTGGATTTGTCGGTAAACATTATTTAAAACCCGTGAAGTATAGTTGACCTTTTTAACTCGAATGTCGACCACTTCAAGTCCATATTCTGGAACTTTAGAATTAACGAAAGTACGAATATCACCCATCAATTCTTCTCTACCACCAGATATCGCTTGAGTCAGAGTTCTTTTACCAAATTGATTGCGTAGTCCGTTATCGACAAAGCCTTCGATAAAGCGTTCGGCCTTTCTAAAATTACCATTGGTACGCACATAGAATTTGGCGAAATCGTTGACTTTCCACTGTACATAGGTATCGACATCTAAAAACTCTTTATTCTGTGTGGTAAAAGTATCGGGAGTGCCATTCATTAACTGCACCCGCGTGTCCAACAACACCACATCCTCTACAAAAGGCACTTTAAAGTGCAGTCCTCGGGAATAAACTAGAGGGATCTTGTCATTGTCTCGTAAAACTTTACCAAATCTTAAAATCAAGCCTTTTTCAGTTTGCTCAACAATATAGACAGATTTAGCCGCCGTCACCAAAACCAAGACGAAAAGTAGCGTGGTAAAAAAGCTTCTATTTGTCATTTTGACTCTCCTGATTCTTTTTCATAATTTGGTCTAGCGGAAGATAAATCATATTGTTACCGCTTTTGGTATCAATAATAACCTTGCTAGTATTTGACATGACATGTTCTACCGCATCGATATAGAGTCGAGTACGAGTAACCTCTGGTGCCGCTTGATATTGCGGTAATAGCTTTTAAAACGTGCAACCTCACCGTTGGCTTTGGCTAATATCGTGGCACGATAAGCATTCGCCTGTTGCTTCATTTTCTCAGCATCAGCTTTTGCTAAAGGAAGCTTTTCATTTTGATAGGCTTCAGCGTTTTGAATTTCTCGCTTAGCATCTTGCGTGGCGCGGTTAACTTCATCAAAAGCGTCTTTAACTTCTCTCGGTGGGCTCACTTTCTTCAAGGTCACAGTTCTGACACTTAAACCACTTTTATACTGAGCCAGCACTTGATCGATTTCAACTTTTAGTTCATTTTGAATACGCTCTTTATCAGTGGTTAAAATCGCATCCACACTGGTATTACCAACCACTTGGCGTAGCGCACTTTCTGAGGCCTGTTCGAGCGTTGATTCTACATTACCCAACTTAAACAAATAATCCTCAGGTGATTCGACTTGATACTGAATACCCACATCCACTTCAACAATGTTAACATCCTTGGTTAACATAACACCCGAAACCGAAGCATTACGCATTTCATCGGTATTGACCTTTATGATCTTTTCAATACCCGTGGGTACCCAACCTAAACCGGCTCCAACAGTACGATCATATTGACCAAAGTGTAGGATCACGCCTTTTTGAGCCTCATCAATGGTGTAGATACCGGAAGCGCCCCAAACCGCGCCAAAAACCAAAAGCAGCGTCGCAATAAAACTCCTACCTCCAGAAGCACTAGCTGAGCCACCTTTACCGCCTCCAAAAATGCTACCCAATTTCTTAAAAACTTCATCCAGATCAGGTGGTCCATCATTTCTATTACGCTTGCCCCAAGGGTCTTTATCATCATTGTTACCTGGTTGATTCCAAGGCATAGTTTTCTCCCATTTATTATAAGGATGGTTAATCTAATCGCCTAACTGAGTAGGCTGTGTGCAGCAGGCTAATCGTTTATTGCTTAGCTAGCCAAGATACTTGCTGGGTTGGTTGTTACTTTCGGGAAGTTCGCCGACACAGCAATTTTCTAATGCTTTATTGGTCTGCCTATTGAGGCGGCGCCAATCTGCTAGGTCGATGCGAATATGTATTTCAATATTACCATTTTCCTGAGCAGACTCCTCTAAAATCACGTTCAAGTTAAAAAGTTCGCTTCTAATGCTCTGATCTTGGGGTAAAATCAGTAATTTCAAGTCTAACCAGGTTATTTCAAGCGCCTCTGCAATCGCCATACAAACCAGATCAAGCCCTAAATCTTGTTTGGCCGAACACCAGACCTTTTGCAGCACCCGTTCGGTTCCATCCGAGCCGTCTTCATACGCTGTTTGAGCTTCTATTCTTGCGACACATTTGGGTAATTGATCAATTTTATTGTAAACTTCAATCACTGGGATATCGCTGGCGCCAATTGACTCAAGGACTTGGTAAACCTGTTCGATATTATCCTCTTTTCTCGGATCTGCTGCATCAATGATATGTAACAAAATATCTGCTTGCTTACTTTCTTGCAAGGTAGCCTTAAATGAAGCCACTAGATCATGCGGAAGATGGCGAATAAAGCCGACCGTATCGGATAAGATAATTCGCTGGCCGGGTTGGATTTCCACTTGTCGATGGGTGGGGTCGAGGGTCGCAAAAAGCTGATCTGCCGCATAAACATCGGCTTTTGTCAGACGGTTAAAGAGGGTCGATTTTCCAGCGTTGGTATAACCGACGAGTGCCACGGTTTGAATATTATTCCGTTTGCGCGCACGACGACTTTGCTCGCGCTGTTTTTGAACCTTATCCAAGCGTTTACCAATGCTTTTAATTCGGTCACCCAATAAACGACGGTCTGTTTCAAGCTGAGTTTCACCGGGGCCGCGCAAACCAATCCCGCCTTTTTGCCGTTCAAGGTGAGTCCAGCCACGAATTAATCGAGTGGATAGGTGCTTAAGTTGAGCTAATTCAACCTGTAATTTACCTTCATGGGTTTTGGCTCTTTGGGCAAAAATATCTAAGATTAATCCGGTACGATCAATGACCCTACAACAAACCAAGGCTTCTATATTACGTTCCTGAGCAGGCGATAAACGGTGATTAAATAAAACCACATCGGCCTCAAGATCTTCAACAATTTGCCGAATTTCATCGGCTTTGCCGGTGCCAATAAAATATTGAGGATCGGGACGTTTACGACTTCCGCCCACTATGGATTTAATGTTTAAACCAGCGGACACCGCTAGATCGATAAATTCATCCCTGTCTTCTTTATTATGGGAATCAGGTAATTCGATATGAACTAACACGGCGTTTTCGCCGCCACTATGACGATCAAACAAAAGAAATAAAAGCCTTTAATTAAATATTAAACGAAGGAAATTATAAACTAAATAGGCTCGG
>JAUZSK010000006.1 GCA_030949565.1 Enterobacterales bacterium
TTACCGAAAACCAACTCGCGAGCCGTGGGTCATTTTCAACTGCTTATGCGTTAAGTTTTAAATAAAGGGGTTCAATGAATAACATATATAGAGGGAAATTAAAGCAATGGAATGAATACAAAGGATTCGGTTTCCTAAGACCTGAGAATGCAAAACGAGATGTTTTTATTCATATTTCAGCTTTAAAAACTATGGGCCGCCGTCCTATTGTAGGAGATGTTATTTTTTATCAAATCCATACTGATAATGAAGGTAAAAATAGAGCTGTTAATGCTAGAATAGAAGGTGTTTCAACAATTAAACCGCGAGTAAAACGAAAGAGTATAACTAGGCATGCAAATAGCTCTAACCCCTTTACCTAAATTATTATTTTTTGGGTTATTAATTTTCGCAGGTTTGTTTTTTTACAATAACTATTTCAAAAAAAAGAGCTCTTTAGTGGTTGGTAATTATCAAATAATATCCGCCCCAATACAAGTTAAACACAATTTTAAATGCGATGGGCGGAAATACTGTAGTCAAATGAAGTCGAGAGCTGAAGCTGTGTTTTATATCAGGAATTGTCCGAATACCAAAATGGATGGAGATTACGATGGAATACCCTGTGAAAATGATTCTCGCTTTTAGTCTTAAAACCTTGGTGTAAAAAATTAGTAGACAGGCACCTTTGAGATATCTCGCACACAAAGCCGGGTGGATCGCTTACAAAAGATCTTGAAATTACTCGGTTTTGTAAGACATTGACCCGAGTCTTTCAGCAATTCTCGGTGAAATTAAAAAGCCTAGTCTATCAGCTATACAGCGCCATCAAAAATATTGCTTTCGCACTAAAGGAAGGCTTCAGAATATTATTTCAAATAAAATTGAACTTTTTATGAATCCAGCTGATCTGATCAAAGTAGATACCCATATTTTGGCTGGTTTATTCGTGAAAAAATTAGTAGACAGGCACCTTTGAGATATCTCGCACACAAAGCCGGGTGGATCGCTTACAAAAGATCTTGAAATTACTCGGTTTTGTAAGACATTGACCCGAGTCTTTCAGCAATTCTCGGTGAAATTAAAAAGCCTAGTCTATCAGCTATACAGCGCCATCAAAAATATTGCTTTCGCACTAAAGGAAGGCTTCAGAATATTATTTCAAATAAAATTGAACTTTTTATGAATCCAGCGATCTGATCAAAGTAGATACCCATATTTTGGCTGGTTTATTCGTGAAACTCTTATTAAAACAAAAAAAGCATCTCAATTTCACCGCTCTTAGGCAAGCGATGGCCTCTCATTTTAACGCCATCTCTGATCCTCGAAAAAAGGGAAGTTGCTATTACAGTCAGAAAGATGTGCTTATGAGTGCTTTTTCGTGCATGTATTTTCAAGAGCCTTCTTTACTTAAATTTCAGCAACAGATGGAAGATCAGCAAGGCAGTAATAATTGCCGCTCCTTATTTGGTATTGAAAATATACCTCAATAAAAAATAATAGACAGGCAGAAATCAGAAGGCGTCTTCCTTGAGTAGCGCTTTTTTTTGAGGCTTGGTAATGAAATCAATTATTTTTTTAGGATGGGACCAGTTTTGTTTGAATATCGGCTAAATAGTTGAATTTCAGGCATGGTTCAATCTCTTAACAGCCAAGAAAAAAATTAAAATGATGGATTTTAGTTTTAAAGTTATTAAATTGTAAATTTCCGATAGTTAAATAAATCCTTTTATTCCCATTAAGGAGCCGGTACCCGTATAAACCCTTCCATCAGTCGTCTTGCGCTGCGACTCATTATTACTTGCTCAACTCGCCAAGCCTTGCCGCTTTGTTCAACTTTTGCACCGACTTTAAGACTACCCGAGGGATGTCCAAAGGTTATTTCTGCTGGCTGTCCACCACCAGCGGCAGTATTGACCAGTGTTCCGGGAATGGCGGCTGCGGTGGCAATGGCAACGGCGGCTGTGCCCATCATGGCGTGGTGCAATAGGCCCATCGAGAGGGCTCTAACATTGAGGTCAATATCGGTATCTTGGATCATTTTTCCGCTGGAACTGGTGTAACTTTGCGCTGTCGCGACCATAGCAATTTTTGGTGTGTGTTGTCTTTGTATTGAATCTTCAACTCGGTCAATAAGTCCCATTTTTAGCGCACCTATGGCGCGGATTTTCTCGAACAGATCCAAAGCATCAGCATTTCCATTGATATCTCTTTGCAGCTCTTTGCCGCTAAAACCAATATCACTGGCATTGATAAAAATGGTTGGAATGCCCGCATTGATTAAGGTGGCTTTTAAACGCTCATTCGATGATAGCTGTAAAGTATCAACAAGATTGCCGGTGGGAATAAGGCACCTTTGGCAGCAGGATCAATAAAATCGATCGTTACTTCAGCGGCAGGGAAGGTAACGCCATCTAATTTAAAGTGACCCGTTTCCTGAACTTCGCCATTGGTTATCGGAATATGAGCGATAATCGTTTTTTGAATATTGGCTTGCCAGATTTTAATTTTTGCGATGCCATTTCGGGGAATTTTTTTGTTTGTTAATTAAGCCACTATGGATCGCAAACGCACCCACCGCGGCGGTTAAATTTCCGCAATTGCCACTCCAATCAACAAAGGCTTTATCGATTGCCACTTGAGCAAATAAATAATCAACATCATGATCGGCTTGGCTTGATTTAGAAAGGATCACACACTTACTGGTGCTACTGGTTGCGCCGCCCATGCCATCGGTTTGCTTGCCATAGGGATCGGGGCTACCGATCACTCTTAGTAATAATTGCTCACGATAGTCACCGGCGACTTGTGCCTGTACTGGTAGATCATCCAGCTTAAAAAACACGCCTTTACTGGTGCCGCCTCGCATATAACAAGCTGGGATCTTTAATTGGGGAGGGAAAGATTTCATGGGTTCATTTCTCTCCCTTTAAAAAATCATCGGCAAAGCGCTGTAGCACTCCGCCTGCCTGATAAATGGCTAATTCTTCTTCGGTATCTAAGCGACAGAAGACAGGGATCTGAATCGTTTCGCCATTTTTTCGAATCATTTCAACGCTTAATTTTTGGCTCGGTTTTGGATCGCCTATTAAACTGAAGCACTCGCTACCATCAATCTGATAGCTTTTGCGGGTTTCATTATGGGTAAACTCAACCGGTAAAATACCCATGCCAATAAGATTAGTACGATGGATCCGTTCAAAACCTTCGGCTAATATCATCTCGACACCTGCCAGTCTAACCCCTTTGGCAGCCCAATCTCGGGAGGAGCCTTGTCCGTAATCCGCACCGGCAATAATCACTAATGCTTGTTGCCTTTGCATATAGCTTTCAATCGCTTCCCACATACGCAGGGTTTTATTTTCGGGCTCTAGTCGTGCAAAGGAACCCTGTTTGATCCTGCCATTTTCCAAAACCATTTCATTAATCAGTTTAGGATTGGCAAAAGTAGCTCTTTGGGCGGTGAGGTGATCACCTCGATGGGTGGCATAGGAATTAAAATCCTCTTCCTTCAGTCCCATTTTATGCAGATATTCACCGGCCGCAGAATTAAGTTGGATGGCGTTAGATGGGGATAAATGGTCGGTAGTGATATTGTCACCTAAAACAGCCAGTGGGCGTAGATTTTTTAGTTCTCTGGGTTTAGCCAATGCGCCTTGCCAATAGGGAGGACGTTGAATATAGGTACTTTTTCGATTCCAAGGGTATAGTGGGTCACATTTTATCCCCGTGTCCTGTTTAATATCAAACATGGGTTGATAGACTTGCTTAAATTGTTCCGGTTTAACGCTGGCTTCAATTATTTGATTGATCGTATCATCACTTGGCCAAATATCTTTTAGGTAAATAGGATTGTTTTGTGAATCATAACCTAGGGGATCTTTTTCGATATCGACCCGAATACTACCGGCGATAGCATAGGCAACAACCAGCGGGGGAGAGGCCAAAAAGGCTTGTTCCGCCTGCGGATGAATGCGACCATCAAAGTTTCTGTTGCCTGATAAAACGGCGGTGGTATAGAGTTTTCTTTGCACAATTTCTTGTTTTATTTTGGGATCAAGCGCACCACTCATACCATTACAAGAAGTACAAGCAAATCCGACTATGCCGAATCCTAGTTGCTCTAGTTCGGTTAATAATCCGGCTTGTTTTAAATACAACTCCACCACTTTTGATCCGGGTGCTAAGGAAGTTTTTACCCAGGGTTTATTTTTCAGACCGAGTTGATTGGCCTTTTTTGCGATAAGACCTGCGGCAATCATATTTCGAGGGTTGCTGGTATTGGTGCAGCTTGTAATAGCGGCGATAATACAGGCACCATCGGGCATTAAACCTGTTTCAGGTGATGGGCTTGTTTTGGCCAGTCCTATTTCTGTAAGACGGCTAGTGGAAACGCGGTTATGAGGGTTTGAAGGGCCGGCGATACTTCTTTCGATTTGGCTGAGATCGAAATTCAGTGTTCTTTTATAGACCACTTGTTTAAGACTCTCTGCCCATAAACCATTGGCTTTTGCATAGCTTTCAACCAGCGCAATTTGTTCGGGCTCACGGCCGCTAAGTTTTAAATAATTAATGGTTTGTTGATCAATATAAAAAAGCGCGGCGGTGGCACCGAATTCCGGCGTCATATTGGATATGGTTGCTCTATCGCCAAGGGTTAAATAGGGCACACCATCGCCGAAAAATTCAAGGTAACTGGATACCACTTTTTGCTGGCGTAAAAATTCGGTTAGTGCCAACACCGTATCGGTGCTGGTGATCCCAGCTTTGGGTTTGCCCTTAAGCTCTACGCCAATAATTTCTGGAAGTCGCATATAGGAAGCACGACCAAGCATAACGCTTTCGGCTTCTAGTCCACCAACGCCAACGGCAATGACACCCAATGCATCCACCATGGGTGTGTGGCTGTCTGTTCCAACTAATGTATCAGGAAAGGCTATGCCATTTCTGACTTGTATCACGGGTGACATTTTCTCTAAATTAATCTGGTGCATGATGCCATTACCCGGTTGAATCACATCAATATTATCAAAGGCATCTTTACACCAGTTAATAAAATGAAATCGGTCTTCATTGCGTCGATCTTCGATGGCACGATTTTTTTCAAATGCCTGTGGGTCGGAGCCATCATGCTCCACTGCGAGTGAATGATCGACAATCAACTGGGTCGGTACCACAGGATTAATTTTACTTGGATCGCCGCCTTTTTCGGCAATGGCATCTCTTAAACCAGCAAGGTCCACCAAGGCTGTTTGTCCGAGAATGTCATGGCACACGACTCTTGCCGGATACCATGGGAAGTCACGATCATTTTTGCTTTCAATCAGTTGTAGTAGACAGGCTTCCAAGTCCTCTTTAGGGCAACGGCGTAATAAATTTTCAGCAAAAACTCGAGAGGTGTAGGGCATTTTGTCAAAGGCGTTGGGTTTTAATTGATTGACCGCCGTTTGAATATCAAAATATTTAAGACTAGAATTAGCAAGTGTTTTTTGGTAGGACCTATTCATTGATTGATTCCAATGGTTTAACCAAGCATTTAATTATTAGTAAGGTAACAACTTCATCTATAACAAATCACAAGATGATGAGAATTAATTTGATTGCGGATTTTTTATGAGGTAGTCGGCCGCAGATAAAATGGCTTTTTTACCAAGTAAAAATTGCCAACGGCTACCGCCAGATTGTCGCCACAAAAATATACTGCGAAAGGCACAAAGTAAAGCCGCACGAACTTTGTTTTGGTTTTCTTCGAGCTTTAAATATTTGGGCTCACCATTAACTTTGATACGATTGCCTAACTTTGAAATAGTTGATTGATAAATATCTGAAATGTCAGCTAAAAGTTGAGCGAATATTTCATTATCTTGATAAAAGGCTTCGTCAGAATAGCGGTTGGATAGGCGTTCAATGCCTTGGCTGAGTTGCTGCATTATATCATCTCGAACCATTAATTGTTTATGTAATGACAGTAAATGAATGGTCATGCCGACTAGTTCGGGATCTTTATTGGGAGTTTGAGTGTCCAATTGCTGTTTTATGATCCTTAAGCCTGTCACAACTTCAAAGCTACCGCCATAAACTGCGATAGCTGAGTCGGCTTTAATCTTTAGTAGGCTAGCAATTATGGCCTTGAAATCGGTATCGCTAGTTTCACCTTTCCACGCGATGTGTTGTACGATTCTTACCGATTGAGCGATTCCGGCTAATGCGATCGCGCGGTCAATTTGTGATTGATTCAGATTCATCTTAATAGCGTTTTCCTTGTAGTGCTCAATTTTGATATGGGTGTAAAGGGCTTGCCAAACCGCTATTCGAAATTAGTTAATCGCCAGCTGATCGTTAATTGCCTGTTGTTGAATAATTCGATCAATAATGCCACCGCCTAAACATATCTCATTTTGATAAAATACAATAGACTGGCCAGGCGTTACTGCACGCTGTTGTTGTTCAAAAACGACGTGCCAAACATCATCATTACTAGGGTATACCCGGCACTCAAAATCAGTTTGTCGATAACGAGATTTAGCGGTGCAATCAAATGCTTGGGTGGGGCGCTGCGAAGCGATCCAGTCAATTTGTGAAGTGTATAATTCTGTCGATTGTAATAGCGGATGATCATGCCCTTGACCGACAATTAATACATTGCGTTTTATGTCTTTTGCGACCACATACCAGGGGTGGTCACTGGCGTTAGGCAATCCACCTATGCCAATGCCTTTACGTTGTCCAAGAGTGTGGTACATTAAACCAGAATGGCGTCCGATCACCTTACCTTGGTCATCTTCAATTTCGCCCGGTTGTGCAGTAATATAAGTTTGTAAAAAATCTTTAAACTTGCGTTCACCGATAAAACAAATGCCGGTACTATCTTTCTTTTTTGCGGTCACAAAACCTTGCTCTTCCGCTATCGCTCTAACCAAAGGTTTTTCGAGTTCGCCCACTGGGAAGATGGCTTTGCTTAATTGCTGTTGATTCAGTCCGTGTAGGAAATAGCTTTGATCTTTGTTCGCATCTAACCCTCTTAGCATTTTTACGACGTTAGGGTTACTGCGATCAATTCGCGCATAATGACCGGTGGCAATATAGTTAGCACCAAGCAGTGTGGCGTAATCAATAAATGCCTTAAATTTTATTTCTTTATTGCACATTATATCTGGGTTGGGTGTGCGACCCGCTTTATATTCTTGCAGAAAATACTCAAACACATTGTCCCAATATTCAGCCGCGAAATTAATGGTTTTAAATGGGATATCTAGCCTGTCAGCCACCGCTTTGGCATCTGCCATATCTTCAGCCGCAGAACAATAATCATCGGTATCGTCTTCTTCCCAGTTTTTCATAAACACACCAATCACCTTAAAGCCTTGGCGTTTTAATAGATAAGCGGCTACCGATGAGTCAACCCCACCGGATAAACCCACTACTACCACTGCATCAGTAGCGATGTTTTGAAATGCACTTTTGAGCTGATTGTTTAATTGACTTGTGTGATTCATTAGAATAGCTCTTGCCATTAAATATTGGGAATATCTTGATATCAATAGGCGATTGTTTTTTAATCAGATTTAGATATTGGTTTAAAATAAGGGTTTAAAATAACGGCTTGAATTAAAAAGTTTCAATGACCTGTGGTTATTTTAACGGATTTAAAGCAAACTGGCTACGAATTGCTGCTAGGGGCTGACTAATTAATGCTTAGATTCGCTCAGTAAAGGATTTTACGCTTGCTTATTTTATTTGCTGTGGCATTGATCTGCCAATTGATGTTCATCGGCATAAAATTTTAAGCTATCCAGTGGCAGGCATTTACCTGACTCGAAATCTTGGATACATTGTATAACCAAAGCGCTGCGCAATTCTTTGCGTGATAGTTGGCTGATTTGATTGAGGCTAAACCAATGGTTGTCGATAATATCTGGATCGTTAGGGCTTGCTATTTGTTGCTCTGGTACTTGACCATAAAAACAGAAGCGTAAATAGGTTTTGCCATTGCTGGCAGGGCTTAAAAGATAAGTACCAATGACTGAATCCGGCTTAAAATCAAGATTGGTTTCTTCCTTGACCTCGCGAATAATGGCATCAGAAAGGGATTCATACAGTTCCACATGGCCTGCAGGTTGATTAAATACGATATCACCCGAGCTTGCTTTTTCTTTTACTAACAAATAGTGTTGATTTCGCTTTATAATAGCGGCAACGGTAACGTGGATTTTATCCATCGACAAACAACCTTAATAGTTAATCAATAAACAACTGATTCGCTGACCATATGAATCAATTCGACATACAAACTAAAATTTAACACTAGAGCGGCAAATTATGACACATTTTACTCATATAAACGATAAGGGCGAAGCACAAATGGTCGATGTCGGTGATAAATCCGTTACTTGTCGTGTGGCTACCGCGTCTGCGATGGTAAAAATGTCTGAAAAAACCTTAAAAATGATTGTTGAAGGGCATCATAAAAAAGGTGATGTATTAGCTGTCGCTAGAATTGCTGCCATTCAAGCGGCTAAAAAGACCTCTGATATAATACCCTTATGTCATCCATTAAGCTTGACCTCCATCAAGGTCGAGTTAACTCCAAACTGGGATAATTATGCGATTCAAATTGAAACTTTGTGTAAAGTATCTGGGCAAACAGGGGTTGAGATGGAAGCTTTAACCGCCGCTGCAGCAGCCGGTTTAACCATCTATGATATGTGCAAAGCGGTGGATAAAGCCATGCTGATTACGGATATTCAGCTAAACACTAAATCCGGTGGACGATCCGGTGAGTGGGTACGTTCGAAATAATGGCTTATAAAAATTTAGGATGATGAGCATGAAAAACGATAAAATAACAGTCAGTGTTTTATTTTTTGCCAGTTACAAGCAACTTTTGGGTGTGAGTGAACTAAATGTTGAGCTAGAAAATGGTGCGATCATCGCCGATTTGTGCCGAAAACTGCTTGAAAATGCTAAAAATAACGAAAAATGGCAGCAAGTCTTTGCTTCTGAAACTAGCTTAAAAATAGCCTGTAATCAAACCCTATGTGATCCTGATAAGGGCTTGCAACAGGGAGATCAAGTGGCTTTTTTTCCTCCGGTTACGGGAGGCTAGTTGAGTTGAAACAAACCGAGATTCATCTCAATCCCGTTTATCTTGCAATCACAGATAAAGCGCTAGATCTTGCTCATTTTAATCGAATGGTTCAACAACAGCAGGGCGAATATGGTGCAAGTGTGATCTTTACCGGCAGTGTGCGGGTTTCATCAGCGGAAAAACATCTGGTCGCAATGAGTTTAGAGCATTATCCGGGAATGACAGAAACGCTATTGCAGCAGATCATCGATAAAGCCGTTAAACGATGGCAGTTGGGAAGGGTGGTTGTGGTGCACCGAGTCGGTTATTTAAAGCCTGGCGAGCCCATAGTTTTTGTTGCAACCGCGGCATTACATCGGCGTGAAGCCTTTGAGGCGGCGGAATATATTATGGATTACCTTAAAACGGATGCGACCTTTTGGAAACAGGAACATTATCGAATCAATGGTGTTACTAAGGATGTTTGGGTGGAAGCCAAGCAAAGTGACCAACAGCGCCTAAAAAGATGGCAGCAAAAAGATTGATAGCCTTCGCACCACCGATAGGAAACTCAGTTGCCAATCATTCAGTCTAAAAAAGGCATACGCCTCGATAAACGAGTCGCTAAAGCACTCGATTTGCCCCGTAGTCAGGCCAGAAAGCTAATTAAATCAGGTCAAATAGTTATCGATCAGCAAATATGTCGTGATGTAGGTCTGAATACCCAGCCTAATCAATTAGTTAAATATGGTGATAAATCACTGAAAGTGCCGCAAAAATGTTATATTATGCTGCACAAACCAACGGGCTATTTGTCTACTCAGGCGCAAGCTAATCACCCATCGGCTTTGACATTGTTACAAGGGGTGAGTAGCAGTGAATTGCATTTTGCTGGCCGGCTAGATATAGACACTACCGGCTTGTTATTGATCAGCAATGATGGCCAGTGGAGTCATCGGGTGACAGCACCAGCTAAAAAACAGGCTAAATGCTACCGAGTGGTGTTGGCTGATAATATTAGTAGCACACAAAAACAACAAATTGAACATGGGATCAGGCTAAAAGACAGTGATAAACTGACTAGGCCGACAAAAGTGGAAGTGGTTGCAGCAAAGTTAATAGGATCCATCTAATTGAAGGGCGATACCACCAAGTTAGGCGTATGTTAGCTGCCGTTGGCAACCATGTTGAGTCACTTCACCGAGAATCTATCGGAAAGCTCTCGCTTGATCCGCAATTAGAACCAGCGCAGTGGCGATATCTAAGCAGAGAAGAGGTCCAACTGTTTGATTAAACCAACTTTTGCTTACAATTTCACTCTTGGAATAATCGATGATCTGTGTTATTTGTAGAGATTGTCTACTAATTTGCTGACATTTGTTCTTAACGTTAGCAATTTAACTAGGTTCATAAATTTAGTAAAGTAATACATTACATTAAGATAATAAATCACAAGTATCTATTTATTAAGACACAATTAAAATAAAGGGAAACATCACTATGAATAAACTGAAGCTATCCTCACTGCTTTTGGTTTTGGCACTATCGGCTTGTAATCAGCCTGATAAAAATGAGGCCAAAACAACCGCTGATAAGTCGTCAAATACCGAAATCAGCGCAACTCCAGCAGCCAGTGAAAATCCATTTTTTTCCGATTACAAAACACCCTTTGGTATTCCACCCTTCGATAAGATTAAAAATGAGCATTTCGCTCCAGCTTTTGAAAAAGGTCTGGCTGAAGCCAAAGCTGAAATTATTGCGATTGCTGAAAATCCCGAGCCGCCAACCTTTGAAAACACCATGGTTCCAATGGAATACGGTGGCAAGTTACTTAACAAGGTCGCCAATGTATTTTTTAATTTAACTGGCGCTAATACTAATGATGAGTTAAAAGCCATTGCTAAGGACATAGGTCCTAAACTAGCGGGTCTCAATGATGATATCAATCTCAATCCTAAACTCTATAAGCGTGTCGCAGACTTATACAACAAAATTGATAGCCTTAATTTAAGAATCGATCAGCGCAAACTATTGACCGACCGATACAAGCAATTTGCGCGCGGTGGTGCTGGCTTAAATGATGCCGACAAGCAAAAGCTAAGAGATCTTAACGCCCAGTTGAGTAAATTAGGCCTTGAATTTGCTGACAATGTTTTAGCGGAAACCAATGATTTTGAATTGGTGGTGGATAAAAAAGAAGATTTAGCGGGATTGCCCGATTACCTTATTGCAGCGGCAGCAGATGAAGCTGAAAAGCGCGGCAAAAAAGGTAAGTGGGTTTTTACCACACAGCGTCCTAGTAAAACACCTTTTTTACAGTATTCCGAGAAGCGAAATCTAAGAGAAATGATGTGGAAAGCTTATACCCACCGAGCGGATAACAATAATGCACATGATAATAAAAATATTGTGGCCAAAATTGCCGCGTTGCGTGCTCAAAAAGCTCAATTGCTAGGTTATAAAACCCACGCCGACTATGTGTTAGAGAAAAATACCGCTAAAAACCCACAGAATGTCTATAAACTACTGAATAAAATATGGCCAGCCGGGTTAGCACAAGCAAAGCAAGAACTGGCTGACATGCAGGCAATGGTTGATGCTGAAGGTGGTAATTATAAAGTCGAAGCTTGGGATTGGCGCTATCTTACGGAGAAAATTCGCAAAGCACGCTATGACCTCGATGAAGATCAGACCAAGCCTTATTTTAGTTTAGAAAATACTTTGAAAGGTGTTTTTTATACGGTCAATAAGCTTTATGGTATGACTTTTAAAGAGCGTACCGATATCCCGACTTATCATCCCGATGTTCGAGTGTTTGAAGTCTATTACAAAAATGGTGAATTGATTGGGATTTATCTGACTGACCACTATGTTCGAGCATCAAAACGCGGTGGTGCCTGGATGAATGCTTTTAGAAGTCAGTATGTTGACGAAAATGGTGAGTTTGTTAAACCCATTATCGTTAATGTGCTTAATTATCCTAAGCCAACCGGTGACAAGCCGACGCTGTTGACTTTTGATCAAGCAAGTACACTATTCCATGAGTTTGGACACGCCGCACACGGGTTTTTATCTAATGGTATTTATCCATCACAAGCGGGTACATCAGTGCCAAGAGATTTCGTTGAGTTTCCATCCCAAGTGCTCGAAAACTGGATGTATGAACCGGCTGTTTTAGAGAAATTTGCGCGTCATTATAAAACAGACGAAGTCATTCCGCAGGCACTGATTAAGAAAATTCAAGCCGCGGCTAAATTTAATCAGGGTTTTGCTACTACTGAATATATGGCCGCTTCTTTACTCGATATGGCATGGCATACACAAACGTCTACCGAACCTGTGGACACCAACGCATTTGAGAAAAAAGTATTGGATGATTTAGGTTTGATCCCTCAAATTGCGCCAAGATATCGCTCTACCTATTTCTCGCATATCTTTTCCGGTGGCTATTCCTCCGGTTATTACGGTTATATTTGGTCGGAAATTTTGGCGGCTGATGCCTTCCATGCATTTAAGGAAAATGGTATTTTTGATCAAGCGACTGCCGATGCTTTTAGAGAAAATGTATTATCAAAAGGTGGAACCGATGACCCGATGAAGCTCTATCTTAAGTTCCGCGGCAAAGAGCCCGATCCTAAATATTTGCTTGAAAGCCGAGGTTTAATCACAAACTAGCTTAATACAAGCTCAAAGCAGTCTACAAAAAGCCAGCTCAGTTTTGAGATGGCTTTTTGTGTTTTATAGATGAATTACTTTGCACCATCTTGGTGCAAAGTAGATATGAAAGTTATAAAAATGCACCAAAATGGTGCAAAACATGCAAAAAATTTGATTGAATGCACCAAAATGGTGCAAAACCGTCGGTTGCAAGGCAATTAGCGGTTTTTATCCCGAGGCGAGGTTATTGGCAATGCGATTAGTGGCTTGTTTTGTTTTTTGCTTTTTATTAAATGCCTGTAGTGCCATCCCCATGTCTAGTCTGATAAAATTGACGAGCCTCGATTCGTCTGACTTGTTGCGACTTAATCCAGCAGAAATCCGACTAAGGGTGAGTTTGGTCGAACCCTATCAATTAGTGGCACATAAAGTGCATCTGATTTTAAGCTTTTGAATATGCCGACAAAAGTCACCAAGAATATCACTATGGGTTACAATTGGTTGATAGTCAGCATTCTCAGTCAGTGGTTTCATGGTTTAGTCAAGAGAAAGCAAAAAACATTTATCAATTTAAGCTCACTGACTTGTCGCAAATAGAATATAATCGATTTAAGATGAATAAGGCATCAGCATTAAAACCTAAGAGCTACCACTGGCGGGTGAATTACTGGCTTGATCCCGTACCCCAAAATAATAGCGCTATTGGTCTGGATTTGGAGTTGAAATTGTCCAAACAGCAAGACTATTTTTATCTTTTAAAAAATGCTGAAATGAAAGTGGAAGTAAATCCCTAATGATCCAATACCAAGTGAACTTTAATCATGCCAATCAGCATCTGCTAGAAATTAGACTACAAATAGACTCACAGTTGCAACAAGGGCAAGAATTTTGGCTACCGGACTGGTTACCCGGTAGCTACATGATCCGCGACTTTAGTAAGAACATTCAATGGCTACGAGCCAGCAGTAACGGAGTGGATTGTCAATTAACTAAAACGGGTAAATCTAATTGGCGCCTGCAACAGTCGGTGGATTGTTTAGAATTAGTCTATCAAGTTTATGCATGGGATCTTTCCGTTAGAACGGCACATTTCGATCAATATCATTGTTTTTTTAATGGTTCCAGCTTATTTCTGGCATTGAAAGGTATGGAGTCTCAGCCGCATCAGGTGCTTTTAGTTAGTTCAGCATTAAATCATGAAAAGCAAATGGCGCCAGTGTCTTCAAAGCATCGAGTTGCCACTAGTATGTCCGCAAAGCAAATCGATCAGCGGGGCTTTGGTCTTTATGAGAGTAAGGACTATGCTGAACTGATTGACCATCCTTTTGAAATTGCAGATTATATTGAAGCGCAGTTTGAACTGGCTGGGGTTGTGCATAAAATGATTTTCACCGATGCTCCGCCTAATACGGATCTTGATAGAATCATCGCCGATGTGCAACTAGTCTGTCAGCAAACTTATCAGATGTTTGATGATCAACTGCCTTTCGAACACTATTATTTTTTAACCCTAGTACTTAAAAAAGGTTTTGGTGGTCTAGAGCATCGAAGTTCTACCGCTTTGCATTGCAGCCGAAGTGACTTGCCTTTAATTGGTGAAAGCCCTGACAACAAATCCGATGGCTACCAGACCTTTTTAGCACTTTGTTCCCATGAATATTTTCATGCTTGGAATGTTAAGCGGATTAAACCCAAAGTATTCCAAGATTATCAATTACAACAGCCTGTTTTTACACCGCTATTGTGGTTTTTTGAAGGTATCACCTCTTATTATGATGAGCTTATGTTAGTGAGGGCCGGCGTTATTGGTCATGCGGATTATCTTACAATGATTGCTAAAAATATAAGTCGATATCTGCGGGGAGAAGGGCGCCAATTGCAGACCATCTCTGAATCAAGCTTTGACGCTTGGACTCGATTTTATCAACAGGATGAAAACGCCGCCAATGCGATTGTTAGCTACTATGTCAAAGGTGGTATACTCGCCATGCTATTGGATCATGAAATTAGCTATGGGTAGTGGTGGTCGCAGCAACTTGGATGATTTAATGCGTTTGTTATGGCAGGTTCACGGTAGAACTGGGCTCGGGGTGAATGATTCGGATATTCAGCAATTAGCTAATCAGCTAGTGGATGAAACGCTGGATGATTTTTTTGAGCGAGTGCTTAACACAACTCAGGAACTTGATTTGGCAGCATTTTTTGATCAGCAGCAAATTAAATACCAATGTGTGAGCCAAGAGAAACCACTTGAACACGGCGGATTTGTTGAGTCGCCACGTGTTCGTACGCAGCAACCATCGCTATCTATTAGCCATAGAGCCAATCCGCTTGGGGCCGAAGTGGTGGTAGTGTTTTCTCAGGGAAGCGCTTCCATTGCCGGAATCTCCAATAAAGATGTTATTATTGCCATTGATGATTACCATGTTGACTCATCGGATATTGATCAGCAAATTGCGCGTTATCAAGTGGGTGATAAGATCAACATTAGTCTGTTTCGTCGTGATAAATTGTGTCACTTTGAAGTGACTTTGACTGCCAGTAGTCGCTCTGTGTGTTTTTTAAGTTTTAAACAAGATAAACCGTCCAAGTTATTTCACAACTGGATAGCCAATTCAAAAGCAAGAATGAATAAAAGCCATTAATTTTAAGGAAAAATATGAAAATAGTCTCATTTAATATTAATAGTCTAAGAGCAAGACCGCACCAGCTAGACGCAATGATTGAAAGACTAGATCCTGATGTTATTGCACTACAGGAAACCAAAGTCCATGATGATGATTTCCCCCATGAAATGATTGAGAAAACCGGCTATGAAGTAATTTATCACGGGCAAAAAGGGCACTATGGTGTTGCTACCCTATCGAAACTACCATCTTTGTCATCGGAGAAGGGCTTTCCGACGGATACTGAAGATGCACAGCGAAGAGTCATCATTACCGAGCATGCCACTAAAAGCGGCAGTCTTTTTGTGTTCAATGGTTATTTTCCACAGGGCGATTCGATTCATCATGAAACTAAATTTCCAGCCAAAGAAAAATTTTATGCCGATCTGAATAGCTACCTTGATAGCAAGCGTATGAGCAATCAATGGGTGGTGACCGGAGATTTTAATATATCTCATCAAGATAGAGATATAGGCATTGGTGAAAAAAATGCTAAACGCTGGTTAAAAACCGGAAAATGTAGTTTCCAGCCCATTGAAAGAGAATGGTTGGGCAAAATTGTCGATAAAGGATTTCATGATACATTTCGAAAATTTTATCCTGATGTTACCGATCGCTATAGCTGGTTTGATTACCGCAGTAGGGGCTTTTACGACGAGCCTCAAAGAGGTCTGCGAATTGACCTACTGCTCGCCACCAAGCAACTTTACGACACTTGTCAATCTGCCGGCATAGACTATGATATTCGAGGAATGGAGAAACCATCGGATCACTGTCCTATTTGGGCTGAATTTGACGTTTGATTTGCGGAACCGCGAAGCGAGTCATATTAATTAAAAAGGAAAAAGTTTCGTAACGTCTCGGTTTACCTCGATCGGGTTGATTTTTCAGTCAACCTGAACCGTTAAGGTGTTTTTTGAATACTCGTTGAATAGTTACGAGGTTTAGTTGTCCAAAACTGATGGTAACCGACTTATTTTTCTAATTGAGAACTGATTAACTAGCAGTGTTTGATTTTTCAGCTTTAATCAACCATGATTAGTTTAACCCCCTACCCAAAAGGAATTTAGACGCTTTATATGTTAGGAAATATACCCAAGGCAATTGATGGCCTTAACGCGATTATTTTAGGTAAGCCGGTTCAAATTAAGCTTGCCATGACCTGTTTGTTAGCCAAGGGGCATTTACTTATCGAAGATTTGCCAGGTATGGGTAAAACCACCTTGTCCCATGCGTTGGCTAAGGTGCTAGGTCTAGAATTTCAGCGCATTCAATTCACTAGTGATTTGTTACCCGGTGATATTATAGGTTCTTCGATTTATCGTCGTAGCGATGAATCCTTTGTGTTCCATCCTGGTCCTATCTTTAGTCAAGTGGTTTTAGCTGATGAAGTTAATCGAGCAACACCAAAATCGCAAAGTGCTTTACTGGAAGCAATGGAAGAATTTCAGGTTACTATTGATGGTAAAAGTCGAGATTTGCCCAAACCATTTTTTGTTATCGCAACCCAAAATCCCTTCCATCAAATAGGCACTTATCCTTTGCCCGAATCGCAACTGGATCGTTTTCTGATTAGAATTTCTCTTGGTTACCCCAGTCGTTCAGTTGAAAGACAATTATTAACCTCACAAGAAAGTAAGAATCTAATCGAACAATTAGAACCGGTGATGGATGGCGCTGAGTTAATGAAGCTTCAATCAAAATTAGATTCAGTGGTGGTGAGTGAGCGACTATTGGATTACTTGCAAGACCTGATTGATGCATCACGGGTTAATCAGAATTGGTCCCATGGTTTATCTCCCCGAGCCGGTTTATCACTGCTTAAAGCCGCTAAGGCATGGGCCTTACTTGAAGCACGAGAGCATGTGATCCCTGAAGATATTCAAGCGATATGGATGTCAGTGACCGAGCACCGATTGGTGAGTCAATCGACAGCTAACGCTTCTTCTAATCAAGCGGTATCGGATATACTAAAATCCGTAGCTATCCCACGTTAAGTCGTTGCTTATTTTAAGTCAAAAATCTTTCATTTGCTCGGTAGCGTTAATCGTTTTATGAAACAAAATAAGCGCTTCAAAAAATGGTTTGCTAGCCGCATGCAGGTTGCTGACAAGATAGTTTTGCAGCAACGTTCGACCTATATTCTACCAACAAAAGCCGGAGTGCTAATGTCATCAGTTATCATGCTGATGATGATTGGTGCAACTAACTATCAAAATAATCTGGCCTTTCTTTTAACATTTTTAGTCATTAGCATAGGTCTAATTAGTATTATTGTCACATTCAGAAATTTGCAGGGATTAGTCTTTGAGTTAGCGGCAACGGAGTCAGTTTGTGCCGGAGAGACTATGTACGTAAATCTGCTCGCTTATAGCCAAGATGCCCAAAAACACTGGTCGATAGGTTGTGGTTTTGAGCAACACCCATTGGTTTATAATAATATATTAACAGCTCAAGGTAGTAGTTTCGTTATACCATTGTTAGCGCCCAAAAGGGGTTGGTATGATCTTCCAAGAATTGGTGCAAGCAGTGTTTATCCCTTTGGTTTTTTAAAAGTTTGGACTTGGTTTCGTTTTAAAACACCCATTTTAATCTACCCAAAACTGATCGAACCACCTAATTCAGGATCTGATGGCTTCAGCGATGATGATAAAGGCGAGCCTCAGCATTCTGGTAATGACGAACTATTTGGGTTAAAAATTTACCAAAAGGGAGAACCACTTTCTAGAATCGATTGGAAAGCATTAGCACGAGAACGTGGGCTATTCAGTAAAGATTTTAAATCTTTGAAAGCTAAGGAGCCAGTTTTTAGTTGGGATGATTATGAAGGTGTGGAGACTGAACTTAGATTGAGTTATCTAAGTTTTCAGGTGGTCAATGCTTCCGCAATTGGGGATAGCTTTGGGTTACGTCTACCTGGCAAAGTGATTGCTAAAAATTCTGGACCGCAGCATCAGCAAGCGTGTTTATCTGCTTTGGCGGTATTTGGGATGAAACCCTAATGAAAAATATTTTCTCAAGTCAAACAGCTGGCAAATCAAATAAGGCTGTTTATGAAACTAGCGCACAGGGTGACATTAAATTACTGCCGATTATTATTGCGCAGCAGTTGGTATTGCTTCCCCTATATTTTTTCATACCCTTATGGGTTGTTGCTTTTAACCTTTCGTTAGCCCTATTAGTTTATAAATCATCAATTAATAAGACGCTGGTAATACCCAATTATTTGAAGTGGTTTATCACTTTAGTTGCATTGGCAGGAATACTCTATACCTTTCAGCGCGTCACTGGAAGAGATGCAGGGGTGGCTTTTATTACAGTGATGTATGGTCTAAAAATTATCGAAATAAAAAGAATTCGTGACGTTTATGTTTTGATGATACTCGGATTTTTTATGTTGTTGGCTGGTTTTCTATTTGAGCAATCGCCGGCGATTGCAATCTACCAAGTGATTCCCGTTACCGCAATATTATACGCTTTAACGAGTATTCACCTTATTCCTTCAATAGCGCTTGATGAAAAGCTTAAGCAGAACTTTGAGCCGCAAGCAGGAATTAAAAAACTATTAACCTACGTTGCCTATGCGTTGCCTTTAATGGCTATTTTATTTGTTTTTTTTCCTAGAATGTCTGGACCTATTTGGAAAATGCTGGGGCAATCGCAAGGCGTCAGTGGTATCTCTGAAACCATGAGCCCTGGCGCAATAAGTAGTTTGCAACTTTTTGAAACCGTTGCCTTTCGGGTTAAATTTGACGGTAAAGCACCGAGTGAAGAACAGATGTATTGGCGAACTTTAACGCTCGATCATTTTGACGGTTTTACTTGGTCTCGTAGTAAATCTCAGTCGGCTAAACGTCTTCATCAAAACGATGTGCAGCAAACCGGAGAAACCAATTCGGCAACCTACAAGTATGACATTAGTTTAGAAAGAACCCGTCAAAAGTGGTTGACCTTCCTTGACCGGCCACATCGCTGGCCCGACCGTTCAGTACTTTTTGGCGATTTCTCGATACAAACTGATCATCGAATTTTAAAACGAACTCGGTACCACGGAGTTTCTGAAGTTGGTAAACGGGTTGGGCTTCAATTATCAGCAAAAGAAAGAGCTAGTTTTATCGCCTTGCCAACGGATAGTAACCAGCGATCGTTGCGCTGGGCTAAACAGCAGCGACAATTGTTTAAAAATGATCAAGATTATATTTTTGGACTGTTGAGGAAAATACATAATCAAGAATTTTACTACACCTTAACACCACCGATCATGGAGCGAAATACGGTGGATAGTTTTTGGTTTGATCATCAAAAAGGTTTTTGTGAACACTATGCAGGTAGTCTTGTTTTTATGGCGCGAGCCGCCAATATCCCCGCGAGGGTCGTAATTGGTTATCAAGGGGGTGATGCTAATCCAGTAGCCGACTATTGGATTGTACGTTATGCAAATGCACATGCATGGACCGAGATATGGTTTGAGGGACGGGGATGGATAAGGCTTGATCCAACGGCGGCAATTGCCGCTTCTAGAGTCGAAGAACAGTTAAGAATGGATTACAGTCAACGTCAAGGATTGTTTGGGGATTTTGGATTTGAATCGATTGATTTGGATGATTTAGGTTGGATCAAACATATGCAGTATTGGATTGACGAACTCAACACGGGTTGGAACGATTGGATTTTAGATTACAATCGAGACAGTCAACAATCATTGTTTAAGAGTCTAGGGCTGGATCAGTTCAAGCAGAGTCAAATTAGCTTGATGATGATTTTTGCGGTTGGGTTAATTCTAAGCTTTATTAGTTATCGTTGGATGCACAATAAAAAACGATTATTACCGATGGAAAAGAGTTTCGCCTTATTGTTATCTAAGACCAACAAGTGGCAGTTGAGTTTTCACAATAATGAGGGGATAAGCCAACTCATCGTTCGAGTTAAAGAAATCCCCAAGTCTAAAATAGACGACCAAACACAAAAACAGCTGATTGAGCTGCTGTTGGAATATGAGTGTTTGTCTTATAGTCAAACTAAATTGAGCAATGAACAACAAAAAAGCTTCCACAAAAAGGTAAAGCAATTTAAAATTTAGCTTTATTACAATTGTTGTTTTTGGTAAAACTTAATGAGTCATCTTTTAGAACCAATTTATCAGTTTCTACGCTGCGAAACCCCTGATGCTTGGGTGGATAGTGCGCTTGAAAATCAAGATATCCTACTCATTGACCATTGTAACTGCGAAAAAAAAGCTGCCAACACTGCAATTAGCCTGATTTTTCGTTATACCGAGCGACGTGAGCTATTGCTTAAGATGTCCAAGTTAGCCAGAGAAGAGTTGAGGCATTTTGAGCAGGTATTAGCCATTTTGAAGCAACGGGATATAGAATACCGTCATTTATCGGCATCTCGTTATGCTGGT
Source organism: Enterobacterales bacterium (assembly GCA_030949565.1). Taxonomy (GTDB): domain Bacteria; phylum Pseudomonadota; class Gammaproteobacteria; order Enterobacterales; family Kangiellaceae. The sequence goes on from JAUZSK010000006.1 coordinate 20,777, forward strand.
AAACTGTTTAAAAAGCTAATAACGACGAGCCAAAGGCGTTAGTCGATAGACTTATCATAGGTGCTTTGATTGAGGCGCGTTCTTGTGAACGATTTGCAAAAATTGCACCATTGCTTGATGCGGACCTAAAAAAATTCTATTTGTCTCTACTTAAATCCGAATCTCGCCATTTTAAGGATTATCTAGACCTCGCGTGTCGTTATGCTGATGGCGCTATTGACCAACGTATTGAACATTTTACCCTGTTAGAAGCTGAGTTGATTCTGTCGGAGGACAATGAATTTCGTTTTCATAGTGGCATTCCAGCCACGTAATTCTCTTATTTAGCCAAATAGGTTGAACCTTGAACCACTTGTTTAGTCATAGAGCCTAGGTTTAGTAAAGGATTTCGCTATAAATGCGGCTATATTGGTGTGCAATTAACGCTTTTGCTTGAGTTGTCTGTTGGCTGCAAGTAACATAGCGACTTTGCAATAGATAGCCGCCAAAGAGGGTTGCTCTTGGCCTTAGTTATAAGTTTGCACTGGGTTATTAATGTTTTATATTTGGAGTAGATTTTGAGATTGATGAAGTTAAGTCTAATTATCGCGACGACGTTGTTAGTAAGCGGCTGTGGGTACATCTACGGCGATAATGGGCTGATAAAAAGTCAAAAGTACGCCTATACCAAAGCGAAGCAAGATAAAGAATTGGTTATTCCAGCACCTTTAAAACAGTCTGACCAATCTGACTTTACCATCGTTCCGCCTATTGGCGAAAAAGCAAAAAAAGGCGTCATGGGTAAAGAGTTGTCTCAAAAGGCGCCAGTACAGCTACTCGCCGTGCTCGATAATACCAGAGTTAATAGAGATGCTAGCATACCTTCAATCTTGGTATCGGATAATCTAGATTTCATCTGGCAAACCGTTGTTATTTTTATGCAACAACATGATATTACATTGGAAACAAAAGATTCTGAAAAGCATATTGCCATTACTCCATGGCTAAATATTGATGAAGGCGGAATCTGGCTCGGCATTAATGGAGAAGATGAGCCAGATGAAGAAAGAGCCAAATACAAAATTCAAGTGAAGCCTGGACAAATAAAAGGTGAATATGAATTAACTGTTGAACGTATAGGAAGTCAAATAAGGTCAGATAACGATCTTCCATGGCAAGAGAAAACGATCAACTGGGGAGAGTCTGCCGATATGATGAATCTTCTGCTGAGTTTTTATGATACCAGACTCACTGTTGAAAAACTCAAACATCAACGTGCAATACTCGCTGGTTTTAAAGTCGAGCTAGCCAAGGATGCCGCAGGTAACCCTGCACTAGTGACAAAAGCGGAAGAGTCGCTAATTTGGGAGAAAATACCCAAAGTAATGAAAGCCTTAGGCATAAAAATTGTTGATAAGGATGCGCGTCAAAAAGCCTATTTCTTAGAATATAAAGCCAAGGAAGATGGTTTTTTTGCTTCTTTATTTGATGAGACGGTTGAAAAGTTAGCACTTGAAGATGGTGAATACCAGTTGGTTATTGGGGAAATCGGTGAGTTAACAAGCCTCACCTTTAAAGATGGTGAAGGCCATCCGATTTCAGCTGAGCTATTGGTTAAATTATTTCCTGAACTCAGTCGTCTTTTTGGTGATAGAAGATAAAATTTTGCGTTCATTGCTAAGGATTTTTTAAAGGTGGCAACGCCTTTGTTTAGCAAAAACATGGATGAAATCCAATATTGTAGCTTGGGCTCCGGAAGCAAAGGTAACGCAACTTTGGTTGCCTTTGGCGATACTCTTATTATGGTTGATTGCGGCTTTAGTCTAAAAGAGTGTGTAAAACGTCTAGAATTAAAAGGTATCCAACCGCAACAAATCACGGCTATTCTAGTCACTCATGAACACGCTGATCATATCGCAGGCGTCGCACGACTTTCTAACTGCTATTCTATCCCCGTTTGGTTAAGCAAAGGCACTAGCTTACATAAGGCTAGCCAAAAAATTGAGCAGTGTAATATATTTAATAGCCACAGTGGGTTTAGCATCCAACAAATAAAGGTTGAACCCGTTCATGTGCCTCATGATGCTAGAGAGGCGACTCAATTTATATTTTCCGCTGCTAGTTGTACGCTTGGATTGCTAACCGATGTCGGTACTATTACGCCGCATATTGTGAATCGTTATCAGCTTTGTGACGCTCTCTTGCTTGAATTTAATTATGATCATCAAATGCTAATGCAGGGACGTTATCCTTATTCGTTAAAACAGCGAGTTTCTGGTGAACTAGGACACTTGTCTAATCAGCAAGCCTTTGATTTTCTTAGCCAACTTAATCCAGAGCGGCTGTTTCAGTTAGTGATCATGCATGTAAGCCAACAAAATAATTCGAGCGATATTATTACAAATCTACTGGAATCTCTAGATAAATTTAAAGATCTAAAAGTCGAGATAGCCTCCCAGGTATTTGGTTTTGAGTGGCGGGCCATAAGCAAAGTCATATAAGATAGTTCAACTTTGACCAATAGAATTACCATTCGAGCAGGGCTGTTCTGAGTCAGCGGTCGCTTTTTATAGGTCTGTCAATCAGATAGGGTAAAATTAAGTGGTACGTCAAATACAAAAGTAGTGACTTCAAGTTCTTTTGGGATTGTAGGAAAAGGGTTAGCTTTATTCACCATTTTTAAAACTCCACGGTCGAGAATTCGTGAGCCCGATCGTTTCATCAATTTTCGCGTTAAAATAATACCTTCACTATCCAGAGTTATTCTAAGCAACACCGATCCTTGAACTTCAGCAACGAGTGCGTTTTTTGGATAATACTGATGTTTTCTTATATGAGCGATAAGTGTTTGAGTATAGCTACCACTGAGTAAATCCTTATCGACTTCTTGTTTTGCGATGGTGATAGGTATATTGATAGGAACTCTATTTTCAGCTAAGTCAGGGCTGTTATTCAATAGAGGCACAGTTTTTTGAATGGTTTTTTTAGGCTCGACTTGCTTTGCTTTGAGTGTGACATTTTTTTTGGCTTTTTTGACCGGTGGCTTTATTTTAGCGGTTGGGGAGCTGATTGGAGGCGGTAGACTAGAGACCTTTTTTACTTTCTTCTTTTTGGGTTTGGTTACTTTACTAGTAGCCACTTTGGTCGTCTTAGGTTTGGTCTTTTGTTGGTCAAAGCGACCAACTTCGGTCTCTATGCTTTGGTATAACGCTTCTAGCGCTTGTTTTTTATCCTCTGCTTGGTGGTCCCGAATAGCGATTTTAAAGGATTCTGAGGGGGGAATATTGCCGATCCAAATATTCAATAATAGATTGAATACTTCTGCTTGAGGGATAGTCAGAAAAAGTGTTTTATTAAGGTAGATCTTAGTGCCTTGGCTCGGAATATAGTCAATATCGAGTTGGTCGCCGGTTTGCATGGGGTTTTTAAATAGATTGGCTATTTTAACGATTTGTGCGGTGTAGGGGTGCCAGGCACTTTTAGGGTTGTTTAGCGCGATCCTCTGTTTAATAAGACGTGACATTTGTCGCGTTGAATACCTAGATAGAAACTTAAAGCTCATCCGCTTAGCTAATGATGGATCACTTAATTGTTGATAATCTTCAAGGTCATTGGGCGCGAAAAGGGTAGCGATATAGATATCGTTCAAACTCTCGCGGTGAACAGCGACGCTAAACAAACTGAGGCGGGTATTTTTATCGAGCGATACTTCAAGAGAGCTAGCAAAAGATGAACATACTAATAGCAGTAGGCATAAAAAGCCTCTAAAATAAACCTTTTTGGCGTGAATTTTAATAATGCTTTTAAGCATTTCTACTACGACCCCAATGGATAAGGAATAAAGTTTGTTGTAATTTTTTTAGAAAAGCAACTGATTTTAAAGTAAAAGGCTATTTTAACGCAAGTCGCTCTAAGAGCGAATGATAAATTATGACATTTAGCATTAAAAACAACAAATTGACTACTCTTTCACTGTTTTGAAAGTAAAATTACTTGTTTTGATGTTTTTTAGTGTAAAGTCGGTTTTGCTTTTCGTCTTATTGGGTGAGATATTAGCATTATCTCAATGCAATGGGTTAATAGTTTCAGCTTGAATATCAAGGTTTATTGTAGGAATATTGCCATTTGTGTTCAGCTTGTTTAATATGTTGGATCTACAATCATAGGGAAAAGGTATTTTCTGTTTAAGCGAATGGCAAATCAAGTTCATTGTTAACTGATAAGATGGACTGACGAAGCAAGTTAGTATGTGGTTGGTTTTAAAAATTAAGGGAGTAGCTTTTAAAATTATCTAGAGGGTATGCGATAAAGGTAGTTTGCTAATGAAATATTTAAAAACAATAATAATAATCGCCTTGATACTAGTATCAAACAGTTTTCTAGCCTCAGCTGCGGTTAATCAGAGGGTTACTCCTAAAATATTCGATAGGCCTTTAATACCGACAGGTTATGGTGAAGCTAAATTTCTTTACAAAGACTTTTATCTGGGTTGTTTTTTGATAGATACTTCAGCGGTTTATCGAACTCCCGAAGATCTGCTATTCATTGATGCAGCGCGGCGCATGGAATTTAAGTTTATAACTGAGAAAAGAATGTCTGGGCGTGCCTTTATACAACAACTATTACAGTCTATGAAAATCAACAATGATCCCGATGCTTTAAGAGCTAACATTGCTAACCTTAAATTATTCAAAGGTTTTTTTAGGCGTTCAATCAAAAAAGGCGATATTTTGCGTTTTGATTACCACAAGCGCTTTGGAACGCGTGTTTATTTAAACAAGCGTTTGATCGGTGAAATATCAGACTCTAATGAATTTTATCGTTTTATTCTCAATACTTGGTTGGGCGATAGGCCGCCTTCAGCTAAATTTAAGCGTGGAATTCTTGGCCAAAATGGCGATGGCTATGCCATAGAGTTACAAAAACGCTTTGATGCTCTTTAGGCTTTAGCTAAATTAGTCCTATTTAAACCTTATCACTTAAAGTTCCCTATACTATTGATCTAGTGCTATCCAGCGCTTTTGTTAGTTTAATCTATGGTTCTAATTTACTGTTTAATTCTAATTTTAGGCCTACTTAAGTAACTACATCTATCGATTATTGCTATTGATAGGCAGACACTATGAAACTCATAGTAAAGCCTAATTAGTCTTGGCTTTGCAAACTGGCTAATATTCAATCCTGTTAAGCAGAAAGTCGATTAAACACTTTAATCGGATAATTTATTTAATTAGTGAGGAGAATTCAATGGGTGTATTAGTAGGGCGCCAAGCGCCGGATTTTAAAGCGGCAGCAGTATTAGGAAACGGAGAGATTGTTGATGAATTCAATCTTTATAGTCATATTAAAGGTAAAATGACTGTATTATTTTTTTATCCCCTTGATTTTACGTTTGTTTGTCCATCGGAACTTATCGCTTTTGACCATCGTCTACAGGAGTTTACCGACCGAGGCGTTGAAGTGATTGGTGTTTCAATTGACTCCCAGTTTACGCACAATGCCTGGAGAAACACTGCGATAAATGACGGAGGTATTGGTCCTGTGGGTTACCCGCTTATCGCGGATGTTAAACATCAAATCTGCCAAGCCTATGATGTTGAGCATCCGCAAGATGGCGTGGCATTTCGGGGATCTTTCTTGATAGATCAAGAAGGAATTGTGCGCCATCAAGTGGTAAATGATTTACCCTTAGGTAGAAATATTGACGAAATGTTGCGAATGGTTGATGCATTAAAGTTTAACCAAGATCACGGTGAGGTTTGCCCAGCCGGATGGACAGAAGGCGACAAGGGTATGGATGCTTCCAGTGAAGGAGTCGCTAAGTATCTTTCTTCTGAAGCCGATAATCTATAGTGTTTTTACTAGGTTTTGTCATGGTCTAGTCTTTTAAATCGATTGCCAGTCATTTAGCCGGATGTTATCCGGCTTTTTTTATTCCCAAAAAGCTGCCAACTTCACAATTTCGGCAATCTAGGATGCAGAATTATACCAGTGTGCTAGTTTCTAATGAGGCGGTTAAATTCAAACGCCAATCAACAGTGCTTAAACCACATCAGTCTTTGGAGTCTATTATGGGAAATGTTATTATTCACTCTATAAAACAACAGGCTACTCTGATTATTTCCCTGTTTTTATTAGGTCTTTCACCCGCTGCATATTCTGCGCTGCCAAATGCTGTACAAGCCGTCTTTGTGAATAATGGATGCCTTAATTGCCATAGTGGTGCTAATCCTAGCGGTGGCTTGTCCTTAGACGATGCGATAGTTGCTGAAACTTCATTGGTTAATATCGTTGCTAATTGTAGTAATAACAACGGTTTATTAGTTGATCCCGGTAGTCCATCAACGTCAGTTTTAGTCCAAAAGCTAGCTAATGCAAATCCTAACTGCGGTGGCGTCATGCCGCCGAATGGCAATCGAATCAGCGCTCAGGATTTACAAGTTATTTCAGATTGGATTGTAGCAATCGGTCCTGCAGCGCAGTTTGGACTTTTTAACCTCAATCAAATCGCGATAAGCGTACAAGAAACGGATCCTAGTGTCACCCTAACGGTTAATAGAGAATTTGGTAGTCAAGGTGTGGTTGCGATTGATTATGTGGTTGATACCTTAGCCGGAGATAGCGCGACCTCTCCAACAGATTTTCAAGCGGCGGCGGGTACTCTTAATTTTGCTGATGGCGTCACCAGTCAGTCAATAACCATTACATTGGTTGATGATACGGTATTTGAAGGCACTGAAACTTTTTCAGTTTCCTTATCAAACCCTCAAAATGGCGCAGTGCTGGGCAATCGTTCGTTAGCAAAAGTGATGATTATCGATAATGAATTTTCCAATCAACCCGGAACTTTCTTATTTTCCAAGGTTAATTATTCTGTGGCTGAAGATGGTTTAACGCTCGATGTGACGATTGTTCGCTCATTTGGTGCGGCAGGCCAGGTGACTGTTGATTTATCAACTGCTGACGGCACTGCATTGGCTAATTCAGACTACACCGCTTTGTCTACCAGCTTAGTGTTTGCTGAGGGCGTAAAAATGCAAACAGCGACCATTAGTATTATTGATGATACGGTTGAAGAGATGGATGAAACCTTTACCCTAACCATGTCTAACCCCACCGGAGGCGCTATTTTAGGATCATAACTAGTATGCAAAAGAGTAACCATTAGCCAATGTAATGCAGCAATTTAGTAAAGTAGAGAGTAGCCCTGCCAGTGGAAAAACCACAGAGAGTATGCTCCAATGAAGAAGAAGGAAAGCCACCTTTGCTTGCCTTTTTCCACCTGAGAGAGAGAGAGAGAGAGAGAGAGAGAGAGAGAGAGAGAGAGAGAGAGAGAGAGAGAGAGAGAGAGAGAGAGAGAGAGAGAGAGAGAGAGAGAGAG
>JAUZSK010000007.1 GCA_030949565.1 Enterobacterales bacterium
TTTGTCGGACGCTTACGCTTGTCTTGGCTGATGAGTCGAATCAATGAGCCCATTGCAAAGATGAGCAATAAAGAGGATTTTGTCAGCGGTCATTTCTGGAAAGCCGATTCAAGTCACAAAGCATTACTCGATGAAGCCGCCCTACTTACTTGCATGGCCTATGTTGACCTAAACCCCATCCGTGCCAACATGACGAAAACGCTGGAAGAAAGCGACCATACCAGTATTCAAAAACGAGTTAGAAACATAACGGAGGAGCAACTCAATCAAGCCGTCAAAAGCCTTTCCGGTGAAATTAAAAACCGTACCATGGTTTTAAAACTAAAAGATTATATTGAGCTGGTGGAATGGTCAGGGAAATCCATAGCCTACCCCAACAAATCAAAAATGCCACCCCATATCGAGTCCACCCTCGCTCATCTCAATCTACAACCCAGTCAATGGCTCGGACAAGTGCAACACTTTGCTACGCATCAAGGTTATTTCGTTGGCAAACTGATTTTATTGCAACAAAAAGCTGAAGAATTAAAGAAAAAATGGTTGAAAGGGTTTTCTAGCAGCAAAAAACTAACCATTTAAAACCCATTTTAACGAAAATAATTTTTCACTTCCTATTCTTAGCTTCTAAGAGATTCAACCTCGCCTGAGATTTGGATATTTAAGCAGTATTCAAACAAAACGCCTTCCGTCCTGAAAAAATAATTAATTTCATCACCAAGCCTCAAAAAAAACGCTCTTCAAGGAAGACGCCTTCAGTTTTCTGCCTGTCTATTATTTTTGTTTTTTATTCTCGCCATGGGCTGTACTGATAGATAACTTCGTTACTAATAACATTTAGGAGGAAAATTGATTTATGTTTATAATTAATATCGTCAAACCCAGTTAACTTAATTTTTATGCTGTACCCTACATCGAGCCCCAACATAATGCACCGTTTTTCTTTCACTTTGCCACAAAACACACTATCCAATAGAGCATTTAAATATTTTACTGGCGGTAGTTTTAGACCTTCATATTCTTCATATCGAAACTTCTGACCTATTTCTATAGTTAAAAAATAAGGTTCGTTTTTTTCTATTGTCACTATTATTGAACATTCTTCCTTATTCAACGGCAAAAAACTATATGAAGAAAAATAAACACTTTCTTCTATAAAGTATTGAACATCCATATTTGCTAATTTACAAATGAAATTTTCCAAAATAGGTAACTACTCACCCAGTAGCATCTAAAAACTGAACATATTCAGAAAAAATAAAAATAATACTTGACAGTTTTTGGACGAAAAAAACTACTTTCCTAAGTCCGTATAAAATGAGATCGCTAGAGATCCCAAACGGATCAAATAAGATCGTTTCCTAAAAACTTTGATTCCAAGCTTCAACCCGACAGAGAACGTCTAGCAGAGCACCGCTCAGAGAGTCGAAAAAAGCCATGTTATCATCAAACCTACAGCAAAGGTTTAAGGTGATTTTCTTAGTGTCAAACGTAGACAAAACAACTGTTCGTAATGAAGTCAGTCGCATCAAGGCTGACTTTGAACAATTGTGTGCCAGCGGAAAAATCACAACTGAAATAAAATTTCTGATGAACAGTATGTTTATGATCATGGAACTCATGCTTTCCATATTTCTTGAAAAATCCACCAAGAAAAATAATAAGAATTCGAGTATTCCTTCCTCACAAACAGATAAAGATGAGTCCGCTTTAAAGCCTGTTCAGGGAAGCAATGGTAAAGGGAAAACAGAAAACCCACTCACGGCTAACAATACACGCACGATAGAAACGGTTACTACCATTGAAGTTTATAACTGTGATCGGTGTGGTGAAGACTTAAACGCCACTGCCAGCACTGAGTCTGAACGACGCACAAAAATTGATATTGTTTTTGAAAAAGTGGTTGAGCATGTTGATGTTCAAATTAAACAGTGTCCATCGTGTGATTCAACCGTAAAAGCATCGTTTCCTGCCGGCTTGCATGGCCCGCTTCAGTATGGCGATGGCCTAAAGGCTTTTGTGATCAATTTGCTAGTTTGTCAGATGGTGGCACTTAACCGTGTTCAGAAATTAGTCAAATCAATGATGGATGTCACACTTGCAGAAGCAAGCTTATTGAAGTTTGTATGGCGCCTTCATCAAGCCTTAGAAGAGTGGGAGGTTTCAGCCAAGAAGCATTATTAAAAATGCCGGCAATGAATGTCGATGAAACCTCACTAAGAGTGGATAAAAAGAACCACTGGGTCCATGTTTATTCAGCTGGCGATATTACGTTAAAATGCCTGAATCGCGGGAGGGGCATTAAAGCCATTGATACGATTGATATTGTGCCGCGTTATGGCGGCGTGATCATCCATGATTGTTGGGCATCTTATTTTTCCTATCGACATTGTGGGCATGGGTTATGTGGTTCACATTTGATGCGTGAGTTGACGTTTGTTGTTGAGTCCAATGGGTATGTTTGGGCTAAAAATATGAAGCGTCTTCTAAAAGAAACCTGTGCCAAGGTCTCGAAGAATGAGCAAAAGAAACTGACCGATAAAGATTATGCTAATTTACAGAAACGGTTTAGAAATATTATCACGCGCGGAGAAAAAAGAATTACCGCCTGTGCCACCCAAACCCAGCGGTAAGCGCGGTAGAATAGCAAAATCAGAGGCTCATAATTTATGGGAAAGAATGAGTGAGAATGAACAATCTGTATTATTGTTTGCGAAGAACTCTCATGTTTCATTTACCAATAATCGAGCCGAGCGTGATTTAAGAATGGCCAAGGTAAAGCAAAAGGTGTCGGGTTGTTTTAGAACCGTTAGATACGCTCAAGCTTATTGTCGAATTTCAAGTTATCTTCAGACTATAGCAAACAAGGATATAATCCATTAGTTGCCATTCAAATGGCTTTGGCTGGTGAAATTAATGATGTAGGGTGCAGTAGATTACCAAAATAGTTATTATTTCTGTATACCGACTGTTGAATGAATCATTTTCATTATTGCCGTCTTTTACTTTTAATTTAAACCATGGTTTAGAAGAATTATGAGGGCCATTTCGATACTCAAAGTGATAGTAACTTTTCCCTCTACCCCCATGCTTGCTCCACCTAACCTTCTTTTCCTTTATTAAAAAAAACCTCCGTTTTTCGTAAGGTTTCGTAGACCAGGCTCAAAGGGCCCTAGGGACCAACTAAATATAAAAAACCATCAGTTAAACCTTTTAGAATTCTAAGTCCTACAAAATACGATTCAGGTGCGACACTTACAGCTCGACCGAGATCACCTTGTCGCCGTGCAATACCGTTCTTGCTATCAAAACCATAACCTACGGTACCCGACTGATCAACTAGTCCGCCATCAGTAAGGACTAGATAAATACTACTTCCATCTTCCAGAGTAAAAAAACCTGAAATGGGGCTATATTCACCTTTAGGAACCGAGATATGACTATCATCATTAAACGCCCTCGAAAAAGCCGCAGTAATCGCCCCATTGGCAAACTTTCCACCACTGATAACCGAGGTCGTCCCACCTAAAACAGCGGCGGTGATAACTCGTTTAACACTTAAACGATATCAGACAGGCACTCTATAGTCAATTTCCTACAAAGACACGGGTCAATATCTTACAAAACCGAGTAATTTCAAGATTTTTTGTAAGAGATCAACCCGACTTGGTGTGCGAGATATCTCAAAGCTGCCTGTCTGATAATTTTACTCGCGAACAGCAGGTGTAGAGCGTGGTTCGATCAACGACAGTGACTAGAACACTTTTTTCAAACGATATCAGACAGCCACTCTATAGTCAATTTCCTACAAAGACTCGGGTCAATGTCTTACAAAACCGAGAAGTTTTATGACTTTTTGTAAGAGATCAACCCGACTCGGTGTGCGAGGTATCTCAAAGCCGCCTGTCTATTATTTTTTTCTATTCATATATAATGAATCAATTGCTTGATTACGCTGGCGGTAGTGCAAGTTTTATTGGAATAAAGTGCGAGCAAGCTCGTTGATAGAAGAACAACCTACGAAAAAGCGAGGAAATAGCGTAAAATACGCTGATATAAATCAACTATGAGCTCTATTTGCACCTTTAATAACCTATCGGAATCAACTATGAAGGAATACACCGCTCAGGTGTCAGATGAATTTGACCAGTGTCGTAAGCAGGCCTTTTCGCTTGCGCTGCGCCTACTAAAAAACCCTGATGATGCGTTAGAAGTGGTGCAATCGTCAATTGAGAAGGGACTTAATCATCCGGGCGCTCCAGAATTAGACCATGTCGAATTTAAACCTTGGCTGTTTACCGTGGTCAGAAATAAGTCCATCGATATTTTAAGACGACAAAAACATTTACCCCATGTAGAACATGAGGATTATCATAGCCATGCAGCGCAAAATAACAATCCCGATCAGTCTCTACAACAATTGCAACTCAAAGAAACCATTGAACAGGCTCTAGAGTTACTCAATATGCAACAAAAAGAAATTATTCTACTCCGTGATTACCATAATTTCAGCTACGCTGATATAGCTAAAATATTAGGTATTGCCAAAGGCTCCGTTATGTCCCGACTGCACCGTTCGCGTATGGTTTTGCGCGATATACTGATCGACAAAGGCGTTTCTTTAGGAGGTCAGTCATGATCGAGAAAGAACCGACAAAATCAGCCCATCATGCCGCTAAAAAAACTGAAAGCTCGGCTGAAACCATCGATACGTCAAGTATTCAGAAACAAGTCATGCTTGATAGTAAATATGAGTTATTATCCGGCTATATGGATGGCGAGTTAACGCAACAAGAAGCACAAAAAGTAATGTTACTACTCGAAAAAGATCCTGAGTACAATAAGCTCTATCAAGAAATGCGGGTACTTAAACAGGAAGTCCAGTCACTCAGTTTTCAAGAAAGTGAACTAGCCCATCTTGATCGCTTATTTCAGGAACCGGTAGCTAAAACCAGTCGCATCTTCGGATTTGCACTGGTGGCTATTGCCAGCATTATTTTAGTCGCTTTTATTTTGCATTCTATTTTATTGAATAGCACTATCGCTTTAGTGATTAAATTAGCCGTCGTTTTGGTGAGTTTAGGAAGTCTGTTTCTTTTATTTAGTGTTTTGCGACAAAGAATGCAAGTCTCTCAACGGGACAAATATAACCGAGTAAAACTCTAGTCAGTTAAAAATAAAAAAAGGTAGTTTTTATGAGTCAAGTAATACTTTCGACCACTAATGATATCGCAGGAAAAAAGGTGACTAAGCATCTTGGATTAGTCCGAGGTACAAGCATCCGCTCTCGTCATATTGGACATGATATTTTAGCTAGATTACGAGGCATTGTCGGCGGAGAAATCCATGAGTACACCAAACTAATGGCCGAAAGTCGTGAACAGGTGCTCGACCGGTTAATGGATGACGCAAGAGAACTGGGTGCTAATGCAGTCATTGGCATCCGCTTTTCCACCTCACAAATCGCCGCCGGAGCGGCTGAATTTATGGCTTATGGAACCGCGGTATTTGTTGAGTAGTCGCCTTTATTTATTTGCAACGGGTATATCAAAAGCAATTAAAACGCAGGCGGTATGACTCATATTTTTAAATGAATGAACTGTGCTAAAGTCTTCCTTTAAGGAATCACCCGCAACCAGTTTACGCACACTATTACCCACGATATTCCATAATTTCACCGGATACCACATAAACGATACCAGGGCGAGTGGAATGCTTATGCTGCGGGATACTGCCACCCGCAGGAACCGAAATTTTCCTGCCTCTGGCGCTGTATCTGTCATTCCGCACCTAGTTAATCGAATAAGTCCCATCAAAAATACCCTTAAAGGATCTCGATTTGCGATATAATGCCAATTAAATCAAATAGTTATTGACACAGCCTGCTTGATTTGATCTATTGTTTCTTTTGAACGTCGGAAACACTATGTCAACGTCTTATTCAACAAAAGGACTCGATCATTTAGGTCTCGTCGCTGGTATGTGCAAAGAGTTAGGGGTTGCCCAATTCTTCGATCAAGCTCATCCTAATCAAAGCGAATACCGCAATATCTCTTGCGGAGAATTGGTCGTTTCTATGCTGTTAAATGGCTTGGGATTTGTTGGTCGAACACTGCATATGTATCCCGAATATTTTGCAGAAAAACCGGTTGAGCGGTTGATTAGAAAGGGATCAAGGCTGAGCATATTAATGATGATGCGCTTGGACGTTGTCTTGATCAGCTCTATGAAACCGGTGTATCAAAACTCTATCAGGGATTGTCGGAGAAAGTCGTCACTTACCTCGGCTTACCTTGCGAGGGGTTAATCTTGACTCCACTAGCTTACATGTAGACGGTCAATATCATACCGACGGCTCAGAGATCAATGCTATCAAACTTGTCCGAGGCTATAGCCGCGATCATCGTCCTGAGCTTAACCAAGTGGTGCTCAATTTGATCACTGAAAATCAAGCGGGTATTCCGGTTTATATGCAAGCTGCCAGCGGTAATGTTAATGATGCAGAGGGCTTCAAAAAATCGTTAAATCACATATTAAAAGCCTAAAAGCCGCTCAGAAAAGTCGATACTTTATTGCAGACGCAGCCCTTTATGTGGCAGAAACCATTCAATCGTTAGAGCAACAAAAACAATTGTTTATCACCCGTGTGCCACAAAGATCACCCAAGCCAAACAGTTAATTGCCGAACATGATCCCGCCACATTCGAACCGATCAGCGAAGGCTACAGCGGCAAATGGTTTGACTCAGATTATGGCGGAGTTCAACAACGCTGGCTACTCATTCGCAGTGAACAAGCCACTAAACGAGAGCAAAAAACACTCGACAAAAAATACTAAAAACCACCGAGCAATCAATCAAAGCTTTTAAAAAACTCTGCCAGCAACGTTTTGCCTGCACCACCGATGCAAACAAAGCGTTAAACGACTGGGAAAAACAACAAAACATGATCACGGTTCATAACTCAGCGATCATCAGTATCGATGTGTATAAAAATAGCGGTCGCCCCAAACGCGAGCAAACGCCCATTCGAATAGATTACCAGATCAGCGGGGATCTGGCTTGTGACTTACAAAAAGAGCAACATTACTCGCCCAAAAGGTCTGTTTATTCTTGCCACGAATGACTGCTCAAAAACACTCACTATGAACAAAATGTTGAGCCTTTACAAATCGCAACAAAGTGTTGAAAAAGGCTTTCGTTTCTTAAAAAGCCCCGACTTTTAACCTCATCACTTTACCTAAAAAAGCCAGAGCGAATTGAAGCGTTATTAATGATCATGACTTGCTGCTTGATGATTTATGCGGCATTGGAGCATAAGATCAGAGAAGAGTTAAAAACAAAAAAAGTGTATTTTCCTGACATGAAGAAGAAGCCCAGCCAACGCCCCACCGCTCGTTGGGTGTTCTTTTGTTTTTCAGGGAATTCATGTCTTGACCATTGATGATAGCGAACGACATGTGGTTAATTTACAGCCTAGACACCAGACGATTATTAACTGCCTAGGAGATATTTATCAGCAGATTTATTCCTAAAACTGGGTGCGGAATGTCGGCTGTATCCTTTCAACCCCTCTATTTGTTTGGATGGATCAAACACTTGTAACGGCTTAACCGAAACGGAGGTGTTAATCGCCTGCATAGAAATCAATTTTCTCAAGGGTTTATTAGTCGCTAGAACCATATTACATAAAAACAGGTGAGCAAAAACAAGTAAAATAATGTGGCTTAGATTTTTTTTATTCATCAATAATTCCCTCATCTATTTTATAGTTTGCCATAGCGTTTTTTAGCCGCATCAATGGCCGGCCGAATAATTTCTAATGCGGTTTTATCACATATGGGTAATTGCACATCTGATTCAGCAATTGGGGTGACTCGCTTGCCCCAGCGAATAAGCCCCGCACCACAAGTTAATCCCGCTCCGAAGGTCGCGGTAAGTAATAGCATTCCTGGTTTGATACGACCTTCCGTTAATGCATCACACAGCGCAAGCGGGATAGTTCCGGCAGACGTATTGCCATAACGCTCAACACAAAGCATCACATTGTCCATGCCAATCCCCATGCGCTTAGCCAATGTTTGAATGATTCGAGCATTGGCTTGATGAGGCACAAAAAAATCAATCTCTTCTTGTGCCGTATTGGTTCGTTCAAGCAGCGAAGTACAAGCATCCTGCATGCCTTTGATGGCATTTTTAAACACCTCTTGCCCTAAAAAATTTAATGAATAGTAAAACTCACTCATTTCTTTATGAGTCATATTCATGCCTAAACCCGGTAGTTCAATGGCTTCACGGGTATCCATAACCAGACTTAATTTTGCGTCGAGTAGACCGAGAGCTTCATCGGTGGCTTGCAGAATGACCGCGCCGCCACCATCGCCAAATAAAACCGAAGAATCGCGCTTACCCCAATCCATAATGGTTGAGGTTTTTTCCATACCGATAACAAGAGCGGTTTTAATTGAACCGGCCTTAATCATATCCGTCGCCACATTGAGCGCATATAAAAAGCTGGTACAGGCCGAATTTAAATCAAAACCTGTCGCATGTGTCGCGCCGATTCGATTAACAATTAAACTCGCACTATTGGGCACCATTTGATCGGGGCTGTTAGTTCCAAAAATAACTAAGTCGATCTCTTTCGCATCAATTCCAGCACAAGCAATGGCCCGCTCACTGGCAACATAGGACATTTCTGAGCACGGAACATGAGCAATATGCCTCTGTTTAATACCGGTACGAGAATAAATCCACTCATCCGAAGTATCCATAAAAGTGGCGAGGTCGTTATTGGTTAAAATAGCGGGAGGAGCGCATTTCCCCCAACCAATGATTTCAGCATATTTTTTCATTATTATTTTCTCTTATTCTCTTTTCCCATTATTTTATTTTTGACTTTAGCTGATCAATGACCAATCAATATTTGATGCAAACATTTTTAGGTTCGGTAAAAAACCGCATGGCTTCAAAGCCTCCTTCCCGCCCCATGCCGGAAGATTTCATACCTCCAAAGGGTGTTCTTAAATCTCGTAGTAACCATGTGTTGATCCAAACGATGCCAAAATCAAGCTGACTGCTCAAACGATGACAACGGGAGATATCTTGACTCCAAATAGATACAGCCAGACCATATTCGGTACCATTGGCTTTGCTTAAAGCATCCTTTTCATCGATAAAAGGTTGTATACTGCATAGAGGACCAAAAACCTCTTCTTGGTTGACGCGACAATCATCACTCAAGCCTTCCACCAGGGTGGGTTCAATAAAATAGCCCTTTCCACAGCGACCGGATAAAGTCACTTTCTTTCCACCGCTAATAATTTTGCCACCCTCTTGCTGTGCCAATTGAATGTAACTGTAGACTTTATCAAAATGAGCCTGAGAAACCAATGCTCCGTGTTGGGTCGTTTCATCTAAAGGATCGCCAATTTTTATTTGTTCCACCAGTTCAACAAAAGCCGATTTAAACTTCTCATATATAGACTGCTCCACATAAATTCTTGATGCACAAAGGCAAATTTGGCCTTGATTAGAAAAAGCGGATCGAACCACTTCTTTTACGGTTGCCTCAAAATTACAATCGGCAAAAACCAACGATGGATTTTTACCTCCCAGTTCTAATGAAAACTTTTTAAGCTTTGGTGCGACACTTGCGGCAATAGCTCGCCCTGTAGCACTACCACCAGTAAAACTAACGGCTTTGACTTTTGGATGGTCAACTAATGGCGCGCCTATAGATGGACCACTACCATGCAGAATGTTGATCACGCCTTTGGGTATACCGACTTCAATACAAAGACGAGAAAAAATAAACGCTGTCATGGGAGTAATTTCTGAAGGTTTAGCGATGACACAGTTGCCTGTCGCTAAGGCGGGTGCAATTTTCCAAGTAAACAAATACAGTGGTAAATTCCAAGGGGAAATACAAGCAACAATCCCCACCGGTTGACGCAACGTATAATTAACACCGATCTTCCCCATATCGTGACAATCGGTAGAAAATTGAGTGGCCGCATTAGCAAAAAAACGAATATTGGCTGCACTTCGGTAACAATCAACATTGCGCGCAAAACTAATCGGTTTACCATTATCAATGGCTTCTGCTTTGGCCAATTCTTCGCTGGCTGACTCAATCGCAGCGGCAAGTTTCATTAATAAAATAGAGCGTTGCTCGCTGGGTAAATCTGCCCAATCCTGCTGCGCTAACTCTGCTGCTTTAACTGCTAGCTCCAAATCGTTAGCATTCGATTGTGCGATTTGAGAATAAATTTGTCCCGTTGCCGGTTCATAATTATCCAAATACTTTCCATCAACTGGCGCTATAAATTCGCCATTAATATAATTATGAATTTTTTGCATATGACCTCTCACATCTGATTGCTAGATCCTTTTTATAAACAGCTAGTCCGTCCGCCGTCAACGGGTATACTAACCCCTGTAATATAACCCGCAGAAGGCGAAGCTAAAAAGGCGCAGGCATCGGCAAACTCTTCGGCTTCACCAAAACGCCGCATGGGGATAATTGACTTTTCTTCCGCTTCCATTTCATCAATGGATAAATTCATTTTAGCCGCTTTGTTTTTAATAATCGCTTCCAACCTGACGGTGTTAGTCGCGCCCGGCAATACATTGTTCACCGTGATTCCAAAAGGACCTAGCTCATTGGCCATGGTTTTAGCCCAGCTAGCAACAGCACCACGAACCGTATTGGACACGCCTAAATTGGGTAATGCTGTTTCACGCTGGTAGAAATAACATTGATAATCCGGCCGTAACCGGCTTTTTTCATACCACCAATAAGCTTCTGTGCGATTTGATGATTGTTAATCAAATGCTGATTAAAAGCGGCCAGAAAATCTTCTGATTTGGCGCTATTGGCGGGGCCAGGAGCAGGACCGCCGGTATTATTGATTAAAATTTCAAATTGCGGTACCAGCGTGAGGTGTTCAGACAAAGCTCGGCGGACTTGATCTGGCTGACTAAAATCGGCACAAATAGCAAAATGTTCTTGTGAACCATTGTTAGCTAGTTCTGCCTTAACCTGATTCAGTTTTTCTAAATTACGAGCAAAGAGGGTCACATTGGCACCCATTTTAGCCAGCTGTATAGCAATCGCTTTCCCCCATACCTTGAGAGCTTCCGCAGACTAGTGCATTTTTATTATCTAGATTTAAATTCATATTTTGTATCCCAGTAGATTACTTTGATTGACTATTCAATTTTTAAAACCAATCTGGCTCCATTGCTAAGCAAGTATCATCTAAATTTTTAACCAGATCAGCATTGTGATAAAGCTTTGGCAACTCCCAGCGCACAAAATATTGTGCCGCTTGTAATTTACCTTGGTAAAAACTAATTTCCTCTTCGTTTTTCTCATTTTGTAAAGCTTGTTCGGCGACGGTCGCTTGGCGTAACCAGATCCAACTAAACACCAATTGACCCATCATTGTTAGATAAGCACTGGCATTGGCTAAGGTTTTCTCCGCACCTTCTTTTTGCATGGCAATAGCCACCAATTGAGTCACTTCTTGGCAGGTTATCTGTGCTTTTTGGATCGCTTCAGCAAACACGACTGTTCGAGTTAAATCTTTTGCTTGATGAATATCTTGGCTAATTTTTTTAAATAATAATTTAAGTCCCTCTCCCTGATTTAACCAGACTTTTCTTCCCAAAAGGTCCAAAGCTTGAATGCCGTTGGTTCCTTCATGGATAGGGTTTAACCGATTATCTCGATAGCACTGTTCCACCGGATACTCATGAGTGTAGCCAGAGCCACCGAGAATTTGAATGGCCAATTCGTTGGCTTTTAATCCGTAATCGGAGCAACAGGCTTTTACTATAGGCATTAGCAAATCGAGCAACAACTGTGCTTGTTGTTTGTCTTCACCTTCTGCATTTTCCGAATCATCCACCAAAATAGCAGAGTAAAAGCATAGTGCCATGCCACCTTCAACAAAGGATTTTTGTGCTAAAAGCATACGTTTAACATCGGCATGTTCAATAATGTTGACTTGCGGACTAGTCGGATTTTTTTCGGTTGGCTTACGTCCCTGCGGTCTTTCTTTTGCGTAGGCTAAGGATTCCATAAAACCGCGATAACCGATCATGGCAGCACCAAAACCAACCGACAGTCTTGCCTCGTTCATCATATGAAACATGTATTTTAAGCCTTGATGTGGCTCACCCACCAGATAACCAATACAATCATCCGTTTCACCAAAATTAAGAATGGTCGAAGTGGTACCTCGGTAACCCATTTTATGAAACAAGCCCGATAAATTGACATCGTTTGATTCAGCCACTTCGCCATTAGCATCTAAGCGGTATTTTGGAACTATAAAAAGTGAAATCCCTTTAACCCCTGCCGCTGCTCCTTTAATTTTAGCTAACACTAGATGGATAATATTATCAGTGAGTTGATGATCGCCACCGGAAATAAAAATCTTTTGACCTTTGATTTTGTAATTGCCATCATCCTGCTTAACCGCCTGGGTAACGATATCGGAAAGTGACGATCCCGCATTAGGTTCAGTCAATGCCATGGTGCCAGAAAATTTGCCGCTGGCCATTTTTTTGATAAAAAGATTTTTCTGCTCATCACTTGCGAAGGCGTTAATCAAATTAGCCGCGCCGGTGGTTAAAAAACTATAACCCGTAGTCGAAGGATTAGCAGACATAAAATAGCCAGAAGAGGCAAGCGTAATTAAAAAAGGAAGTTGCATACCGCCATAATCGTAGTCCATTCCCGCCGCAATCAAACCCGCTTCGCGGTGGACATCAAAGGCTTGTTTGACTTCAGCAATCATTTGAACTTTACCATCAATAAATTGTGGTTCATTTTGGTCAGCTTTACTGTTGTGGTTAGCAAAATATTTTCCAGCTATTTTTTCAGCGGTTTCTAATACCGCATCAAAAGTTTGTTTGCTGTGATCAGCAAATTTTTCTGTTCCGATTAGAGCTTCAGCATCACAGACCTCATACAGTTGAAAACGAAGATCACGGTTATTAATGAGTGAATTCATAAAATTCCTATATTTTATTTTCAGTCATAAACTGATTAATTTGTTGTTGCATCCCTTCCAAATCTAACTGACACATTTGCAATAGATCAGCGGGATCGCCATGTTCAATAAATCGATCAGGAATTCCAAGGTTTAGAATGAATGGCCTTTGGTTATTACTAAGCAAAAACTCATTAACACCACTTCCTGCGCCACCCGCAATAGCATTTTCTTCAACAGTGACAATAGCTTTGTGGTTTTTACAAATATTTAATATGAGGGCTTGATCTAGGGGTTTAACAAAACGCATATCCACCAGCGTGGCATCAAGTTTTTCAGCAATAATTTTTGCTTTAGGTAAAAGACTACCAAAAACCAGTAAAGCTATTTTTTTGCCATCGCGAATCACATTCGCTTTGCCTATTTCCAACGCTTCTAAATCATTACCAGCAGGTATTCCTGTGCCCTGCCCACGCGGATATCGAACGGCGGCGGTTCCAGAGTATTCATAACCCGTGGTTAACATAAGGCGACATTCCCTTTCATCACTAGGCGCCATAATGACAATATTGGGTATGCAACGCAAAAAGCTCAAGTCAAAACTACCGTGATGAGTCGCTCCATCGCCACCCACTAAACCACTACGGTCAATCGCAAATAACACATCCAGCTTTTGTAAAGCGACGTCATGTATAAGCTGGTCATAGCCACGCTGTAAAAAAGAACTATAGATGGCACAAACAGGCTTGGCGCCCTCACATGCCATACCGGCCGCTAATGTGACCGCGTGTTGTTCAGCGATACCGACATCAAAATAACGTTCAGGATAATTTTTAGAAAAAGCGATTAAATCAGAACCTTCACGCATGGCGGGAGTGATAGCCATCAGACGCTCATCTCGCTCAGCCATATCGCATAGCCATTCACCGAAGATATTGGAATAAGTGATTTTCTTTTTTTGTGCAGGCAATTTGGAATCTTTTGGGTCAAACACCGGAACCGCATGATAAGCTATGGGATCTTGTTCTGCCGCTGCATAGCCTTTTCCTTTGGTGGTCACTACATGTAACATTTGTGGGCCGTTTAGATTTTTAATATTACCAATGGTGGTTAATAGCGTGGGTAAATTATGGCCATCAATCGGCCCGATATAATTAAAACCAAGTTCTTCGAACAAGGTCCCTGGTCAAACCATACCCTTCATGTGCTCTTCGACCCGATGTGCCCAATTGGAAATTTTAGGCAAATTTTGCAAGACTTTTTTGCCGCCTTCTTTAAACCCCGAATAAAATTTCCCCGATAAAACTTTGGCTAAATAATTATGCAGTCCACCAACATTCTCAGAAATAGACATATCGTTATCATTTAAAATAACGGTTAAATTAACATCCAAATCTGCCGCATGGTTAAGTGCTTCAAATGCCATCCCCGCGGTCAAAGCACCATCGCCGATGACTGCGACGAAACGACTATCATCGCCTCTTGCCTTCGCCGCAACCGCCATACCTAAGGCGGCACTAATGGAAGTGCTCGAATGACCAACGCCAAAGGCATCGTATTCACTCTCAAATCGGCTTGGAAAAGGATGCAGTCCTTTGGTTTGGCGAATAGAACGCAAATTATCTTTGCGTCCGGTAAGGACCTTATGAGGGTAGGCTTGATGACCAACATCCCAGATAATTTTATCTTTGGGTGTATCAAATAAATAATGCAGTGCAACGGTTAACTCGACGGTACCTAGTCCGGCCGCAAAATGCCCACCACAGTGTGCAATACTATTGATCAAAAACTCCCGCAGCTGATCATTGAGCAGCTGTAGTTGGTCTTTTTCAAGTAGCCGCACATCGCTCGGCTGATTAATCTGCGCCAGTAGAGGATAATTTTGGGGATTACAAAGCATCATTTATTAACTTCTTGTCTATTTTATTGGTATTTCAGTTAGCCATCATTAATCTCAATGACTCAAATTTGTGTGGATGACTTGTATTTAATTGAACGCTGTTACTTGACGCTTGCACTCGGCGTTTTAATGCTCTCGTTGCACAATATAATTGGCAAAATCTGCTAATTTTTGGCTATTCAGAGGGATCTTTTCAAGCGCGTCTAACGCATTCTCAACCAAATCATCTGCCCGCTTTTTAGCGCCATCTAAACCTAAATAAAGGGGAAAAGATTTGTTTTCAAGGTTCTGAACCTGTGTTTATCCGAGGGAAAAGCGTATCCCCCTCAATGTCTAATATATCATCTCTTATTTGAAACGCTAAGCCTAAACAGTGGCTATAGGTGTTTAAGTGGGCTAAAATCACCTGATCTTCGCAATCACTGGCCAAAAAACCCATCTTTACCGATGCATTAATCAAAGCGCCGGTTTTCATCTGATGCATGGATTCTAGCGTTTGTATATCTGCCGGCTGGTTAGTCATCATTAAATCCACTGCCTGACCGCCTCCCATACCTTGTGAGCCACTGGCGACGCAGAGCGTATGCAACATCGAAAGTTGTTTTTGTTGACTAAGACTTGAATCCTGATCTAAACAATACTTGGGATCAGCTAACAGTTCAAATGCCAAGGTTTGTAGGGCATCCCCTGCCAAAACAGCTGAGGCTTCACCAAATTTAATGTGGCAAGTCGGTATTCCTCGTCGTAAATCATCATCATCCATACAGGGAAGATCATCATGGATTAACGAATAAGCATGAATCAACTCCACCGCCATCGCCGGAATGTCCAAAATCGTCTGCTCCACCGCTAACATCTCACCAGTGGCATACACTAAAGCTGGCCTAACCCGTTTGCCTGGATTAAGGACCGAATAACGCATTGCTTGATGTAGTTGAGTCGGGCTTTTATCACTCAAAGGTAGATATTGTTCAAGCTGTTGGTTTATTCGCTGCTGAACGCTGCTAAGAAATTGACTGTGTGGCATGGTAAATAATTAAATATTTCCTAGTTGGAGTAACGGCTATTTTAAATTTAATTCACCGCGAAAATAGAAGGCTAGAATTAGCACATATCATAAATTCCTAGCTAAAAAGCGGTTTGCTAATCAAAGGTTTCGAGTTTCTGTTCGTTATCGCTGAGAATCTGCACTTTCTGCTGTGCCTCATTCAACATTTTTTGACAATCTTTAGTCAATTTAACGCCCACTTCAAATTGTGTTAGAGAATCGTCGAGTGACAGATCACCCACCTCTAACCGATTAACAACGCCTTCCAACTCTTCTAACTGTGACTCAAAGGTCGATTTTTTTGAATTTGCCATAGTTTTGTCTTCCAAAATCATTTAGATCAATCACATTAAGTCCACAGCAACAACTTCATCGCCTTTCAAAACGCTGTAGCATAAAGTCAAAATCCATCGAATAGGACTATAATTAATGGCTATTGTCCCCCATTTCGCCTCTGAAAGGAATTGTTTCGATAAATTTATAAATAAATAGCCTATACACTGGAATTGTAGGAAATCTTGCCTATTCTTAAATGTAAGTTAGTCACTCAGTCTCGCAAGTAAGAGATAAGCATAATTCAATAGAGGTTAAAGCTTTGGATTTAGGAACTATTGTTGGTTTACTTGGTTCGGTCGCTATGGTTGTCATGGCAATGGTGCTTGGTGGATCCATTCTCACATTTATTGATGCGCCTTCAATTTTGATTGTTGTGGTCGGTACTCATTTCGTCGTAATGATGACCTATTCTTTAGGCGAATTTCTTGGCGCCGCTGGCGCAGGTATGAAAGTGCTAACCTTTAAGGCTATCGATAACGTTGAACTCATCAACCAAATTGTTGAATTAGCCGATATGGCAAGAAAAAGTGGCCTTCTAGCACTAGAAGGCGCCACCATAGAGCAAGATTTTCTAAAAAAGGGCATTGGTCTATTAGTCGATGGTCATGATGGCGAGGTGGTAAAAGGTATTTTAGAAAAAGATGTTTCCATGGCTTCAGAGCGACACAAGTTAGGCGCATCTATATTTAAATCGATGGCTGATGTCGCCCCAGCCATGGGAATGATTGGAACGCTTGTTGGATTGGTTGCCATGCTTTCAAATATGGACGATCCAAAGTCGATTGGCCCGGCTATGGCGGTTGCGTTGTTAACCACTCTTTATGGTGCGATTATGGCAAATATGGTGGGGATCCCCATTTCCGAAAAACTCAATATGCGGGACACCGAAGAAAAGATCTCTAAAACACTAATGATTGATGGTTTACTTGGTATTCAGGCCGGTCAAAATCCTCGGGTTATAGAGCAGGTTTTGCATGGCTACTTGAAAGAAGGTAAACGACCAACGGCTGAAGACTAAAGCATGAGTGAAGAAGCAGAATGCGACTGTCCCCCCGAAGGTCTCCCGGCCTATATGGGTACCTTTGCCGATCTAATGGCGTTATTAATGTGCTTTTTCGTACTACTCTTGTCCTTTGCGGAAATGGACGTTCTCAAGTTTAAGCAAATCGCAGGTTCGATGAAATATGCGTTTGGCGTGCAAAACAAGGTTCATGCGCGTGATATCCCAAAGGGGACCAGTATCATCGCTAAAGAGTTCTCTCCTGGCAAACCGCAGCCCACGGTAATTGAAGCCGTTATGCAACAAACCGTTGATATTACAAAAGAAACGGTCGATTTTGATGAAGCGGATGACGAGCAAGACGAAACTGGGGATGGCGAAGAAACGAATAAAGGTAAAGGTCAGCAAGAAAAAGATAAAACCTCCAAAGAAGAGAAAAGTGATGCTGAAATCATAAAAGAAGCACAGCAAACCGCCAAAGCTGAAAAAATTGCTGCCGCCCAAGCCGAAGCTCTAGCGCAAGAAGTTGCTGCGAAAATGTCCGATGAAATCGCCGAAGGTCAGGTAGAGCTTCTGGCTAAAGGTGCCTACGTCGTTATCCGCATACGAGAAAAAGGCTCATTCTCCTCTGCATCCGATACCATCGAAGAAGAGTTTTTACCTGTCATCAATAAAATAGAAGATATTTTGGCTGAAACCGATGGAGAAATAAGAGTCGCGGGACACACCGATAATTTACCCATCGACAATGAATACTTTAAATCAAATTGGGAGCTTTCTGGAGGCCGTGCCGCTTCAGTTACTCGCGAACTACTTCGCGATGGTCGTCTAGAAAAGGGCCGTTTTGTTATCACGGGCTATGCCGATACAAAACCCATAGCCGATAATTCAACCAGTGAAGGTAGAGCCACTAATCGGCGGGTAGAGGTCATTATTGTGCAGGGTGAACAACCAGAAGGTGAAGTGGTTGGTGTGGGCCTCGATACCCCCACTCCGTAGCATCAGGCTAAATGAGATGTTTAACTATTGTGCTTTTTCCATTGTTTCACCTGATTCATATCAAAAACCCACTCTTGCAGCTTATCGCCTCTTTGAGCAACCGGCATACCATCTCTAATCCAACGCTCCACGCTGGTAATGCTAACATCCAAAATGCTGGCAAGAGTATCTTTACCGACAATTTGATCATCGGCACTAAAAATATTTGCCTCTTCTGATATTACCTTTGTGTGACGTCTTTTCGCTTGGCGTAAAAAATTTGAGCTTCTCATCTTATTTGACCTTTTCCTTGCCTTTCCCTTACTTTAGATGATTCTACAGGCAAATATGTTTCATTCAGGCCTTAATTTAATTAAAAGATGTAACAAAAATTGAAGATTTGATTAATTATCGGACGCGAAATGCCACAATTTGGATAAAACTCTTGATAAACTCCCCATATCCTTAAGCTTTTGGGGATCGATGGAACGCCCCATTCGCTGTTGGTAAGCTGCGACAAATTGACTTTGCTCCCTGCTAGACAAACTCCAATGAACCAGCAACCCTGCGATGTCTAGTAAAGGGTCATTAAAACAGGCATATTCCCAATCAATAATCTTTAACTGTCCCTTGTTGGCATCCCACAAGAGATTAAAGGGATTAAGATCGCTATGGCAAAAACAACTCGGCTCATGACTCTTAGCGAAGAATAGACCTTCGTTATACAGTAATTCAATTGCGGTCCGTTGCTGAGGATTAGTCTTAATCGCTAACTCAAAGTAGCCTTTGAGATGTTGTGCCATATCCAAAGGTTTAGTCAATAGAGACTCTCCTATTACTGCGGCATCTGAGTTTTGCTCCTTACCATTAATAGGCGACAACTGATGCAGTCCAACCAAAAAACCGACTAATTGTTGCCTTAAAGATTGATTAGAAAAACGGATATATTGGGGATCATTATCAATCCACTCTGAAATACAGACTAGCGGCAGATCAATATAATGTCTAGTAAGCCACTGTTTTATTTGCGTAGACATTAGCCAGCGATCTAGAGCTGAATATTGCCCGTTAAAAGGCCGTAGCAGATTATTTTTTTCGTTAGGTAGCTGAATGAAGTAATGCCTGTTATGGATCCTCAATCGAAAACTCGTATTCGATTGCCCTGATTTTAACTGTTGCCACAAATCTTCATCCTTAATAACATCAGATTTGAAATATTCTGCTATGGGCTGCCATGCCGCAAGACCAAAACGCCACCATTTTGGTGATTTGGAAACAAGGCTATTATTATTTTGCAAAATGATTCCCTCCTATTTTCCTGACTCGCTTAATCAATTTTTTAACTCTGTAAACTCTGTTTTAACTGTCGAATTTGATAATAGACTAAAATGCCTTTTCCAGCTAAAAAAGCCAACAATAGACAGAGCAACGTAACCAACAAACAATAGCGCGGTGAGCGCCATGCCTTTTTCTAAATATAAATAAATAGATAACAGATCAATCACAACCCAATACAACCAATTCTCTAACACTTTTTGAGTGACTAAATAGGTCGTGAAAATTGCTAACCAAGTCGTGGTGGAATCAAGTAGCGGATAAGCTTGTTGCGTGTAATGACTCAACAACCAATAAGAAACAACGATTAGAAAACTGCAACATAACATTGCGTAAAAGTGATACTTACACTGCCATGTAATAATTCTTTTAGCTGAACTAGTTGTTTGTTCTTGAGGTTTACCTTGTTGCCATTGCTGCCAACCATATACTGCCATAATCAAATAATAAAAATTTAAAAATGACTCCATAAATAAATTAATATCAAAGAATAAATAAACATAAATCGCTGTACTAAAAAAAGCCGACACCCAACACCATGAATTTTCTTTGATCGCAAGTATTAAATATACGACAGCCAAAACCACCGCCATCCATTCTAAGTATGAGGTGGCAAACAGTTGTGCAATAAAATTTTCGAAGAAAGTGTTCATAGGTTAAGGCATCTATTCAAATGTTTTAGCAATTGATAACCCCATCAAGCGAGGTGCCGCGAATTGATAATAAACATCGGTCTGATAAAAGTTTCGGGGATCATTACCAAAGGTGCCAAAAGCGCGGGTTTCTACCCTTTGATCGAATAAATTATTGACATAGAGGTTTAATCGCCAGTCGTTTTTGGTATAAACAACACCCAGATTGGTCATTTGGTAAGAAGACGATTTCGCATCGTGGGTATCCGAAAAATAGAAAGCCGATTTACCTTCTAACTCTAAATGCAACGACCAGTGATCGGTTAACTGATACTCTCCTCCCACTACCCATTGGTTGGTAGGTGCATGGGCAAAACCGCGACCCGACAAGTTAACCGCTAAGGGTGGGTTGGCATTAAGATCGGCATCAATATGGGTGTAACTTGAATAGCGAGTATATTGCGTATTCAGCAAGCCTAAGCTCTGGTAGAGCTTAAAACGATCATTCACGCGCCAATTAATTTCTAGCTCTAATCCATAACTTCTTCCGGCAGCGGCATTATCCGTTAACCCGCTGAAACTGCAAGGGCAAGACCCACCAGCCTGCAGTAGCTGACCGTCTGCCAATGAGCGCACAATAAACTGTTTGTTTTGAATATCTTTGCGATCTTGGTAAAAAACTGACGCAAGCACCTGCAATCGATTGTCTAACCATCGTCCTTTTAATCCGGCTTCATAATTCCACATAAATTCGGTTTGATAATGGCGCAGTTCCGCAGGGATGGAAGCATCGGCATTCACTCCACCGGCTTTGTAACCTCTGGAAATTAATCCGTAGATCATACTATTAGTAGCATAGTCATAGCTTAATGATAATCGGCCACCCCACAAGTTTTCTTTGGGGCTAAAAACGCTCCCTTGATTATCCCTATAAGCTTGGTTAAGGTGTTCTAGTCTTAATCCAGCGGTCAATTTTAAACTCGCCGATAGTTGCTGGCTAACCTGTCCATAAAGTGCCAAGTTATCTTTATCTTGCTGACTTGTAAAATCATTGGCCGCATAAGTATACTGCCGTCTAAAGTCGACGGTCTGTTGCTTAAAATACAAACCAGCAACCCAACTTAAACGATAATCTTCAGCGCTCGATAGCTTAATATCTAGGCTAGTATTTTGGTTTTGTCTAAGATACTGATCATAAGAAGAGTACCACCAATCAAAACCAAACAAGCTAGAGTCACAAGCGGTGTTGTCGCATATAGTTGGGTTACTCCAGTCTTCATCATAGGCATACTCAATGTCTGAATCAGCATGGCTAAGGCTAGCCTTAAGGGTTAAATCAGCGCTTAACAACCAATCCAAACTCAGTGCAAAAGCATTGGTTTTCTGAGTATCTTTTCCGGGCTTGTCCGATAATGTCGTGCGATTAGAGTCAAGGCTAAAAGCATCATAGCCATTATTAATATCTGCCATAAAATAACTGCTATTAAGTCTAATATTATCAGTGATTTGATAAGCCAATTTAGCGCGAAAACTCTGTTCATCCAGATTGTTAGTATCCTTTCGATTTAAAAATGTATTTTTCATAAAACCATTACTCGAATAACTTTTATAAGCAACTCGATAGGCTAATTTTGCGTTCATAGGTCCTGAATTCACTAGCGATAGCTGCTTACCGCCATAGGTTTCAAAATTGGTTTCGACACGGCTCGTCTGATAATCAGTGGGCGCGTTAGAAACTAGATTAATTAATCCAGCCAGCCCATTTGCACCATAAAGTGTGCCCTGTGGCCCTCTTAAAATTTCAACCTGTTGAATATCTAAAGTGGTCGCCGCATTAGATATTCCGGTTAAATCGATTCCATCGAGCACCACACCAACAGAGTAGTTAGTGTTTTCTATAAACTCGCTGCGCTCACCCACACCACGGATCTGAATAAAACGACCACGCGAGGCACCGCTGGCAAAATTGACGTTGGGCGCTAAGTTAAGTAGATCGGTTAACTGCTGCGCGTTACGGCGTTGGATACTTTGCTGATCAATAATACTAATGCTTGAAGGCGATTTGAGTAAATCACTTTGCTGTAGTTCTGCTGTGACAAGGATAGTATTTTCATTGGTGCTTTCGACTGACTGTTCAGAAACAAGTTCGGCAGCATGCAAAAAGCTGGCACTCAAGGATAAAGATAGTAGGATAGGTATTTTAAACTGCTTGTTAAAAATCATAATTTTAGACCTCCATAAAACCATAAACTAGTTAGTTCAGTATTGGAGATCCGGTAAGACGATGGTCAAGAAGGTAAGTGAAGTAGGCTGTTAAGACTTTAGAAACTTACCACCTGTCCCTACGCCGGCATTAACCGGATCAGGTTCAAAGGGTACGAATCTCAGGTCTATTTTTATTCTTCAATGAATAACTAGACCGCCCCTCAGGTTGAATCTTGATTATAAAGTAATTTAAAGCTGAATGATATAGAAATCCTTGGAGGCAGTTGTGCACTGAACAGAGGAAAATGACTATTCGATTAATCGATCAATTTTATCCATCACCTGCTGACAAGTGATTGCTTGCATTAAATGCTCGCCTTTGACTCTTTTCCCCCACTTGTTGTGCTGAGTGCCTTTGCCGGTTTGTTTATGTAACGCTTGTTTATAAACTGATACCACTAGGTTCTGACTTTTGTAAGGACCTGTTCTTGTGGATTACTATGGGCATATAAACCGATCACCGGAGTGTCCACTAAACAGGCCATATGTGCAGGACCAGAATCGGGAGCTATGATAAATCTTGCCTGCTCAATCACACTCAACAATTCTATTAGAGATGTTTGTCCCACCAGATTGGTGACCGCTTGGTGAGTTGTTTTGATGATTTTCTCAGACAGCTCTTTTTCTATCGAAGAAGGACCTCCAGTTAACACCACATTAAAACCTTTACCCACCAAGTAATCGGCTATAGCTGCATACCTCTGCGGCAACCAATTTCTGACTGAGTTACTGGCGGCAGGTGATATCACGACAAAGGGTTGCTTGCTGTGTTGTAATAGCGCCGAGATAGGGTATTGATTAGCCTTGATAGTGGGCCAACTAGGCTTATCTGATTGACCGGCGCCAATGGCTTTGGCAAAGCCCCAAAAACC
The DNA here is from genome assembly GCA_030949565.1 of Enterobacterales bacterium. Classification (GTDB taxonomy): domain Bacteria; phylum Pseudomonadota; class Gammaproteobacteria; order Enterobacterales; family Kangiellaceae. The sequence continues at coordinate 23,366 of JAUZSK010000007.1, forward strand.
TTCCGCCACATGGGGCTGATTTTGTGCCGGTATTTGCCGATTGGTAAAAAGCCACTGGCCTTCTTTAGCTCGGGCGCTATCAAACCCCCATTTTTGCTTAGCCGAAATACAAAGACTGGCTAAGCTAGCGCGCAATGCCACTTGCATATGCAGTAAAATATCAAACTCATGGCCTTTAAATCGCTGATAAAGCTCTTTATAGGCTTTTAAACCCTGCTTTTTATCAAAAACCACCCAATCAACCTCGATAAGATGGCGCATTAACTGATATTCAACCCTTCCAATCACCCAGCTAATTTTAGCTTTAGGGTATGCATCCTTGATGGCTTGCACACCAGCAATGGCATGACACACATCACCAATTGCTGATAAGCGTAAAATACAAATGGTATTGGGTGAGTCGAATGCTTTAGTCATGAAGGTTCGGTTCGATAATTAAGTGGATCAATTTTAACCAATGAATAGAGGTCGGGACAAGCTAAATCAAGCAGAGGCAAGGTTTATTCGCGGCTTTAGCACTTTTAACTTTTGTCTCGGCTATTTTTTACATTGATTCTGTGATAAAACACCGGAAAATCACCCTTAAATTGGGTATACTTTTAGTACATTCTAAGTGAGTAGTTTATCCAAAGCGAGATCTGATCCACTATGAGACAATGGCTAACTCCATCTATTCTACAAAGTCTTCTAACCGGTGCTTTATTTTTAGGCGCATCAGCAAACAGCTATACACTTTCCGCCGAGGAGTCGATTGACTTTAATGCTGAACACATATTAGAAGTACCAATGGATTTTGCCTATCTTACGCTTCCACAAAAACCCGCAAAGGGTGAAACAGAGGAATGGCGTGTGGGCTATTCTTATGCCGATATCTCGGCCTCTGGCATAAAAGCTAAAATACCAATGCTCACGCTACACTATTATTCTGAGTTTGAAGACAAATCGGGATTCAGTGTTGGCGCTTTTTTTCAAAAGTACCAGTTTTCGGCTAAACCACAGAGCATTATTGTATCGCCTAACTTTGCAACCCTAACGGCCTATCCGCAAACTTTTAATGCCAACCTCACTCAGGTTTCTGGAAGCGCCAATCACTATGGCGCTAGCTTTGGTTATTATTTTGATTTCGAACAGGATTCCCATTTACAAATAGGTTTACTTATTGAGCGCTTACAAGTCAGCCAGTTTCAGGTTGATTTTGTTTCACGAGGCTTCGCCATTGATTTTCTAGGCTCTATCGATTATGCAGCCTCCTATAATGCCATTACACCTTACGCTATCTATCAATTTTCCAAAGATCACTTTGACGATTGGACCGGTACTTTAAAAGCTGTTTTTGCAAAACCTTTACCACGCGTCGGCTTTGTCGGTTCATTTAGCACATCGAGTTATCAGGTTTCTGGCGATAGTAAAAGCTATGCGGATGTTACGCCAATCCCTGATTCCTATCTGGGCATGGGTTATACCATTGAAAATCGTAGCGGTTTCCGAGTGGATATAGGCGGGTTAGTTTACTCCTACATTTTTGAACCCTATGGTCACTCAGGATTTGATTCACCGATTTTTTTAAGCTTCTCTAATTCGTTTTAGACAGTATTTCACTGTATTAGTTAACCGCGTCTAAACCGATCTAACTAACCCATCGTACTGACTTTTTCATTTAAGCTGATAATTTTATCGGCTAAACTCGATAAGATATTGAGGAATAGTTTCGGATGTGAATGAACTAGTTTTGAGAACTGATCTTTATGTACCATTAGTAATGTACAATTCGTTTTAGCCACAACATTAGCCGTTCTTTTTTGATTGGTAAGCACGGCGATGGCGCCAAAGATTTCATCTTGCCCAATTTCACCGACTTCTACGCCGTTATGTACCGCTACAGCCGTTCCTTCAACAATCGAATAAACATAATCGGCTTCATCTCCTTCGGTAATTATTGATGATCCTGCTGAAAAACGCCCAAATCCAGGATTAGCCACTTCTTCTTTTTTAGTTAAACCGCCTATAATCTGATTTAATTGTAATTTACTTAAACCACTCACCGAAAACCAAAGATTGAGTAGTTCGGAATCTTGAGATAAAAGTTCAATGAATTGTTCATCGCTAAAACTATGTATCACAGCTTCTGACTTAACGTTAAAATGAATTTCAGCATCGCTAGTTTCTTCCGCAGATGAAGTATGAACCATATCACCGTATTCTAAAATATAAAGTGTTTTATCTTCTAGCTCGACAGAAACATTCCCACCTTTAATAAAATGCATCCCTTTATTCCACACTTCATTCGAACTGGAGTCACTCAGTTTATGCTCTTCAAAAGGGAGTTTTCTATCGACTAAACCGCGATAAAGCTGATCAATTTTTTGCTGTAACTTTTGATTGACTATTGAAAAATATTCTTTCTGTTCATTAATGCTAATCATATTAAATCACTCCGAGCTTTTTCTTTAGTTTGACTCATACCTCAAAACTTTTCAACTGGCAAAGATATTGTTGAACCTGCCCATAATCGCCTTTAAAAATAATTTTTTCTTGCTTTTTTTTCAGCTGAAACTGATACATAGGATCATAGTACTTTTTCAATAAATAGACAATCCAGTCTTTGTGTTTTGTTAAATCATTTGCTTGTCTTTGTGACCGAATACCGGCATCTATTAAATATAGCATCTTTTTATGGTCTTCACCGCCTAGTCTTTTTTTAATTTTATTAGTGGCTTCGACTAAAAATGTCTCGTAATGAGTAATAGGATCTTGCTTATAAGACTGGTTAAAAAGTAGGTTTAATTCAACCACATAATCCTTATAAATTTGATTAATACGAAAATCGAGCGATTCTTCAATCATAATAACTTCGGCTTGCTCCATTTTCTGTTTAAGATCAAGCGGCAACGCTCGCGATCCTATCAACCGCCCTTCATCTTCTAGGAGCAAAAAAGGGTAATCTGCTGCTTGATGCTGCATCAACTTAAGTGCCAGCTGATTTTCAAAATCAATCTGAGTAGGTTGCGGACTAATCATTTTACCAAAACTAGAGCCCCGGTGATTGGCTAACTTCTCTAAGTCTATAGCGCTATCAAAATTCTGCAATAAACGCGTTTTAGCGGTTCCAGTATAGCCACCAAGAATATAAATGGGTAGCTTGGCAACAATGGCTTGGCTTTGATCGATCAAAAAACGTCTTAGGGCTTTATAACCACCTTCAATAATAGGCAGATGATTACCCTGCTCTGCTAGCCACTGTTGACTAATTCGTGATCGCAAGCCACCACGAAAACAATAGAAATAGGCATCTTGGTCATGCGCTTGAGCAAACTGTTTCCATGCTGAAACCCGCTGCTGCTGAGTCTCACCTTGTACCAATTGATGCCCTAACTCAATGGCTTGTTGCTGCCCTTTTTGTTTATAACAAAGACCCACCAAGCGGCGTTCTTCATCACTCATTAAAGGTAAATTGGTCGAACCGGGTATAGCACCTTTTTGAAACTCGCTAGGCGATCTCAGATCGATCAGCGGCGATCCAGACAAAAGAATGTTTTGATAATCGTTGGTGTTAGGACGCTGCTTTTTGTGCTTGATATTTTCTTTTTTCATTGATTACAATATATTAATTAGTTTTTGTTTTGGCGCGATTAATCGGCCAAAAGATTCAAGCTGCAAGCCTTGTTTTGTTGCACATTTTTGAAATTCTTCAACAGCCGATGCTTCAACTGCCACCAATAAACCCCCACTGGTTTGTGGATCGCAACCGTAATGTCTTTGTTGTTCATTCAATGCTCCCAATGTGTCGCCATAACTATCGAAATTCCGATCACAACCGCCGGGAATAGCACCTTGTTGCCTATATTTTTCGGCTTCTGGAATCAAAGGCACTTTGGAAAAATCAATTTCAGCAGACACGCCACTGGCTTTGCAAACTTCGCCGAGATGCCCAAACAGACCAAAGCCCGTCACATCGGTCATGGCTCTCACACCACCTAGTTCAGAAAAAATCTGTCCAATATGATTCAGTTGGCACATATATTTCGCAGCCAACCCTTCATCTTCATCCAATAGTTTTTTTTGTTTTTGCGCGGTGGTTAAAATACCAACACCCAAGGGTTTGGTGAGGAATAATTGACAGCCTTCAATAGCCGTGGAATTCCTTAACACTTTACTAGTTTCAATCACACCGGTCACGGCCAGACCAAAAATCGGCTCTGGCGAATCGATACTATGCCCGCCAGCCAATGATATTCCTGCGTCTCGGCATGCCGAACGACCACCTTCAACCACTTGTTGCGCGACATCTGGCGACAATTTATCCAATGGCCAACCGAGAATAGCAATCGCCATAATTGGCTTGCCACCCATAGCGTAAATATCACTAATGGCATTGGTTGCCGCAATGCGGCCAAAGGTATCAGCATCATCCACAATCGGCATAAAGAAATCGGTAGTGCTAATAATTGACTGACCATTGCCGAGATCATAGACCGCCGCATCGTCACTGGTTTCATTGCCGACCAACAAGGATGGATCGGGCATGGGTGGTAGTTGGGAGGTCACAATTTGGGATAAGACCGCAGGAGAGATTTTGCAGCCACAGCCTGCGCCGTGGCTATATTCGGTTAATTTAACGCTCATTTTCTAGTTTGACCCTTTATAATATGCAGATAGCGAGTAACAAAAGACTACTCTAGCATATTTTGTTCAAGGGTCGATGAAAAGCTTAAATTACTCCGCGTTTTTCTTGATCTCTTTCGATTGATTCAAATAACGCCTGAAAGTTGCCTTCACCAAAGCCGCGATCACCCTCTCGCTGTATCATCTCGATAAAGATAGGTCCAAATAGATTCTTAGTAAAAATCTGCAATAAATAGGTATTATCCGCCTGACTATCAACAAGGATTTGATGCTGTTTAATTTTCTCCTTGTCTTCTTTTACCCAAGGTACACGCTGCCATATGGAATCATAATATTCAGGAATAATATCCAACGTTTCGATATAAGAATTTTTTAGAGCATCGCAAGAGGCAACCAAATCATTGGTTCTAAAAGCGAGATGTTGCACACCTGGCCCATCGTACAGTTCTAAATATTCATCAATTTGATTATTACTATTACCTTTGCCTTCATTAATGGGAATACAAAAGGTGCCACAAGGACTGGCTAATGCATAGGAAACCAAGGCTGTTTTTACGCCCTTAATATCAAAGTATCGAACTTCGGTAAAAGCAAAAACATTTTTATAAAAATCGGCCCATTTCTGCATCGTGCCTTTATAAACATTATTGGTTAAATGATCGATTTCAATAAATCCTTTGTCCTTTTGAATAATAGGTTTTTCTAAGCCTTCAAAATCAGTTTCCCAAATGCTATTGAGACCTTCATAGCGATCAATAAAATAAATAAGGCTATCACCAATACCATAAATAGCAGGATAGGGCAGATCGGTATGAGTCACCGCTTTGGCGCCGCGTTTAACTGCCTCGGCTTGTGCAAACTCGGCATCTCTAACTCGCCAGCCCATCGAGCAAATTGCAGGACCATGACTTTTAGCGAATTCGGCTGAAAAACCTTGCTTTTCACCATTGATCAAAAAATGGATTCGATTTTGTTGGTAATGATTAATATCTTTATCTCGCATTTTTTGTATTTTGGAAAAACCGAAATCCATAAAGACATCATGCATAAAATTGATATCTGTACTGGCAAATTCGGTAAACTCTATACCGGTTAATCCAAGCGGATTAGGGTTATTTTGATCTATCACTGTTTATCTCCAAAAATAATATATTAGGACTCAAGCCAACTTTGGTTATAGCCTTGTTCCATTGCTTGCTGAAAATGTTCGGTTGTTTTTAACGCTGCGAAGGTATCAATCATCAACGCGTATTCATTGGTTTCTTTTTTACCAATCGAGGCTTCTGTTTTACTCGGTTGTGGTCCGTGGGCCACACCCTTTCGATGGAAAGTTAACGATCCCTCTTCAATGCCGAGTGCGACTCATAAAATCGCCATGCACATAATAGAGCACTTCATCACTATTAATATTAGTATGATAATAAGGTGCCGGAATGGACTGTGGATGAAAGTCATAAAGCCGAGGTACAAAATTACACATCACAAAATTGTTAGCACTAAACACTTGATGCGCTGAGGGTGGCAAATGGATTTTTCCAACCACGGGGGCATAGTCGTCAATATTAAAAGCCCAAGGATAAACCGCACCATCCCAGCCAACGAGATCAAAAGGATGCCACTCTAATATTGTTTTTTGGAAAGTGTCAGCATACTTTATGATCAACTCAAATTCACCTTTTTCAACTCTTGCCTGAGCTAATTGAGGCTGCCGAATATCCCTTTCACAGTAGGGTGCGGTTTCAAGCATTTGCCCAGCTTCATTTCTAAAATGTTTGGGGATACTCACCATCGAATAGGCTTCGGTGATCATCAGTCGAACTTGGCTGTAGTCATCAAATTTAAGCTGGTAAGTGGTACCGCGGGGGATCACCAAGTAATCCCATTTTTTAACCGCTAACACGCCGTATTCAGAATAGAGTTTGCCGCTACCCTCATGCACAAAAACCACTTCATCGGCATAGGCATTGCGATAAAACTGCTCCGTATCCTCGGTGACCTTAGCGGTATAAATAGCGCAATCAGCGTTGAACAAAAGCTTTTTGCGAGCGGTAAAAAAGTTGCCCTTGCCATCCACTTTTTTACTGTGGATCTTATAGTTTTGTAATAAACTATCCTGCCATTCTGCGCCATGATCGAGCGAGTAAGGCTCTACTCTAACAACTTTACTCGGCATATTGTGGTGATATTTATTGGAATAGATATTAGAAAAACCATGAGTAGAGAAAAGCTCCTCACGGTAGAGTTCACCATTATCTTTGGCAAAAGTGATATGTCTTTTATAGGGAATGTCTCCCTGTTTGAAATAAAAAGGCATTAAATATCCCTAACTTTACTGGGTTTATTGAGTATTCTAATGATATAAACAATCTCCCACTAAAAAAAGGATAATTTTTTCATTGATTCAATCTAAAAATTAGATGGTGGTTTTAGGGCTGTGTTACTAATTGGAACCAATTAAATGCGGTTGTCCTGTATAACAATGAGCCCTCAAAAGTAAAAGTATTGACTTGGACCGATAGCAATATGCTAAACTCTTAGGTTATGAATCAATGTAACAGTAAAAAAATCTCCTATAAACAATCTGACAAGGCGAATGTTTTTGCTTTAATGCTTGTTTTTATTTGGTTTTTTATGTCGCAAGCGGCAGTTATTCATGCTTCCAAACACCGTTTAGACTTTGATAACAATTGTATTACTTGTATTGCACAGAATAATTTATCAAGTGCTACTTTAAATTCGAATATCTCAGTTTCTTTAGTTCAATCTAGCCAATGGTTTGATGTCCCTTTTCGATTTAGCCTCGTATCGATAGAGCATGACTTTTTTGCTGCCCGTGACCCACCTTTATTCTCCTAGTCATTAAAAACTTATAGATCACCAACCAAAGCCTCTTTCAAGTCATGACTTGAAGTATCTGTCGGTTGGTTATATTTAACTAATTATTTCTGGAGAAACATTATGCGTCACCCACAAGGTGGTAAACACTTATGGCTTTGGCTTATTATTTCAAGCGGCCTCTGTCTAAATCCGATCCTTAGCCAAGCGGCAACTCAGGCAAAAGGTCACTCAATCGCTCAACTGAAACAAGAGTTAAACCAACTCAAACAAGCTTATCAAGATAAAATTTCGGCACTCGAAGAAAGGCTAGAACAACTCGAAGAGTCTGCCGATGAAGCCGAAGAAAGAACCGATAATTTAGCGGTTGAAGTGAGCCAGCAAAGCAATCAACAAGCGGCCAACACCTTTAATCCTGGCATTGGCGTAATTTTAAACGGTCGCTTTCAGGCCATCAGCCCCAATAATTTTGATTTTAATGTCCCTGGATTCTTCCCCGCGGATGAAATAGGACCTGGTAGCAGTGGTTTATCGCTGGGTGAAAGTGAGCTTAATTTATCCGCTAATGTAGATGATAAATTCTACGCCAGTACCACCCTTTCTTTTGGTGATGGTGCCGCTAATGTGGAAGAAGCCTATCTTCAAACAATCGCCTTACCCAAAGGCTTGCAGGTTAAGTTTGGACGATTTTTTTCGAGTATTGGTTATTTAGCCAGTCGCCATACGCATACCGATGATTTTGCCGAAAGACCCTTAGCCTATGAGGCTTTTCTTGGTGGTCAATATGGTGATGCCGGGGTTCAAGTGAGCTGGCTTGCGCCTACCGATATCTATTGGGAATCAGGCACCGAATTTTATCAAGGTGATAGTTTTCCAGCGGCGGGTTCAGGGCACAATGGTTCCGGTGTGTATACGCTCTATAGTCATATAGGCGATGATATCAATGCCAATCAAAGTTGGCGCTTTGGGCTGTCTCATTTAAATGCTCGCGTGGTTGACCGCACGGCGATTGATGGCTCTTTATTTAGCGGTGACAGTGACTTAACCATTGCTGATTTTATTTGGAAATGGGCGCCAGATGGTAATCCCTTTATTCACAATGCCAAAATTCAAGCCGAATACTTATCACGCAAAGAAAAAGGCCTGTTTACCGATCCAACCGGCTTGGCCAGCCCATTAAATAGTCAGCAATCTGGCTACTATGTGCAAGGTATCTACCAATTTATGCCTCAATGGCGTGTTGGTTTACGCTATTCAAGACTTAAAGCGGATGATTTGCTCGCTGTATTTGATAATAGTCTGCTGGACAATCAAGGGCTTACACCAAAACGCACCAGCTTCATGCTGGATTGGTCAAATAGTGAGTTTAGTCGACTGCGTTTGCAATATAGCCGTGATCAAGCCGGTTTAACCGATGCCGATATTTGGACACTACAATACATTGCCGCTTTTGGCGCCCACGGCGCTCACAGTTTTTAAGGAGAAGAGCATGAACTCTATTATTAAATCGATATTATTCGTCTTGGCGTTAATTGCATTCCCCGCCATTGCAAGCATTAATCTGTTCACCTGTGAGCCTGAGTGGAAGTCCCTTGCCGATGAAATCGGTGGTGATCAAATACATAGTTTTTCAGCCACCAGTGGGTTACAAGACCCGCATCATATTCAGGCCAGACCAAGCCTGATAGCTCAGGTACGCAAAGCCGATATGTTTATTTGCACCGGAGCCGATTTAGAGATCGGTTGGCTACCATTGTTATTGCGTCGTGCCGGTAATTCACAACTTCAAAAGGGGCAAAAGGGTTATTTTATGGCCACTCGCTATGTGCGAATACTGGGCAAACCCAAAATGATTGATCGCTCTCAAGGTGATGTCCATGCGGCTGGAAATCCGCATATTCAAACCAACCCAAAAAATATTTTACCGGTTGCTAAAGCCTTGGCAAAACGCTTTATAGAAATCGATCCGCAAAATGCCAGCCTCTACCAATCAAGGCTAGATGATTTCGCCATACGTTGGAAAGCGGCCCTTAAACGTTGGAAGAAAATGACCCGTCCGCTTAAACATTTACCCATCGTGGTTCACCATGCAAGCTGGATTTACTTGGAAGACTATTTGAAAATGCAGCAGCTAGCAACTCTTGAAGATAAACCCGGCATTCCACCGACCAGCGGTCATTTGGTGTCTATCCTTAAACATATGAAAGTGAGACCCGCCAAGGTCATTATTCATGCGGCCTATCAAAGTGGAAAACCGGCGCAATGGTTGGCTGATAAAACCCAAATCCCGGCGGTAAAACTACCCTTTACAGTGGGAGGTACTGAAGCCGCTAAGGATCTTTTTGGTCTTTATGACGATACCTTTAAGCGCTTACTGGAGACGGTAAAACCATGAATTTTGAAGCCGTCGATATCACCATTTTAGGTCCCGCCATGATGGCTGGATTACTGGTGATTGCCACCCATGTACCTCTCGGTCGAAGAGTATTGCAACGCGGAATTATTTTTATCGATCTGGCAATTGCACAAATTGCCGGTCTAGGAGTGATTGCCGCTGATGCCTTTGGCTGGGAAGCTGAAGGAGCCAATTGGAAAATTCAGATTGCTGCGGTGAGTGCGGCACTTTTAGGCGCCCTGCTCCTCAATTGGACCGAAAAACGCTTTGCATCCATACAAGAAGCTTTAATCGGCATCCTATTTGTTCTGGGAGCAACGCTTGGATTACTGCTGCTAGCCAACAATCCTCACGGTGGTGAACATATTAAAGAACTTCTGGTCGGACAGATCCTTTGGGTTTCCTACAGTCAATTATGGCCAGTGTTGATCTTGTATATTGGCGTTCTATTGATATGGTTTTTCAAAAATATGGAATCCATGGGAAGGATCGGCTTTTATCTTTTGTTCGCTATCACCATTACCGCATCGGTACAGTTGGTCGGAGTCTATTTGGTCTTTGCAAGCCTGATTATTCCTGCATTGGCCACCCGTAATCAATCCTCCAATAAGCAACTCTACTATGCTTATGCCGTCGGCATTTTAGGCTATTTGAGTGGTCTCATCGCCTCTGCTTTATTTGACCTACCCTCGGGCGCGATTATTGTTTGGTGTCTCGCATTATTTGGCATTATCGCCTCATTGCTAATCAAAGATCAAAGGCAACCACATTAACAATATTGGGATATCCAATATAACAGACAGTCAAACTATGGCTGGCACTCTATAGTCAATTTCCTACAAAGACACGGGTCAATGTCTTACAAAACCGAATAAATCAAAGATTTTTTGTAAGAGATCAACCCGACTTGGTGTGCGAGATATCTCAAATCTGGCTGTCTATTATTTTTACTTTATTTTTAACTATTGCCCTATACGGCAATATGGAGAAGGATGGTATAAAAAGAAAGGTATGCAACAAAAGACATTTGATAGGCTCTATTCTAAATACCAAAGGTTAGATTTCCGAATTGTGAAGGTATTTTTTGTAGATTTCGTTTGCGTTAGGTTTTACATATGTAAGAAACGGTAAACGCGCCATAATTGAGCCAAAATTTCAAATAAAGTGGCGCAATTCTAAAAAATGCGCCATAATTGCGCCAAATCTAAGTTTTAATTGCGCCAGAAAGCTATGTCATCAACCACTAAATTATTGAACAGCATTAATGCAGCCGCTAATGGGCTATCGATAGCAGAGCTTATGACAATGCATCCTGATATCGCCAGACGTTCAGCGCAGAGACAAATTGCCACGTTGGTCGATGATGGAAAAATAGTCGCACGAGGAGGTGGCAGAGGTAGGCGTTATTTTGCGGTGGATGCTCCGCAAAAAGTAACTACTCAAAAAAATAGCAGAGATGTGTTTCCTGCTTTCATTCCGGTATCTGCGGATAGCCAGGATATTCTTAGTTACATCAACCTAGCACTTGAAGCTCGAAAACCTGTGGGTTATCAAGCTGATTTCTTAGATAGGTATCAGCCAAATAAGACGTGGTATTTATCAGAATCTTTACGTCGCCAGTTACATAAAATGGGAAAAACTGTGAAAAGCCAGGAACCAGCCGGTTCATATTCCCGAGTTATCTTGAATCGATTACTGATAGATTTATCTTGGGCATCTAGCCACTTGGAAGGTAACACCTATTCTCGACTTGATACGCTTGAGCTTATCGAGTATGGAAGGTCGGCAAAGGGCAAAGCAGCGATAGAAACGCAAATGATTTTAAATCATAAGTCGGCTATTGAGTTATTGGTTGAGAATATTGATTCGGTAGAATTTAATCGTTATACCTTGATGAATATACACAGTGCATTGTCAGAAAACTTACTGCCCAACCCTGCGGATGAAGGGAGAATTCGTCGGCACGCCGTTGACATTGGCAAGAGCGTGTACCGCCCCTTGTCAGTACAAGTACAAATAGAAAACGCATTGGATGTTTTGTAAGCGTCTGCCCAAAGGCACCTATCAATCATCGGTAAGCGGGTTACAATCAATCTCTGATATTTAAATTGGAGACTGATATGAAGTACCGAACGAAAACCGATTGGCTGGCTCTCATTGAAAAACAATTACAAAGTGGGCTATCTGTTTCTGAATTTTGTCGTCAAGAAGGCTTAGGGCGTACCTATTTTCAAAAGAAGTTAAATGACTTTAGAGCGGGTAAGGAAACCTCGTCCCCTGTTTTTATTAAGGCTCAACCCATCAAGCCGCGCAATAGTGATCGGATGATCCAGATCCAATACCACCATTCTCAGATAGCCTTACCCACCTCGTTACCTCCCAGCTGGCTAGCGGATTTCGTCAGGGCACTGGCATGACTCAGTTAGCGGGTATGACGGAAATCTATCTGCACCGGGATGTGGTTGATTTTAGAAAGTCGATCAACGGTTTAATGATAATTGTTGAATCGGAAATGAAGCTGTCACCTTTTAGTGGCGGTCTGTTTATCTTCTGCAATCGCTCGCGGGACAAAATCAAAGCCTTGTACTGGGATGAGACCGGTTTTTGCCTGTGGTACAAGCGCCTTGAAAAAGATAAATTCAAGTGGCCTCGAAAGTTTAATCAATCGCTGATCCACTTATCTGAGCAGCAATGGCAGTGGCTATTATCGGGGCTCGATGTGATGAAAATGCAAACCCACCAGCCGTTATTGTATGAAGCGATCCGTTGATCGCTTTGATTCGACCGTTGATCGCAAAGTGATGTTTTAGACGCCTTTACTGGCTGAATTTTGATATAATCTTGGCCATGGAAACGAAGATAAAACACTTGCCTAATGATACAGAAAAGCTGAAAACGCTGCTGTTGTCCGAGCGCCTGTCTTCCGCTCAGAAAGATTCGGAAATCAAAAAACTTCAAGAAAAATATCAATTCCTTCTAGAGCAATTCAGACTTGCTCAACAGAAACAATTTGGCAAAAGCTCAGAAGCTCATCCTGGTCAAGGGGAGTTGTTCAATGAAGCCGAAGCCATTCAGGAAGCGATTAAAGCGCCTGAAAAGAAACGATTGCTTACACCCGCAATAAACCCAAACGAAAGCCTCTTCCAAAAGATTTACCCCGAGAAGTTCGGGTGATTGATATTCCGGATGAAGACAAAGTCTGTGATTGCTGTGGCCATGATTTACATCCCATGGGTGAAAAGAAAAGTGAGCAGCTCGAGTTCATCCCTGCACAAGTGAAAGTCATTGAAACGGTCAGACCGCAGTACAGTTGTCGTCATTGCGAAAAGACAACAACAAAGGTTCAAATCAAGATTGCACCGGTGCCATTAAGTCCTATCCCCAAGAGTATTGCCACTCCCTCATTACTGGCTCAAATCATTACCAGCAAATACCAATACAGCTTGCCGCTGTATCGGCAAGAGTCAATGTTTAAACAGCATGGCATTAGCATTAATCGCAAAACGTCCAGCGAATGGGTGATTAAATGCAGCACCTTATTTAAACCGATTGTTGATTATCTACAGCAGGAACTACGCAAGCAACCCGCCATTCAAGCGGATGAGACGCCTGTGAAGGTCATTCATGAGGATAAAGCCAAATGCCATATGTGGGTTTATTGCTCAGGCACTGATTCGCCCGTTGATAATGGCAGCAAAAATATCGTCCTCTATGACTACCAACCCAGCCGGGCGGGACAATGTGCGGTGGATTATCTTCAGGGATTTAATGGCATTGTACAAGCCGATGGTCATAAAGGTTACGATAAATTGAAGACTCCGTTGATTGGTTGTATGGCACATGCCAGACGAAAATTCACCGATGCCAAAAAGCGCAACCGAAAAACAAAAGCGGCCGTGCGGACATGGCGATTAAAAAAATCGCTCAACTTTACCGCATTGAAAAAGCAATCAAGGACTTATCCAGCGCTGAAAAACACCGCGCCAGACAAGAAAAAGCCGTGCCCTTATTAAAGGACTTTAAAAAATGGCTCGATAAATCAGCGATGCAAGTGCTACCAAAATCGGCCATCGGTGTCGCCATTCGTTACAGCCTTAATCAATGGCATAAACTCATCGGTTATGTCGACAGTGGCGATACGAATATCGATAATAACCGAGCTGAACGCGCCGTAAAACCTTTCGTGATTGGCAGAAAAAACTGGCTCTTTAGTAACACCGCTAACGGCGCGAATGCGAGTGCTGTACTTCTACAGCATTATCGAAACAGCGAAAGCCAATGGCCTCACACCTTTCAATTACCTGATGTTCTTACTGGAAGAGTTACCGAAGAAGCCTGACAATCTTGAGTACTTGATGCCTTGGAATGTTAAACTAGAAGCCATCATTTAAAAGACAAGGTGTCTTTCTCCGGACGCTTACGATGTTTTGTTGAAAAAAGCGAACCTAATTAATGATGCATTTGAACAGTCTTTTTTCATGATGGTGCATTTACCCTATTTACAGCCATTTGCTGATATTAATAAACGAACGTCCCGCTTGGCGGCGAATCTGCCTCTATTTCGCGCAAACCTATGTCCGTTAACTTTTCTCGATGTGCCAGAGCAGGCCTATAGCAGAGCTACGTTGGGCATATATGAAATGGCGCGTGTCGAATTATTACGTGATCTTTACGTTTGGGCTTACGAGCGCTCAACACAAGAGTATTTAACGATAAAGCAAGAATTAGCAAAGCCTGATCCCTTGCGTCTGACCTGGCGAGATTTTATTAAGAAAACGATTCACCTAGTTGTAACGAGTCCTGAACAAGACGCATTTGATGTTATACAACAGGTCGTTAAAGCACAAATTCCTGATGCCGAGAAAAAGGAATTACAGGCGCTAATCATCGAAGAACTAAGACGGTTGCATGAAGGTGTTTTAGCTCGGTATGGTTTGCGTCCCTCTGAATTTTATATTTGGAAGAGAAAGCATCAGGCTCTAGAATTTTCGGGACCTTTCGGGGGTGGACCTCAGTAACTATATGTTTTTATTATCTTTAGTTATAATTAATTGCTGTTTTTAGCACTTAAACACCCCTTTTAGCTATCAAAAAGGCAGCTGTAAGCGCCAATTGAACAATGGGCCGGGGTCAAGCCGATTTTACTATATTGAGTGCTTTTTCCAACCATTTTATTAGTTTCCTCCATTGCCCTTGTTCAATCTGTTGGCGTATTTTGTTAATGGCGTAGGCTGAGCTACCCAGATGCTTTAATTGAAAGGTTTCCATTAATTCTTTTTGACTCGCACGACCATAATGACGGCAAGCATACATCGCAAATGCTCGCTCAGCATTGCTCACATGCTTATTAGGCACTTTAGCACAAAGAGATTGCGGTTTCTTGTGGCTATATTCAGCAACCAATTGGATGATTTCATCACAACTCGGTTGGTTATTCCAGACGGTCTTGGGTTCAAGCTTATCATCTTCCGCCATTTGCTGCGCTTGCGCTTTAAATTCGGCATCACCTAACACACTCAATAGATTATAACGACCATAATAACGCTTGATGTCTTCGTCCACACCTTGCTCGACATATTTCAGATAACCACTGTATTTTTTTCGGTGACCGAGCATTTGGTAGGTTTTATCGCGCTGTAACCAGGAAGGCGCTTTGCTTTGATTGATATAAGCAGGGAAGCTCGACCAGCGGTAATCACCAAGTTTTGATACCATCGGTTTTTTTGTTTCAATAGGGTTTAAGTGAATATAACGAGTTAATTGCAACAAATATTCATCTTGATCCACTAGGACCGCTTTATAACGTCCTTTAAACAGCGGACCATCGGTCTTTTTAAGCCCATTATGACGCTGGGTGTAAACCCCATTAATGTGTCTCATTATTCGAGCGAGGTTAGCATAAGGGGTTTCAATCAACAGATGATAGTGATTCGTCACTAAACAATAGGCATGAATAACCGCATCAAACTGCTCGCTGGATTCTTGCAGGCATTTAAGGAAGGCTTCATAATACCGCTCATCATGAAAAAGGGAGGCATGGTTTCGTCCACGATTCATCACATGATGAAACGCACCGTCATATTCTATTCGGATTGGTCTTGGCATGATGAAAGCTTAACACAAATCGTCAACATAGTGAAATCGGCTTGACCCCTATTATTTTTGGCTGTCTGCTATTGTTCGACCGAGTGAATGAGATAATTACTCGGACGGGACTTTAATCCGTTAGATAAAATGCCGGTAACGGCGTACGACCTGACCCTACAAGGCACTTTTCTGACCGATTGAATAGTGCGGGATATGATTTAATCAAACAAAAAATTATACCAGAGCCCGCCATAACAAAAAAGTCCGTAGCTTACACCGTCTACTGACTCTAAAATCACATCCACTTCAGAGCCCTTAAGAGGGAGCAACGCTCGCTCTTTTTTAACTATGTATTTTCTTGTATTACTCCATAAATTGATATCATTAATAGAATTAACCGTAATTTTTTTTATTGACAAACCACCTGGCATTTCTACAAACAGAATCTCGGATTTACAACTATTTATCGGTTTGTATTGATATCTACCTTCGACCATCTCATTATTTAAAACTACTATTTTATACCGGCTATCAGAGGTTACCCGCAACTCTTCACAGGTAAAAATTGCTGGGTCACTATATTCATTAAATGAATTTGGAAAGATAAATGACGGTTTGTATACATCTCTAGCATAAAATTTTTCAATTGGTTTACAGTTAGCCTCAACCATTTTATTATACAATAACTGAGGAACCTCTCCCGTAAACAATGGATCTGCCTCAGCCGTAAAACTTAAGAAATTACTTATTAGTGATAAAACAAATATGATTCTCATTTTAAACATGCTCCCGAATTACAAGTTAAATGCAAATGTCCGTCATTGTATACTTTACGATAAACTTTGAAATTAGTATGTTTTTCAATAAAAACGATATCAGACAGGAACTCTATAGTCAATTACCTACAAAGACACGCAGCAATTCTCGGTGAATTAGAATATTCTAAGCAAAATGTGATATTTCAGTATTTTTTATAGTCAAGGACTCATTATTTGATTTTTTGCCCCCTTAATGCTTTAGTTACAGGTAGGGATCTCAGCTACACAATCACGTGCAAATAATCCAAACTAGACTTTCTACGAACTTTTAAAACCGATCTTGATATCTTCTTGCTCTTCTAATAAATAAGTTAAGAGCGTTTCCCACGAGCTAAAAATGAAAAAATAGATTGCTCCTCTCAGCTTTTCCCATAAGTGGCGTTTTGAGCCAAATTTTTTGCGGCAACCTTGATAAACCTTATCCGTCAATTCAAATATTTGATGAAAGTAAAATGCTAGCAAAGTGATCAGATACAAATTGTAATTCAAATAGTGTTTACCATGACCATAATTGTGCTCTATACAATAGCCTTGGTTCTTCAAGGTATTGAAGCATTCATTTTCTATTTTCCATCGGCATCGACCAGCCTTAGCCATTTTAATAATATTTTTTTTGTTTATTTTTACGTCTGTCACCCAGCTATTTGTTGAGGTCTCTTTTCCTTTCTCGTTAATGATTTTATATTCAAAATAATTAACCTCTACAGCGTCCTCTTGACCGTGTAAGGGAACTTTATTTTTCCAACGATACTGATGAGTGCGACCTTTTGTATCTTTTATTTCCAAGCAAGGCAATTCAGGGAAGTCGTTTAACCATTCAAAAAGATATTGATGATCGCCAGGTTTACACACGAAAATATAGTGCATGTTGTTATCGAGCACTTTTTCAATGAGTGGTTGATGAGACATTAAACCGTCACCACAGATCAAGAACTTTTGACGCGGGTGGGTTGCTTTGAGTCTATCTATAAAGCGTTTAGCGGCATTTGTTTCACAATCTTGTTTTTACTTCCATCTGTATTTTGGATCGCTTCAGGCATAACAGGAATAACTTGTTTTTTATCAGGATGCATAATGGCTCCCTGTAAAACAGCATGGCTATAGGTTTTTTCACCTGTCTTATGTTCTTTATGCAAGCAGTGTTCGCAACTTATTTTCTTTGAACTATAGTATTGAGTTCCATCAATACTGCACATTAAAACGTTTGGTAAAATGGCATAGCCTTCCAGATGTTTATGGCGTCTTAAACGGCTGAAGAAATCTTTGAAAATGGGTGCAATAGCGTCACTTGGGATGTTATCTAGCACGTCTCGAAGTTGAGAACTTTGAGGTATATTTTCAATACCAAATAAGGAGCGACAATTATTACTGCCTTGCTGATCTTCCATCTGTTGCTGAAATTTAAGTAAAGAAGGCTCTTGAAAATACATGCACGAAAAAGCACTCATAAGCACATCTTTCTGACTGTAATAGCAACTTCCCTTTTTTCGAGGATCAGAGATGGCGTTAAAATGAGAGGCCATCGCTTGCCTAAGAGCGGTGAAATTGAGATGCTTTTTTTGTTTTAATAAGGGTTTCACGAATAAACCAGCCAAAATATGGGTATCTACTTTGATCAGATCGCTGGATTCATAAAAAGTTCAATTTTATTTGAAATAATATTCTGAAGCCTTCCTTTAGTGCGAAAGCAATATTTTTGATGGCGCTGTAGAGCTGATAGACTAGGCTTTTTAATTTCACCGAGAATTGCTGAAAGACACGGGTCAATGTCTTACAAAACCGAATAAATCAAAGATTTTTTGTAAGAGATCAACCCGACTTTGTGTGCGAGATATCTCAAAGCTGGCTGTCTGATATTTTTAAAGGGTGACCCAGAGACCTGAATTTTTATTTTCTTGAAGCTGATAGCTAGTCGCACCAGAGCTAGCAGTCCAGCGAACAGTAAAATTACCGTCACTCTCTTGAGTTGGTGTTGTTCTATTTGTTTACATAAATTGCCTAATTATTGGTATCATCCTCATCATAGTCTAAACCGACTCAAGCTAGTACGCCTAGGTGATTAGGTAATTGTCGCTCATTGGTTATTAAACTGAAAACTAGGTAAGCGCCGGCCTTTATTGAATGAGTCAAACTCGCGAGGAAATATGACAGCTAAAATTTTATTCAGTGCCTGCCTATTAGGCGAAAAAGTGCGTTATGATGGCCAGCATAAGTTAATTAATTCACCGGTGATACAAAGGTGGTTAGCTAAAGACTTGATTGTAACCGCTTGTCCTGAAGTGATCGGAGGGTTATCAATACCAAGAACTCCGGCGGAGATCATGCAAATCAAACAGCCACCAAGCCAGCTAAAAAATGACAATACTGATCATAGACTGGTAATTATGGATAAAAATAAACAGGATGTTACCCAAGCTTTTGTTGACGGTGCCAATAAAACCCTAGCAATTTGCCAACTGTACCAAATTAAAATGGCGGTTATGACCGATGGCAGCCCCTCTTGTGCTTCGAGTCAAATATACGATGGTAGCTTTACTGGCAAAAAAATAGCGGGTCAAGGAGTGACCGCTCAATTGCTTCAAAACAATGGGATAACGGTTTTTAGTCAGAGTCAATTAGCCTTGGCAGAAAAGTATTATCAATCACTGAATAGTTGAGTTAAAATTCGCTAATCACTCACCTCTACACCAACTCTAGAGTAATATAATATGAAGCACTGTGCCCTTTTAACCATGGATGACCTTAGTGACTTTGAATGTTATGACCATTTAATTAATCCACCACTCAATAAGCTCGGCTGGCAAGTCGAAGATGTTTCGTGGAAAAATAAGCAGGTTAACTGGAACAATTATGATGCGGTTATCGTCCGCTCCCCGTGGGATTATCAAGAGCACCTTGATGAATTTATTCTGCTACTTAAAAATATTGAGGGATCAACCGCATTACTAGTTAATTCACTCGAATTACAGTTGTGGAATATTAATAAAAAATATCTCAAAACATTAGAAGACAAAGGCTGTAAAATAGTACCCACGCTATGGCAAAATAGCTATTCAGAAGATAGCCTAGTTCAAGCCTTTGACTATTTTTCTTGTGATGAGCTCATTATCAAACCCTGCGTGAGCGCGGGGGCTAGTGATACCTTTCGTTTAAGCAACAAACAGCCCATAGAACACAACAAACTGACTCAAATATTTAACCACCGCGACTTTATGATGCAACCTTTTATTAAACAAATATTAGATCCCGGAGAATATTCGATCTTTTATTTTAATGGTCAATATAGTCACGCCATTTTAAAAACGCCGAAAGAAAATGATTTCAGAGTGCAAGAAGAATATGGCGGGCAACTAGCTATCATAGATCCTAGCCAAGCGCTTTTGCAGCACAGTCAAGAAGTCCTACAACAGCTACCGGACCAATCACTCTATGCTCGATTAGATTTTGTAAAAGTGGAAGATGACTATTTATTAATGGAAGCGGAGCTGATTGAGCCATCGCTTTATTTTAATATGGATGACCAATCAGCCAGCCGTTTCGCCAAGGCCTTCAATCACTACTATGAAGAAAACTAAGCTAATTATTTTTCTTGTTTCCTAGTTTATCGGCAGAAAATGAGTAACTGATCGGCTATTCGCCTCCAGTGTTTTCTTATCGAGATTCAAACTAAGGTACATTCCTTGCCGCCATAAATCGGTTTGGTCTTTATAAAAAGGGCTAAACCAGCGTCCCGATTGCCCTGTTGTAATAATTATATCCGACTGCTCAGTGTGTCCAAAATCGATAATATGCCGCATCGACGCACCATGTTCAACGCGATAGGGCTTAGTATCAATCTTGTGGAAAACGCCAGGATTAACCGTGGCAATATCACCGGGAAATTCATCGGGCCCAATATTTAAAAGCAAACCGAGTGGCGCGACTCTCCCTAATTGATGTTGAAATAGCGTTTGATGCAGATCTCCCCAACGCCATTGAGTGACATCATCTCCCCAAAAATGGCTAAGTGAAGAAAGGGTATCAACCAAGCTAGTAACAATGATTTGCTGTTTGGTTTCTACTATTGCGGTATTAGGATCGTCAAACCAATATTGCCTTTCTGTCGAATTTAAATTAGCCAGCAAAATCCCCGCTACGTAGTTTAATTTCCCCGCTTTAATATAATGCTCGAATAGCTTTTCACTTATTTTATTGGCATAGGTGTTTTTCAATAGGTGAATAAAAAATTCTTGAATAATACTATTAGCGATACTATTGATATCTGTTTGACCATCATAATCTCTAATAATATCGAGCAAGGGGATAATTTCCTTGGGAAGTTCATTTTGATTCTTGATAGCTAAAAATATTTCTTTTTTTAGAGCTAATGCAAAAAGTGATTTGGTATCTTGCTGGATATCCCTTATATCTTGCTGAGTTAATTTAGACTTGGCTTTTATTAACTGCTCGATTCTTATGGCACGGTAGGGTAACTGAAAAGTCGATGTGGAAATGGGGTATGATCCACCTTTTGTTTGAATTCTATTGCCAAGAGTGATTTCATTATTAGCCGAGACAATAAACCCTTGCTTAGGATTATAAAGTTCAGGAAGATCGTCAAATGCGACATAACCCTTCCAATCATAATCGCCGCTCCATCCATCTTGGGGCTCAAGTCCTTGTCCACTTACTCGAATCGGGATCTTACCGTTCATCTTGTAACCAATATTGCCTTGATTATCGGCGTAACCCCAATTCCAAACAGGCATATTGACTTGGGCGATTGCTGCTTTAAACTCCACCCAATTAGTCGCACGATAAATATCCATTGCAAATAATATTTGTCCTTCGATAGCTTCATCAATACTTTTCAATGCGATCGGTGATTTTAACATTACATTGTTAGCATCATTTTGTTGCTTGATAATATCGTTAATAATAGGACCATGTCGTGATTCCTTCACCCTAATGGTTTCAGTTTTCATTACACCATCTTGTAAGAAATGAATTTTTTCCTTGCGTATTTTAAAAGGATAATATTTTCCTTGATATAAATACTCATCGTTGTTATTAGGATTAAGTTTTTCTTGAAACAGATCTTGGGTATCGGCTCCAGTGGTGGTTGCTCCCCAAGCGATATGCTGATTGTGTCCAGCAAGAATAATTGGCGAACCTGGCATAGTGATCCCCATCGCATTGATACCATCAGCCACTAAATGAACCTCATACCAAAGTGATGGCAATAGAAAAGGCATATGATAGTCGTTTGCGAAAATAGCTTTACCCGATTGGCTACGGCTTGCAGCAATTGCCCAATAGTTACTATGAGCTTGATTCGATTCCAATCCTGACAGAGCTTTCACTTGAGTATCTATGTTTAACATGGCGAGATATAAATTTGAAATTTCGTTGGTTTTTTGTTGTAACACTTTGGTCTCTGTAGCATTCGAACTGGGCGGCGGTTGTTTATCACCAGAGGTAGAAACAAAATGCGCCTGCCCCTCACTATTTAACTCTATTTCTGGCTCAGCCATGTAGGGACCATTAAAACTGGTTGCTGCAACCAGCTGTCGACCCTTTGTTTCACCTAGTTCTTCTATCGCTAGAGATCTCAATACTTCCAATGTCCAATTACGACTTGCTACAAAGGATTTATAATAGGTCAAGGCTAGAATATCATTAACAGTAAAAATTTCAGGTTGATATTCTAAGGCTAAAAATTCGATCGGTTGTTTATCAGGATGTGATTTGATGTAGTAATTAATTCCGCGAACAAAGGCTTGCAAATAATTTTTTTCTGACAATTTTAACCTTTTCTCAAATAATCTTGCTTTCGTATTAAAACCAATTATTTTTGCAAAACGATCGGCTTTTATGCTTCGCTTGCCGAAGACCTCAGACAGCCGCCCGGTTGCAACGCGCTTAAATAAATCCATTTGCCACAATCGATCTTGTGCCATTACAAAACCCAATGCAAAAGCTAAATCATCCTGGTCTTTGGCAAAAATATGAGGTACGGAATGTTGGTCTCTAATAACTGTTATTTTCCCATGGATCCCTTTTAGCTGGTATTCACCTGAAAGATTAGGAAGTCCTAAATACAAGTATAAGTAACTTATAATCCAAGCAAAAAGGAACAGTCCCACAATTGCTAATGGCAGGCTTTTCAGCTTAAGCATCCCATGCTCCTTTATTTCTTAAATCGTCAACCTTTGCTAGGGCAATTTTCTGCAATGCAATCTTATCCACTTTACTACTGCGAGTTAAAGGTAGCGGTTTATCGCTAGGCCATATTTCAATATGCTGGGGCCTTTTATAGGCAGCGATGAGTTGACAATGTTGCACAATAGATTCCACCGAAAGATTGGAGTTTTCAGATAATAAAACAAAGCCAAATATCGCTTCGTCAAAAAGTTGATGCTTAATGCCAACCACTTCAACCTGCTCGATACCTTTAAGCGCAACAATATGCTCTTCCACTTCAGTAGGAAACACATTATAACCCTTTTGCTTAATCACAAATTTCTTGCGTCCCGAAAGGAATAACACCGTCGCATTATCTAATTGTTTGAAATAACCTATATCGCCGGTGTAGAGGATCCCCTCTAGAGAAATGGCATTTTGGGTTTCTTCAGGCTGATTAAAATAACCCAAAAACACGATAGGTGGATGATAGCAAATCTCACCGGTCTCACCTAAGCCCAGCTCTTCACCCGCATGCCCGTCATCCTGCATGGCTTGTCGTATTGTCACCTTGGCTAAATCTGGAAAACTTGATCCTACTTGACCAACCAATGATTCTGCACTTGAACCGAGTTGTGAAAAAGTAGCAAAACCGGCATTTTCTGTCATTCCTAAGCCTGTACCTATGCTTGGCGCCATAGCCGATAATCGTTTCAAAAATGGTAAGTCACCAGCAGAGCCAGCATATATCACTGACTCTAAACTCGACAGATCAAACTGATTATACTTAGGATGTGCCCATAGCATTCGGAACTGTGTTGGGATCTGTCCAAGAAGATTAATACGATGCTTTTCGATAGCATCGAGGGTTAGTTCAACATCAAAAATACGCAGTAAGATGGCTTTTCCACCTCGATAAAAAGTGGTCATCAGGGTTTCGGTTACACAGCCAACATGACTAGGTGGTAAATTAACCATGGTGCAAAGCGGTTGTTTTAACTCACCAATACCTCGTGATAGGATCTCGTTTTGCACTAGGATATTCTCATGGCAGAGTAAAGCCGGTTTAGGAGCGCCAGTCGTTCCAGTGGTATAAATAATTAAAGCGGCGGTTCTTGGATTTAAATCCCTTGCCGCCTTTTTGAGATCCGAGCAAAGACTGTTTTTTATTTTTAAGTAGAATAATCGTATTTTATTCATAAATTGGCTTATAGAAACTGCATGACTTACAATGTTTTTATCCTTTTTATTTGCGAATTGAATAAAATGTTTTACACTTTTACATTCTCGTTGAACGGCTTTAGCAACCTCTCGAAAATCTGTCACGGTTGTCTTGCCAAGAAAAAAGAACATGGTTGGCTGTATCTTATTAATATCTCGCACCACTTCCATCGGTTTTAGACGAAGATCAAGTGGTGCGATAATCACACCTATCTTAAAACAAGCATACATCAGGATCACATGCTCTGGAACCAATACTAACTGCGTAGCAACGCGATCACCTTTTTTTAATCCTGCATCAATCAACCTAAGCGCAAATAAATCTATCAATGTGGCAAACTTTTTATAGCTTATTTGACGCTGATCTTCATGTTGAAGCATCGCTACCGACTGAGGGGTTTTATCTGCAAAATAGTCGATGGCTTGATTAACATTCTTAAATTTCACTCTTTTTTGACTATTCATTGTTCACCTGAATTAAGTTCAATACAACCACCTTTTATGACAGAATTTCCATCTTTATCTAGCACATCAAACACCAATTTATTGGTGGATTGATAGACTAACCTTACTTTAATTTCATTAGGTACAAAAAGCATACCGGTAAAGTTAGCCGATAAGCATTTAATTTGACTATAATCACGCCGCTGATAGTACTTTTCCCACACTAGGCTAACAGCTTTGGCAAAGGTGCAAGTTCCCTGCAAGATAATATCCGGAAGTCCGATAGATTTAGCAAATTCTGGCTGGGTGTGGATTGGCGCATCTATTTCCGCTTTTTTTGCGTACTCAAAGGGTAGGTTTTTGTCAATCGGTAAGAAATCTTGCCAAATCAAAATCTCTGGATAACGAGGGTTTTGCGGCTGCGCTCCCAATTCTCGTCTTCCACCCAAACATTTAACACCAAACAATAAGCCTCCTGTATGCTCGACCGCAATTAATTTATTATCTTTGAAATATTCAAACCGCACCATCAAACGGACACCTTTGCTATGGCCTTCAATCAAACTTAGATGGCTTTCAACACGATACTTGGTATCAATTTCTAGCATCTCAAAATATTCAAAACGGTCGGACATATGCACTAGCATTTTTAACAGTTGCGGAGCAATTGGACGTTTAAGAAATTGATTGAGATTTTTTACCAAAAACCAGCTTATTTTAGTCAGGTAGAGTGGATGCACAGCCAATTGAGTTTTAACGGGAAGTGGCGGTTCAACAATACTACGATATTCATCAGCCTGTTGTTGACTGATCGAGAAATAATAGTCTGACATCTGCATTGATAAAACAGAAGAATCAATTGATAATCGCTTTCTAAAAAGAAAACGAATAGCCGCAAGTAATTTATTCATCATCAAAATACAAGCTAAAATAGGTTAATAATAAAAAAGCAATAAATAAAAATGCCACTAGCATTAGCGCCATATTAATGGCTAAATAGCCGCCTAATAGCTGCCATAAATAACCCCAGAATAATGCACCTAGCGACAGAGCAATCGCCATTCCGGTATAGAATAACCCATAATAATGACCGGTTCGAGTGGTTTGTTTAGCGATTAAACTCCGCATTAAATTCAGCCCGGTGACTGAATACAGACCTAAAAATCCAAAACCAAACCAAAGCAATATTTTTGACTCTTGGGCAAAACAGGCGAGTGCTAACAGTGCAAATACATAGGTCACTGGCATCAGTTTATTCGGTGATATTTTATCGGCTATTAAGCCTATTTGATAACTGCTAAGTGTTTGCACAAGTTTATTAAACATTAGTAGCAAAGGGATCATAATCAATCCCAACATGACTTTTTGGCTTTGTAGAATAAAGAAAGCCTCTTCCATTAACAAAAAACTAAATAGAAAAAAGAAAAGCATTTGTTTTTTTAATGCCACGCTTGACGGCCGATTAGGTTGCTCTTTAATGGAAGTTGAACTTGGCTCAGCCGCTAGAATAGAGGTGTTTTTGGTTAAACCAATATCCTCAACAAAAATTAAAGCAATAATAAATCCAATGCTACCTGGAATTGCGGTGGCTAAAAATATATTTTTAATTAACTCATAGTTGCTACTGGATGCTTGATCAAAGTCATAAAAATATAATATTGAAAAAATAATGAACGATCCAACCAACTCACCGGTAATATCCATCATTTTATGAAATCCAAAGCCTTTACCACTTTGATTTTTCGCTGAAAAGTGACTTATCAAGACATCCTTTGGTGCGGTTCTTATTGCCTTGCCTAATCGTTCAAATGACTTTAAGCCTGCTACGCTTTGCCAACTGGAAGTGATCGAAAATAAAGGTTTTGCTATCGCTGAAATTAAATAGCCTAAAAGTAAAAATGATTTTACTCGACCTAATTTATCCGAAAGATAACCCGCAATATAGCGCAAAAAATAAGAGATAAAACTGGAAATCGCTAACACCATGCCTAATTTGTCGGCCCCTTGATTAAGCACGCTGACTAGATAGATGGGTAAGATTGGTACTAACATCGCCGATGCCATATCGGTAAAAAAGCTCACCCAACCAATGGCAATAATATTTGGATTTATATTTTTCATGAAGGATTCTTATAATACCTTCATGGGTTGCTAATACTCGCGGCGATCAATGCTTCCTGTTTGCTTGCGGTGAAGATGAGCGTTCCGGATTTTTCAGAATCTTGATAATTCACTCGATTGAGCTGCTTAGGAAACAAATCACTTAAAACTTGATTGTGCACCGTAACGCCCGTTAACGCTGAAATGTTACGATTCATTTGATAGATAGTCGTTTCAGAAATTCCATTTTCACTTCCAACCCACTCAAGTTCTATTCGAACACCCTGATTAACTAGATAAAAACTTTCCGAGATATATTGTTTTAAATATTCAGTAAAAATATCTTGATCAGCCGATAGGCGTTTATTGTATTTTCTCGACAATGAAATTTCTAAATCATGTGTGGTATAACGCTGCATGATCTCTAGTCGATTTTTATGAGGGTTAATTACGATATCCGCCACCCCTTCAAAATAACTATGAGCATGAACTAAATGGCTAATCATGACTATAATAAGAGAAGATAATACAAAAATAAATCTAGCCATTAGAGACCTCATCCTTATGTTCTGCTTCATCGTTGATCAGTTCTAACTCTTCATCCATATCCCGCATCATATTTTTTTTCTTATTCATAAATAATTCCAAAGGCGATTCAATCACTCTAGCAGGCCAGTAATTATTGCCAATATCTGTATCAGCGGTTTCCCAAAGAGGATCAACCACAATCTCTTTAATCTTTTTATCCCTAATTAAAAGTTTGGATACTTTTTCGACTGATTTACGCCAAATTTCAGCAGGAATAGTAAGTTTTTCATAACTCTTATCCTCAAAGGTGATCCCTAAGATAATAGGCATGACCAAACCGCCTAAATTTGAAAAATCGATACGCGTCATGCTACCACCTTTCGCTAGTAGCTCTCGTTGCCAATCTTCCAGCTCAGACAAGATTTTAGTATATTTATTCCGATCGCTATTGGTAACTGTAAAAGGGTCATTGCTATTATAGAAATCTAATAGTGTAGGATTTTTTTCAACGCGTTTAACTAACGATTTGTTTCGTACATCTGAAATATCCTCAGGTTCATTCTCATGTTGTGTTCGCAGCCAAAGTTTGTCTTTAGCTGGATCATGAGACATTAAGCTAAGCTGAGTCACTTTATCAATACTAATATCCACATGATCTGTGGTATAAAACCAACCTCTAAAAAACCAATCCAAATCCACCGCCGAAGCATCCTGCATGGTTCGAAAAAAATCGGCCGGAGTCGGACGCTTAAATTTCCAGCGCTTTGCGTATTCTTTAAAAGCAAAGTCAAACAGCTCTCTCCCCATAATGGTTTCTCGGAGAATATTAAGTGCCGTTGCCGGTTTACCGTATGCATTGTTGCCAAATTGTAAAATTGATTCTGAATTAGTCATGATCGGGACTTGGTTTTTACTTTTCATATAATCAACGATCTTGCGTGCCGGCCCTCTACGGGACGGGTATTTTTCTTCCCATGCCTGCTCCGCCATAAACTGTACAAAAGTATTCAAACCTTCATCCATCCAAGTCCACTGGCGCTCATCAGAATTAATGATCATAGGGTAATAATTATGCCCTACCTCGTGGATAATGACGCTTATTAAACCGTATTTAGTACGACGAGAATAGGTCTTTTTTCCCGTTTTCTTATCCACAACAGGCCGAGGGCCATTAAAGGAGATCATCGGGTACTCCATACCGCCAACCGGTCCATTAACAGAAATAGCAACAGGATAAGGATATTCCAAACTGTATTGATTATACTGTTCAAGCGTATGAATAATCGCCTCAGTCGAGTAGCGCTGCCATAAAGGATTACCCTCCTTAGGATAGAAAGACATGGCTAAAGTATCCGTTTTTCCCGCTTTATATCCCTGTGCATCCCAAATAAATTTTCGGCTAGAAACAAAGGCAAAATCTCTGACGTTTTTAGCTTTAAAGCGCCATGTTTTTGTTTTATTTGATTGAAATTTTTCTTTTTCTTCAGCCTCTTTTTGACTGATTATAATGATTGGTTTTGATGCGGTTTTGGCTTGTTTTAGGCGCTTTCTTTGTCGCGCTGTAAGGACTTTAGTTGGATTTTGTAATACACCAGTAGCCCCGACAACATGGTCAGCCGGAACCGTTATCGATACGTCATAATCTCCAAATTCTAGAGTAAACTCTCCACGCCCGAGAAACTGCTTATTTTGCCATCCATAAACGTCATAATAAGCGGCCATTCTCGGGAACCATTGAGCGACTTCGTAAAGATAATTACCGTCTTTTTTAAAAAATTCATATCCCGCTCGACCACCTAATACTTTTTGTTCTCTAATCTGATAATTCCAATCGATATGAAAGCTAAATTTACCTCCGGCTGCTAATGTTTTAGGTAAGTCTATGCGCATCATGGTTTTATTAATTACAAAGTTTAGTGGCTTGCCCTTGGCTGATGTCACTCGAGTAATATCAAAACCACCATCAAATCGGTCACTTTCTACCAGCGTACGAAAACCTTTATAGTTAGTTTTATTTTTATTATCGGCTAAAGCAACAATATTAGGTGTATTACTCAGCTTAAAATCAGAATCTCTTTTAAAACGATTTTGGTCTAGCTGTAACCAGAGGTAAGTTAGTTTATCTGGCGATTGATTATAATAGGTTACTTTTTCCGTAGCCAAAAGCTGTTGATTTTTATCGTCAAGCGTTACCTTAATCACATAGTCCGCTCGTTGTTGCCAATATTGATGCCCTGGAGCACCCGAGGCTGTTCGATAGTTATTCGGAGTTGGTAAAAGCTCATCCAGTTGACGAAACTTATCATTAAATTCTTTACCGTCGCTAGTCGTCGCTAACAATAGCGTCGCTAGAATAATTAATTGCTTAAAACTCTTCATAAAAGTTAAGGTCCATTTTTTACTAGTTCGTCTAAAATCAAAAAGTATTATCCTCAATTTCTTGTTAATTTACAAACATATAGATCAAGGTGTTAATAAAATAGCCTCTAAAATAGTGGTAAACATCTTTTAGGTTCATTGTTTTTCGTTTTTTCTAGCCCAAAGCCAGCGTATTGGTTAAAATCTAATCTTAGAAACCAGTAAAACAAGACACCTTTAAAACTTATCATTGATTGAGAAGACTATGAGTAATGCTAATAACAAGATAATTGTCGGTAGTGAAGAATGGTGCGCATTCCCAAGTTTGGGTATACCGGCTATTAAAGCCAGAGTTGATTCGGGGGCTAAAACCTCCTCTTTACATGCTTTTAATTTACACACCTTCAAACGTGACTCCGAAGCTTGGGTTAGTTTTGAAATACACCCACTACAAAAATTGCGCCGTCCAGTGATACGCTGCGAAGCTAAAATTATCGACCGTCGGCAGGTTAAAAGCTCCAGCGGTATCTCTGAAAAACGCTACGTGATCCGCACTCAGCTCAATTTTGGTGAACAATCTTGGCCGATTGAACTCACCCTGTCTAATCGCGATTCTATGGGTTACCGAATGCTCTTAGGACGAGAGGCCATGAAGGGGCGTCTATTGGTAGATCCCGCTGAAAGTTTTTGCATGGGTGAATTGGATGATGAAACATTAGTCCAACAATATCATTTAGCCGCTGACGATAACCGACAAGGACTCAATATTGGGCTTCTTGCCAGTAATCCAGAACTCTATAGTAATAAGCGTATTGTTGAAGCAGCGCAAGAACGCGGCCATAAAATCGAGTTTTTGAATATAAAACAGTGCTACATGAAACTAGATGCGGTATCGCCTGAAGTTCATTACCGTGGTGGTCGAGTGCTGAATAAACTTGATGCCGTGATTACCCGTATTAGACCTAGTTTAACTTTTTATGGATGCGCTCTCACAAGGCAATTTGAAAGTATGGGTGTTTATACCCAAAATTCATCCACCGCTGTGACACAGTCACGTGACAAGTTATTTTCACTTCAATTAATGCTAAAAAGTGGTATTAGTATTCCAACCACAGGCTTTGCTAATTCGCCTATGGATACGGAAGATTTGATCGACATGGTTGGCGGCGCACCGCTAATCGTCAAATTATTAGAAGGAACTCAAGGCCGTGGCGTGGTGCTTGCTGAAACAAAGAAGGCATCGGAAAGTGTTATTAACGCTTTTAAGGCATTAAAAGCAAACCTACTAGTGCAAGAATTTATAAAAGAAGCTGATGGTAAAGATTTAAGATGTTTTGTCATTGATAATAAAGTGGTAGCATCGATTGAACGAACGGCAGCACCTGGCGAGTTTCGTGCTAATATTCATCAAGGTGGTACCGCGAGTATAGTAAAAATTTCACCGGAAGAAAGAAAGCTAGCTCTGCTTGCGGCAAAAACCATGGGTTTAAAAGTAGCGGGTGTCGATATTATCCGTTCACGTAACGGTCCGCTGCTACTCGAAGTTAATTCCTCACCGGGGCTCGAAGGGATAGAAACCGCGACTGGTAAAGATATTGCCGGTATGATGATTGCCAGCATTGAGAAAAAGCTCGGTTGGAAACGTGAATTAGCGGGATAATTATGACGACATTGACTAATAAGCCACACAAGTCATCTATTAACAGGGTAAATCAATGACCTACTTATGGCTTAAAGCCTTACATATTATTTTTATGACCAGTTGGTTTGCTGGGCTTTTTTACCTACCGAGGATTTTTGTCAACCTCGCTATGGCTGAGTCTGAAGAAAGCTATCAGCACCTTTTAAAAATGGCGCAAAAGCTCTATCGCTTTGTCACACCCTTTATGTGGATTACCATTATTTTAGGCAGTTGGATGCTTTATCTCAATAGTGGGTATTTATCCCAGATTTGGTTCCAAGTGAAACTGCTGCTTGTCTCAAGCCTAGTCGTCTACCATTATTCCTGCGCCTATTATTTAAAACGCTTCAGCGAAAAAAAATCCGAACACCAACACGTTTTTTATCGTTGGTATAATGAGTTTCCGGTGCTCATATTGTTTGCCGTGGTTGTTCTAGTGGTAGTCAAACCTTTCTAAGCCGAACAGATAAAAAAATTAACGATAGACAAAAAAATCAATCACCCGATCGATTTGCATTGACACTTCCACCTCGCCACCTTGAATCGGTCGGACAATATAAACGCGTTTTCCAATAACTCGCTTTAGACGCCCTTGATAGATCTTGTGATCATCACGAATAAGTTTCACCCGATAATCCATGTAATTTTCTAAGTTACTTAGTTTTTCTTGGTGAAAACTTCGTTTAATTAATAGCGTTTCAAAACGTTTGTTAATATTCGGATTACCTTCTAGCGTTTTTCTTCCTTTCTGTGTCTTAATATTCTTATATTTCTCAATTGACCAGTTTTCAAATATTTTATCAACCGTTTGATGATTAACTTCCATTTTAAAACCACTTAACCGTCTTAGTTCACTTTCACTAAAATAGAAAAAATCCTTGTTAGAAAAACTTTCTTCTGGCTCCAGTAATATATTAACTTCACTCTCTGGTTGAATAAAGAGTGAATAGGCGCTGAGTGCTTGATTAGTTAATTTAAGATCGGCTTGCGCTAATTTGCGGGTGAGGCTGGCAATATGCTGTTGCATAAAATCTCTATTAGAAATATCTGTCTGGGCTGCGCAATAGCGGTTTTTTCGGCGATTGAAACCTTTATCCTTTAAGCCAAGATTTAGCGTCCTAATATTAGATAGATCTGGTTTTAGGAGTAACTCTTGCTGCTGATAATCACTTAAATTAAGTTGATAAGTTACTTTTAAGGTTTCTTCAATTTCAGACCAACCTTCAATTTGTAATTGGTTATTGTAAGGATCTTGAAAAAGATCCATCTCACCGCTCATCACTATGTAGTCATAGCCCATACTAAAATATTGATTAATACCAATTTTATCCAGATCGCCACAGGCCGAAGAAGAGAGCGTCTGCCAAACGGAGCGAGGTTCACTTTGAGAAAACATCTTAACCAACGAGGGATTTAAATGAAGCATGACCTCATTAAATTTAAGATTAAACTTTGTTGGCAACTCGCCGCTACCTAAATATTGGTTTTGCATCGCGGTATCAATGACCGAGCCCATACTATAACTAATGGTATCGGCGGTGATATTGACGTCTTTCTGCTTAAAAAAGAATGAGGCGCCAACAATCACGACCCGACCAGAAAGTGTGAGGTAACTTTTCTGGTAATCAAATTCTACATCTGGGCCAAAAGAACGTGCGACAATCGCTTTTATATCGTCCTGCAATTTCCACTGCACACCAATATAGATAGAAAAACCAATCGCAATGGTGTAAATCATTAGCCTAAAAATAAAGCGAAGCATAAATAAAAAATATTCCTGATTAAGTCAGCTATTTTTCAAATAGAAAATCAAGTAAACTAGTGGGTATATGTAGCTACTTTAACCTTTTAATTGAGTAAATACAAAAATTTGGTCAATTCACTAACTAGGAACTATCGGTGACAAATCAATTAATTCTCGGCGGAGGCTGTTTTTGGTGTTTAGAGGCGGTATTTTCACGCGTTAAAGGGGTGCTTGAAGCGCTTCCTGGTTATTGCGGAGACAATGAGCTAACCGCCAACTATTCTGAGGTTTGTGGGGGTAATACCCAACATGCCGAAGTGGTTAAACTAGCCTATGACCCACAGCTGATAAACTTAAAGCAACTGTTAGAGATTTTCTTTCATATTCATGACCCAACAACTCTGAATCGTCAAGGCAATGATATCGGTACCCAGTATCGTTCTATTCTGCTTTTCTCTAACACTGATGAAAAACAAGAAATTGAACATTATATCAACCAGTTACAGAAGGAGTTAGCCTCCCCAATTGTGACACAGGTGGTTCCTTCTATGCCTTTTTATCCGGCAGAAATCGAACATCATGACTATTATGAGCGCAATCAGAATCAACCCTATTGTCAGATGGTGGTTAAAGCCAAGGTAGACAAGTATTTACAGATGAAACAACAAGATGTTTAGCGGACAACATTTACTCAGCGTACAAAACCTCAATCTTGAGGCAATTAATGAGCTTTTTACAGTGGCTGAAGTCATGCGCCCCTATGCCAAGCGTGAAAAAATGACCCGCGTACTTGAAGGCGCGGTGCTGGGTAATATGTTTTTTGAACCCAGCACGCGTACCCGTGTCAGTTTTGGTAGCGCCTTTAATCTGCTTGGCGGTGAAGTCAGAGAAACCACAGGCCTGTCTAACTCTGCGCTAGCCAAAGGTGAATCTCTTTACGATACGGCTCAAGTTTTATCGGGCTATAGCGATATTATCGTGATGCGTCATCCGCAGCCTTTTTCGGTGCAAGAATTTGCTGAAGGCAGCCGCGTACCGGTGATTAATGGTGGCGATGGTCCCAATGAGCATCCGAGCCAAGCTTTGCTCGATCTTTTTACAATCAGCAACGAACTAGCACGTATCGGCCAAACCATGCAGCAACTCAGTTTAACCTTTTTGGGCGATTTAAAAAATGGACGTACGGTACATTCACTCTGCTATCTACTGGCGCTTTTTCCGAATATTCGGATCCAGTTAGTCTCACCGGAAGCGCTCGCACTACCGCAAAAATATGTGGACCTATTAAGTAACGCTGGGCATCAAATAGAAATCGGGAGCAACTTAGAAAAAGGCATATCTCAGGCCAATATTATCTACCAAACTCGAATCCAAGAAGAGCGGTTTGAATCAGAGCAAGAAGCCAACCGCTACAAGGGGTATTTTAGGCTGAACAAAAAAATCTATTCCGATCATTGTCTGCCGAATGCCGTCATTATGCATCCGCTACCTCGTGACAGTCGCAATGATGCCAATGAACTAGACAATGATCTCAACAAAGAACCCGGTTTTGCCATTTTCCGCCAAACCGATAACGGAGTGCTTGTAAGAATGGCACTTTTTGCTTGTATTTTGAATGTACACAAGCAAATTTCTGACTCTGATCGCTCAGTCAACTGGCAAGTTGGATTAAAGCCCAAATAACTCGCCATTGACTCAATCCAAGACTAGAATATTGACACATCCTTTAACCATTAAGAGCTATTATGAACCAATCAACACAGCTTTATCAGGCCTCTCAAAAATTGATCCCCGGTGGGGTTAATTCCCCCGTTCGCGCGTTTAACGGTGTCGGTGGAACCCCTGTTTTTATCCAAAAAGCCAATGGCGCCTACATCTATGATGTCGATGGCAATGCTTATATTGATTATGTTGGATCTTGGGGACCGATGCTACACGGTCATAACCATCCCAAAATTAGACAGGCAGTGATTGATGCTGCAGAAAATGGCCTCAGTTTTGGTGCACCGACCGCCATTGAGTTAAAAATGGCTGAAAAAATCTGTGATCTGATCCCTTCGGTTGAACAGGTTCGTATGGTCAGCTCCGGCACCGAAGCCACCATGTCAGCCATTCGCTTAGCCCGTGGCCATACCGGACGCGATAAGTTAATCAAGTTTGAAGGCTGCTATCACGGCCATGCCGATTGTTTATTGGTCAAAGCAGGTTCGGGAGCACTCACTTTGGGCGAACCAACCTCTCCCGGTGTACCGGCTGATTTTGCCAAACACACGCTCACCGCAGAATTCAATAATCTGGAGAGTGTTGAGCATTTACTGCAAACCAATCAAGATCAAGTCGCCTTAATTATTGTGGAACCCATTGCTGGTAATATGAACTGCATTCCACCGCAAGATGGTTTTTTGCAAGGGTTAAGAGCGCTGTGCGACCAACATGGTGCACTGCTTATTTTTGATGAAGTCATGTGTGGGTTAAGAGTGGGCCCCGCCACGGCGCAACAGCTGTATAACATTACTCCAGATCTAACCACTTTAGGTAAAATTATTGGTGGTGGTATGCCAGTGGGGGCTTTCGGTGGCAAAAAAGAGATCATGCAGTCTTTAGCACCGTCCGGCCCCGTTTATCAGGCCGGGACACTGTCAGGAAATCCGATTGCAATGGCGGCAGGGCTTGCGTCACTCGAATTACTCACTGCACCCGATTTTTTTGAGCCACTTTATGCACACTGTCAGCAACTTGTGGAAGGTTTACAGTGTTTGGCAGATAAGCATCAGATCCCTTTTAGCACCAACCATGTCGGCAGTATGTTTGGTTTGTTTTTTACCGAGGAAAAAAATATTCACTGTTTTTCTCAAGTGATGAATGCCGATCAAGAACAATTTAAAAAATTCTTCCATGCTATGTTAGAACAAGGTATATACTTAGCACCCTCAGCTTTTGAAACCGGCTTTATCAGTGCTGCTCACAACGCAGAAACTCTAGAGAAAACCCTAGCAGCGGCCGATATCGCCTTTGCTAGTCTTAAATAAGGAGTCATTAGTCAATGCAAAAAAAAGCCAAAGCTCGATTAGCAAAAGATAGAATGATGGCAGAATGCGAGCAAGATATTGTGCTGTTTATTTTTGGATTACGCATTAATAATTGGTGGAAAATCCACCAGTGGCTGCCGCTATTGCTGATGATACCTAAAATATTCAAACAGCTGTATCAAAACCCCCAGCTCGGTTTTTAGGTCACCAACAATGGTGGGGGCGGAGTATTGTTACTATGCAATACTGGCAATCTTTAGAACAACTGCAAGCCTTTGCCAAAGATTCCAACTCCACTCACCTCACCGCTTGGGCCAATTTCAATCGAAAAATAGGCAAAACAGAGGATGTTGGAATATGGCATGAAACCTATCTAGTCAATAAAAATCATATCGAAAGTGTCTACAACCACATGCCACGATTTGGCCTGGCCAATGCGGTCGGTTGGAAAAAACAAGTAACAAGAAATCCTAATTTGTAAACCTCGTATAGCGGTAAAATCGTCGCGAAGCCTAGGATGAGGCTGGTTTTAAGACTTAAAATAATCCAATAAAGCACAAAGCTTTGTTGATGACACCCTCTCCCATCAAAGGAGAGGGGACTTTTCTACAATCGCCGACTTATTTTCAGCATCTGCCCATCATGATGAATACTAAATTTTTGTAAAAAGGACATGCCAAGTAAAACCTCTGCCGGACCATCCCCCTGAATAACGAGAGCTTCAACTTGATTGACAACAAAATCACCCAACTGCACCTTGTTAAGCTTGATAACCCAAGCAGATGAATTACCCGAAGCGGTTGAGACTTGGGTCTTATAACCTTTCAGTTGGTATTGTAATCCTACCAGTCTGGCGGTAGTCTCATTCATGGCTACTTGCGATGCTCCAGTATCGATTAAAAACTGAACCTGTACACCATTAATAAATCCCGCTTTTCGAAACATTCCGGTATTGTCTCTTGGGATCTGTAATAACTTTGAAGGCGTTTTAGCTTCCACCGAATAAACATTACCACCAATTTTATTTTGATGTAAACCGAGAGTCAGTTTATTACCATCAATTAAAAATTTTGCCTTATGACTGTCAGCAGAAATCAGTTTAATATCGCGAAAGGTTTGGCCATTTCGCAGCAGCTTTTGCTGACCTTGGTACTCGATCATAGCGGCATTTTTAAATAATACCAAGACCCTAATTTGATCTTGCCGTTGGATATTTTTTTGCTCGCCACTCACTGAGGAAATGAAGACTAAAAATAATAAAGTGAGAAGTCGAATTTTAAGCTGTTTGTTTAAATTAAATGTAACTACTCGCACCCTACATCATTAATTTTACCAGCCAAAGCCATTTGAATGGCAATTAATGGATTATATCCTTTGTTTGCCATAGTCTGAAGATAACTTGAAATTCGACAATAAGCTTGAGCGTATCTAACGGTTCTAAAACAACCCGACACCTTTTGCTTTACCTTGGCCATTCTTAAATCACGCTCGGCTCGATTATTGGTAAATGAAACATGAGAGTTCTTCGCAAACAATAATACAGATTGTTCATTCTCACTCATTCTTTCCCATAAATTATGAGCCTCTGATCTTGCTATTCTACCGCGCTTACCGCTGGGTTTGGGTGGCACAGGCGGTAATTCTTTTCTCCGCGCGTGATAATATTTCTAAACCGTTTCTGTAAATTAGCATAATCTTTATCGGTCAGTTTCTTTTGCTCATTCTTCGAGACCTTGGCACAGGTTTCTTTTTAGAAGACGCTTCATATTTTTAGCCCAAACATACCCATTGGACTCAACAACAAACGTCAACTCACGCATCAAATGTGAACCACATAACCCATGCCCACAATGTCGATAGGAAAAATAAGATGCCCAACAATCATGGATGATCACGCCGCCATAACGCGGCACAATATCAATCGTATCAATGGCTTTAATGCCCCTCCCGCGATCTCAGGCATTTTAACGTAATATCGCCAGCTGAATAAACATGGACCCAGTGGTTCTTTTATCCACTCTTAGTGAGGTTTCATCGACATTCATTGCCGGCATTTTTAATAATGCTTCTTTGGCTGAAACCTCCCACTCTTCTAAGGCTTGATGAAGGCGCCATACAAACTTCAATAAGCTTGCTTCTGCAAGCGTGACATCCATCATTGATTTGACTAATTTCTGAACACGGTTAAGTGCCACCATCTGACAAACTAGCAAATTGATCACAAAAGCCTTTTAGGCCATCGCCATACTGAAGCGGGCCATGCAAGCCGGCAGGAAACGATGCTTTTACGGTTGAATCACACGATGGACACTGTTTAATTTGAACATCAACATGCTCAACCACTTTTTCAAAAACAATATCAATTTTTGTGCGTCGTTCAGACTCAATGCTGGCAGTGGCGTTTAAGTCTTCACCACACCGATCACAGTTATAAACTTCAATGGTAGTAACCGTTTCTATCGTGCGTGTATTGTTAGCCGTGAGTGGGTTTTCTGTTTTCCCTTTACCATTGCTTCCCTGAACAGGCTTTAAAGCGGACTCATCTTTATCTGTTTGTGAGGAAGGAATACTCGAATTCTTATTATTTTTCTTGGTGGATTTTTCAAGAAATATGGAAAGCATGAGTTCCATGATCATAAACATACTGTTCATCAGGAAATTTTATTTCAGTTGTGATTTTTCCGCTGGCACACAATTGTTCAAAGTCAGCCTTGATGCGACTGACTTCATTACGAACAGTTGTTTTGTCTACGTTTGACACTAAGAAAATCACCTTAAACCTTTGCTGTAGGTTTGATGATAACATGGCTTTTTCGACTCTCTGAGCGGTGCTCTGCTAGACGTTCTCTGTCGGGTTGAAGCTTGGAATCAAAGTTTTTAGGAAACGATCTTATTTGATCCGTTTGGGATCTCTAGCGATCTATTTTATACGGACTTAGGAAAGTAGTTTTTTTTCGTCCAAAAAACTGTCAAGTATTATTTTTATTTTTTCTGAATATGTTCAGTTTTTAGATGCTACTGGGTGAGTAGTTACAATTAAATAACATAGGCAATCAAATAATGAAGACTAATCATTGCCATAAGACCTGCCACTATATCGTCAATCATAATACCGTAACCGCCTTTTACACTTTTATCTAACCAAGATATCGGCCAAGGTTTCAAAATATCAAATAACCGAAACAATAAAAAACCGAGCAGCATATTTTGCCAACTAAAAGCCACCCCAATCATAGTCACTAAATAGCCGCAAATTTCATCCCAAACAATACCACCATGATCTTGATACTTCGATAATTTTTGCCTCACCAATCCTTTAGCCGTAAAATCACAAAGATAAATACCCACAAGACTCATCAAAAAGGTCGCAGAGACAAAACAAAGCAGAGACAGATCGGCCATAAAATAATAAATGGGTAACGCACTTAAAGTCCCAAAAGTCCCCGGCGCTTTAGGCGCAAGACCGGAACCAAAACCAAAGGATAAAAAATGGATGGGGTGAGAGAACACAAATTTTGCTGGTATTTTTTGCTGCATATTTTGTTTGGCTCTGGTCCTGGGTCTTTAGCTTCAGGCCACCGGATTTTAAATCTCCCAATGGCTAGCTCCTACTCCCTTACTAAAATGCTGAAACCCAAACTGATTAAATTGACTCAGGTCCACCTCATCATCTTCGTCCATCATTCTTACGCCAGGTTTACCTGTCATTCGACCGATAGGTATGCATGGCGATCCCACCATTTCTAAGGCTTTTTGTGTGGCTTCTAGTTCGTCTTCTTTTACAGTAAAACAAAGTTCATAATCATCGCCACCGGCTAGCGCTGATTTCATCAATAAATCTTTATCCGCCACCGCTTTCGCCTGGTTGGACAGTGGAATTCTTTCCCAACGCAATAATACGCCCACCTGACTCGCTTGGCTAATGTGATTAATATCGGCTAACAATCCATCGGATATATCGATTCCAGCGGTTGCTCGGTTTCTAAGGGCGATTCCGGCGGCCAATCGTGGATAGGGCGTTTGATAACGTTTTAGAAGATGATCTTTAATGCCTTTGGAGGGCGCAGTCATTTTATCTTGCGCGATCAATAAACCTAAAGCAGCATCCCCCAGATCACCGGTAACACAAACAAGTTCACCGGCTTTGGCGGTACTACGCCGACAAAAGACTTGCTGTGGGACAAAACCGTGAGCTTGTATGGTGATAGATAGTGGTCCTCGGCAAGTATCGCCACCGATAATTTGCACCCCAAAATAATCCACCATGCGTTTTAAGCCCCGATGAAACTCAGCTAACCATTGTTTGTCTAGCTCTGGCATACTCAGCGATAGGGTGATCCAAGCCGGTTCAGCGCCAGCGGCCGCAAGATCGCTTAGGTTAACCGCGATGGCTTTATGGGCGATATCATCGGCTGGGCAATCAGGCAAAAAGTGAACACCCGCTATCAAGGTATCCATTGAAACTGCTAGACGTTGTCCACGTGGTACTTTTAACAAAGCGCAGTCGTCACCAACGCCTTGAATCACATCTTTACGATTTTTAGCCTTAAGCGCTAAATATTTTTCGATAATTTCAAATTCGTTCATTTCATTCCTGCTTATCAAACTCTGAATGGAGCCAAACTTGATAAAGTCCTACGATTCTTGTTGCTAACAACGAGAGATTTAAAACCTCCTTGTTACAAAATGAATGGGGTTATTATTACATCCTTAGGGAACGCCTATTTTAAAAAATAGGTTTTAGATTTCCGAAGCGCGCAACTCACGAGCCAATTTATCCAGAACACCATTGACAAACTTATGTCCTTCCGCCGCACCAAAGGTTTTGGTGAGCTCGAGTGCTTCATTAATGACCACCTTGTATGGTACATCGATTCTTTCTTTTAACTCATAACAAGCGAGACGCAAAACAGCTAACTCAACAGGATTAATTTCTTCAATGTTACGATCCAAAATAGGCACAATCAATTCATCACAGTTGATGAATACTACCCAGAGTATTCATCAAGATGGTTTGAAAATATTCAATATCCACCTTATTGCTTTTAATGGACTCCAAGAATTGCTGTTCAATATCCTTAATCGGGTTACCACTAAGGTGCCATTGATAGATGCCTTGCACTGCATAACGCCGTGCTTTTTTTCGCATCGATGGTTTTTTAATTGCTTGTGTTTTTTCCATATTCTCTAATCTTTTATTAACTCTGTCATTTTCATGACTAAAATTACTGCTGTTGCTGCTTATTGTCGCAAGATAAATCTCACCATCACCCACCATCCTCGAACCAAGTCTATCATCCTCAAAGTCTCTGAATCGGGGAGCTTATTCAAGCTTGGTAGATTTCCTACTCAAAAACAGTAGGAATGACGAATTATCGCAATTCGCTAACTAATCCTTTGATTCGAGCCGTTCAATTTCTTGACGAAACTCGCTAACATCTTTAAAACGCCGATAAACCGAAGCAAATCGAACAAAAGCCACTTGGTCGAGCAAACGTAATCGCTCCATGACGAGCTCGCCAATCACACTGGCTTTTACCTCTCGCTCACCCAACCCTCTAAGTTTAGACTGAATATGGATAATCGCGGCTTCAACATCTTCAACTGATACGGGTCTTTTCTCAACAGCTCTTAAAATACCGGCTTTCAATTTTTTCATCATCAAAAGGTTGGCGACTTCCGTCGCCCTTAATGACTCGAGGCATGACAAGTTCTGGCGTTTCAAAGGTGGTAAATCTTTCACCGCATTCGATACATTCCCTGCGCCGTCTAACCTGCCCACCATCAGTGACCAAACGTGAATCAATCACCTTGGTGTCATGATCATTGCAAAAAAGGGCAGTACATCCAGAATTCTCCGAACTAGGTTACAAATAGACTGGGAAGCGAGCCGTGAGTTCCAATACTTTGGATTTCACGGATTCGATTGTCGACTGGTCCTCAATATTATCCAAAATATCACAAATCCATTCGGCCAATTGAGTGGCTTCTGTG
Source organism: Enterobacterales bacterium (assembly GCA_030949565.1). Taxonomy (GTDB): domain Bacteria; phylum Pseudomonadota; class Gammaproteobacteria; order Enterobacterales; family Kangiellaceae. Next base: position 65,385 of record JAUZSK010000007.1, read on the forward strand.
GTTTTCATTCCGCGAGAAGTGATAGCAGGCGTCCCCATGCGTAATCCGCTGGTGACAAAAGGTGATCGCGGCTCATTTGGCACGGTGTTCTTATTAACCGTGATAAAAGCCGCTCCAAGCGCCGCTTCAGCATCTTTACCGGTAATATTTTTATCAATTAAATCGATTAAAAACAGATGGTTGTCTGTACCGCCAGAAACAATTTTATAGCTGCGTTGTTGTAACACTTCAACCATGGCTTTAGCATTATCGAGTACCTGCTGCTGCATTTGTTTAAATTCACTGCCTAACGCTTCTTTAAAAGCCACGGCTTTAGCTGCTATAACGTGCATTAACGGGCCACCCTGACTGCCAGGGAAAACCGCCGAATTAAATTTCTTTTCCAATTCCACGTTGGACTTGGCTAGAATAATGCCACCACGAGGACCGGCCAGCGTTTTATGCGTGGTCGAAGTAACCACGTCAGCATGAGGCACCGGGTTGGGGTAAAGACCGGCTGCCACTAATCCTGCAACGTGCGCCATATCCACCATAAAATAAGCACCGACTTTTTTTGCAATTTCGGCAAATATTGACCAATCAACGGTGCGTGAATAGGCCGAAAAGCCGGCTAAAATCATTTTCGGCTTGTGCTCCAAGGCCAAGGCCTCAACCTGAGCGTAATCAATATAGCCCTTGTTATCTAGGCCATATTGAATCGAATTGTAGATTTTGCCTGAAAAATTAACCGGAGAACCGTGAGTTAAATGGCCACCTTCACTCAAACTCATGCCCAACACAGTATCACCGGGCTTTAACAATGCCATATAGACCGCAGAATTGGCCTGTGAACCAGAATGTGGCTGCACATTGGCATAATCAGCACCAAATAACTGTTTAACCCGCTCTATCGCCAGGTCTTCAGCGGTATCAACAAACTCACAACCACCGTAATAGCGCTTATGCGGATAACCTTCGGCATATTTATTGGTCAAAACCGAGCCTTGTGCCGCCATCACTCGCTGGCTGGTGTAGTTTTCTGACGCGATGAGTTCGATATGCTGCTCTTGACGCTGTTTTTCAGCTTCAATCGCTAGCCAAAGATCGTGATCAAATTGTTCGATAGATTGAGGATTATGCAGCATTTTGAAAATTTCCTAATAGTTAGTCTGTTTAGCTAATATATGATCGGTAAAATGGCTTAAATCGCCCTATTATTGGGGTACAAAAAATTTGACGCTATTGTATCGAATCAGTTAGCAAAAGTCGCTATAATCAAGACTTATAAGCGACTCATTTGGTAAAAATGATCACTTTCAAGCTGCTTTAAGCACTTATTTGCCTCTCTTTTCTGCCATATTAGCTAATACTCATCAGTTTATAGACCTTGTGTGGATAATAGGCTTTTTGAATGGTTAAATCTCGCCGATCTTTAGTTTAAACAGCAATAATTAGCTCAATTTTCAATTAAATTAGGATTTCGATTGTAAACAACCAACCGATCCCCATATCATAGTGTTTTAAGCGACTATTTTATCATCGGACTACAAATATAATGAGCTTTTGGGGCAAACTAATCGGTGGGTTTCTTGGATTTTCTATGGCGGGCCCTTTTGGTGCTTTAATAGGAGTCTGGATCGGTAACAGTTTTGACCGAGGCCTTAGCAGTTTTAGTAGTGGTTTTAGACCCAGTTTTACCAATGCTAATCCGCATGAAACACAGAACGCTTTTTTCCATGCGACTTTTGCAGTAATGGGCCATATCGCCAAAGCTGACGGAATCGTCTCCAAACAAGAAATTCAAGCCGCAGAAACGGTCATGACTCAACTAGGTCTCGATAGCGAAAGACGACAACAAGCCATTGAAGCATTTAATATCGGTAAACAGGCTGACTTTGACCTAACATCCAATTTAGAAAGCCTGGTTCAACATTGTTTTAGACAGCCTAGTTTGATCCAAATGTTCCTTGAGATCCAAATTTTAGCCGCTACAGCCGATGGCGAGGTCAAAGCGGAAGAAAGAGAAATACTTTACCTAATCGGTGGGCTGTTCAGACTACCGCGCAGTCAAATGGATCGACTGATTGAAATGGTTAGGGCACAACAATCTTTTCACCAAGGTGGTTCAACCTCAAGTAGAAATCAATCAGTTCCAACATTAGGACAAGCCTACAAAGTGCTAGGAATCAATCAAGATGCCAGTAAAGCACAGGTAAAAAGAGCCTATCGAAAACTTATGTCTCAGCATCATCCCGACAAGCTAGTGGCCAAAGGTATGCCACAAGAAATGGTCAAGGTCGCCACCGAAAAATCACAAGAAATTCAAGCCGCCTATGAAATGATTAAACGTGCAAGTTTTTAGAATCAACATCCAATGAAATTAATCAATCTAAAAAGAGAATAAGCATGAAAAAAATTCAATTAAAAATTCTAGACCCACGCATTGGTAGTGAATTCCCTTTACCCGAATATGCCACACCCGGATCTGCCGGTATGGATCTACGCGCTTGTATTGATGAAACAATTCAGTTGTCAGCGGGAGAAACCAAACTAATTCCCACCGGAATCGCGGTGCATATGGGTGACCCTAGCATTGCCGCCACTATTTTACCCCGCTCAGGTTTAGGTCATAAGCATGGCATCGTTTTAGGTAATCTGGTTGGCTTGATCGACTCCGATTATCAAGGGCAGATTTTTATCAGCTGCTGGAATCGAGGCGACCAGCTATTTGAAATCAATCCGGGCGATCGCATGGCACAACTAGTCTTTTTACCGGTCGTACAAGTGGCATTTGAGCAGGTTGAAGAATTTGATAATAGTCAAAGAGGTGAAGGCGGTTTTGGGCATTCAGGAAGAGACTAATCGTCTTTGCGAAAAGTGTAGCAAAATGGCAATCTCTTGATAGTTACCTTAGGTTAGCCATCCCACTCAATTTCGTCTTTATCTTTATTCTTTTTATTGGCGTGTATCAATACTGGTGCTTGATAATCCTTTTTAACATCATCAGGAAAAGGTGACTCAGGTTCTTTGGGATAAAATGTTAAAGTAGTGGACTGTTGTGTAACCAACGGGTAACCGAGGGGTAACAAAAATAATGCAAAAACAAATATAAAAGCGAATTGTATTTTAGGGAAATTTGTTTGCCGCTGAATTAGACATATTTTTTTAATTCGGCTTTTAAATATTTTTTTCTGGCTCAGAAAAAATGTGGCGAAATGTTCAGGCGATTTTTGACCACGATTCAAGCCTAAAACTTTTAGTAGGCTTTCACCATACTCACTGGCATTAATTCGATTATGGCTGAGCACTTTTTTGATCACATATTTCTTCTCTCAATCCATTGAGTCTGCGCACGATCAACCAAACCATTGGATTAAAACAATACAGAATTTGCACAATATTCTGAAATACCAGCCAAGCGGCATCTAAACGTTTTATATGCGCCATTTCATGGGCAATGATAGGCTCAAGAATTTTTGGATTTTTTTCTTTAATTAAATCACTGGGTATAAAAATAACCGGAGAGAATAAACCAAAGGTAAAGGGAGATAAAAAATCGTCCGAATCAATTAAGATAATTTGTCGCATTACACCAAACTCTCTGCGCCATTGATTTATTGCTTTATCTAACCAAGGATCTTCAATGGGATGTGCTTGGTTTAACAGTTTAGATAATTTAATTTTTAAAGCGAGGTATTTTATACTGATAAGTCCTACCGCCAATAACCAAATAGCGACAAACAAAACCATCCAAGAGAATCCGCTTTGTTCAAATACTTGACCTTGTAGCCATCCTTCCCAAAAACCACTGCCTGTTAATAGATCTGGTAGCTCAGTTTCAAATAGATGATGACTATAATAGCCCAATGAATAATGTAGAGAAAAGTTGGTGGGGAGAACCAAACGAAACAAAACCACACACCAGAGCGCATATTCAACTCCGCAAGATAATTTCGGGTAGATGATCTTTAAAACAAGTACAAAACAGGCTAATAATGCAACATAAAAACTATTGACCAATAGTAAAGCCATTACCGCTTCTGCATTTTCTAGAATCCATTGAAAAAAACTCAAAACAATTAGCTCTCCTGCTTATTCACTTTCTCTTGGTCCGCTTGTTCTGCCAAAAGTGCTTCTAACTCGGTAATTTCTGAAGCAGATAAACCTTTGCTACTACCAAACAAAGAAACTAGTGCGCTGGGCTCAATTTCTAACAAATCATTAGTGAAAAAGCGGAACAAACGAGCCAATCCCGCCGGTTTGGAAATCTGCGCTTGATACAGAAAAATCCCATGAAAATCATCACGCTTTAGAAGACCTTTTTTAACCATACGGTCCATGGTGGTTTTAGTGGTTGAGTAGGCCCAATTAAATTTCTGTTTAATTTTTTCGTGTAGTTCACGTACCGATAAACCTTCTTTACTTTTCCATAATAGATTGAGGATCTGTAATTCAGTGGGATTAAGATCTGGAAGCTGATTATTAGTTGATTGATGATCTGACATTTCTTTATCTTCAAACTGTTACAATTGTAGTTCACACTACCCTTTTGTACTTTAAGTGTCAAGTTACACTCACCCCTTCCTTCATTCTAGCTGTTCACTAAGTTCGTCATTCCCAACAGTTCACTAAGTTCGTCATTCCCGCGCAGTCGGGAATCCATTGTTTTTTCAGCATAAAAACTTTCAAAAGCCGTTAATCAGAACCTTTTATCGGTTGTTCTTGCGCTGGTTTGCACAGAAATTTACGCTATTGGCATCAATGACTTAATTAGAAAACCTAAAGAATAAGGCTAATGATTATTTTGCGTCTACTTTTCTAGCCGGATTTCCCACATAAACACCTTTTGTATCCAGATTTTTAGTCACCACACTACCGGCTCCAATCACCACCTCATCGGCAATCGATACGCCTGGTAAAATAATTACACCAGCACCGATCCACACATCATTGCCGATGTGAATATCGCTGACAAGGTTTTTATTTTCGCGCCTTTGTATTTTATCTAAGGGATGATTAACCGTAATTATCTGAACATTAGGGCCCACTTTAACTGGTCGCCTATGATGATTTTGCCGCCATCGAGTAGTGTGCAATTGATATTAAAATAAACCTCATGACCGATGGTTATTTTGTCGCCATAATCGCAGTAAAAACCTTTTTTCGATAAACACATTGTCACCCACTGAGTGAAAAATTTGTTTAAGTTTTTTTAAATGCCCTTTACTCGGGCTGCGCTCATATTGCCGACAAATCTCATGCACTTGATGCCGCTGTTGCCTATGTAGTGGCAACAGACTATCAAAAAGGCGGAGGGCTTGTTTGGTCAATTTATTAGTTTATAAATGAATGGGCATAGAAATAAAAGCCATCACCACCATAACAATTAAACTAACCACGCCAATAAAGAACAATCCAAAACGTGCCGGCACAAAATTAGAACCTGTATGCACGAAAGCATGTAGCAAACGACTAATGGTGTAAACCCAAGCTAATACATAAACCGTCATACTCACAGTATTAGTGATATAAAAAGCACACACAGGACATAAAATAAAATGGGCGTTTGGAATTGGTTAGCTATATTATTAGAAACCTTAACCACTGGCTCTGGCCAAGCCGAATTATCTAATGCTGTTTTTTTTCGGTCAACTCCACCGGCCTTAATTGCCGCAGTTTTGCGCATACCGAGCATGAGGAAAACCACAAGAGTTAGGGCTATTTGAATTAAAACAGGCAGTAAAATACTAGAAGCGTTCATCGATGTATCCTTATTGTAATTGATTATCAATCAGCATTATGCCACGAATTTGACAAAGATTGAAATCCTACTAATTTGCTATCCTAATGAGCGATTTAATACTCAGAGACATCAAATATGATATATTACTCGTTCCAAATATTTCATGAATTAAATTCAGAACAAGGGAAACAAATGAAATCAATGACTTGCAAACAACTTGGCGGCGCCTGTGACTTAGAGTTCAGTGCAAATTCTTTTGAAGAAATCGCTAACCTAAGTAAACAGCATGGTATGGAGATGTTTCAAAAACAAGATAGCGAGCATCTAGATGCGATGAATGAAATACAAGCCATGATGAAAGAGCCTGGTGCGATGCAAAAGTGGTTCGAGTCTAAGCGTCAGGAATTTGATGCTTTGCCTGATACTTAAAGGCTAGCGAGGTCCGACAAACAGCCGCCACTAAAAATATTTTAATCAAGGATCTCAATGCAGTTAAAGAGTTCCGTTAGGCTTGCACAATCACTCGCTTTGGCGCCAGCATATCTTCGTCATCCACTTCGGCGATCCCAAGAAAGTTTTGTTCCTCATCATAAACTCGGATTAAATCACCCGGCTCTAAATTGGGATAATTGATGGCTTGCCCTTGTAAGAAATAATCTGCGCTAGTCTGATCAAGCTCAGCGCTATCTAAGTAAAGGATGGCGCTATCGGTGGGTAGAAGATATTGGTCAAGACTAATTTTTTGTTCTTGATCCGCTTCAAGCTGCTCTAGTGTCACCATTTGATCCATTGGATAGTCAGCCACATAATTTCTATGCAACAAAGTCACATGAGCACCACAGCCTAGCAGTTGTCCAAGATCATCAATAATATTTCTGATATAGGTGCCTTTACTGCATTCGATTTCAAGTTCCACCTCATCATTTTCAAATCGAATTAAATCCAGTTGATAAATGGTGACGGGGCGCGGTGGTCTTTCTATCTCAATACCTTTTCTGGCATATTTATACAGCGGCTGCCCCTTATGTTTCAGTGCCGAAAACATAGACGGAATTTGCATAATATCGCCGCGAAATGTTTGCAAAGCTTTTTCTAAAGCCTTTGTTGAAACTTTAACTTCCGATGTCTCAATAATTATTCCAGTGGAATCACCGCTGTCAGTTCGCTCACCGAGCTTACCAATCACTCGGTAACTTTTGTCTGATTCAAGCAAAAATTGTGAGAATTTGGTGGCTTCACCAAAACAAATGGGCAACATGCCCGTTGCAAGTGGATCAAGCGCACCTGTATGACCCGCTTTTTGGGCAAAAAATAAACGTTTTACTCTTTGCAATGCGGCGTTAGATGTCAGGCCTTGAGGTTTATCTAGGAGCAGCACGCCGCTAATCGGACGTCCTTTCTTGCGTCGTGCCATTAGTCTCTAATCTGCTCGTTGGTCGTTTTCGGATCGGCTGTTTCTAAGCCATTGGAATCAAGATCACTGGTATCTTTTTCTCGAGCCTGTTCAATGAGTGAAGATAGATCGCGACCACGAGAAATTGATTGATCAAATAAAAATTTAACATGCGGTACTGCTCTCATTCGCATTCGTTACCGATTTGAATACGGATAAATCCAGCCGCTTCATTAAGCACATCAATGGCTTCTTGAGTCGCTTGTTGGGTTTCATCGATGCCCATAAAGGTCACATAAACCGTGGCATAATGAAGATCCCGCGACAAATCAACCATGCACACAGTAACCATACCAAGCCGGGGATCTTTTAATTCTAATTGAATGATTTGTGCGAGTTCGCGTTGCAGCTGTTCAGCAACCCGGTCGGTCCGTTTGAATTCTCTGGCCATAAATATTTCTCAATCTTCGCAGCTAAAAGAGGCAATCGAATTGCTATAAAACAACTCGATATTACGCTATCTTTTATTAGTCTATTGTTCGTGCAACTTCGATGATTTCAAATACTTCGATCTGGTCACCGGGTTTAACATCATTGTAGTTTTTCACACCGATACCACATTCCATACCGTTACGAACTTCATTAGCATCGTCTTTGAAACGTCTTAGTGACTCTAACTCACCTTCATATATAACCACGTTGTCTCTTAGTACACGGATAGGATTGTTTCGTTTCACCATGCCTTCAATAACCATACAACCGGCAATCGCTCCAAACTTAGGCGACTTAAACACGTCTCTCACTTCCGCTAGACCAACAATTTCTTGTCGCATTTCAGGTGAAAGCATTCCGCTCATTGCTGCCTTAACATCGTCAATGACTTCATAAATAATGCTGTAATAACGCAGATCAACGCCTTCTTTTTGTACCGCTTTTCGACCACTGGCATCCGCTCGTACATTAAATCCGATGACGATTGCACTGGATGCAGAAGCTAGACTTATATCAGTTTCAGTGATACCGCCAACGCCTGAGGATACTATCGTCACGGTCACTTCTTCGGTGGATAAATCGATTAACGAGCGAGAAATCGCTTCGGCCGATCCCTTGAACATCCGCTTTAACCAGGATATTCACATTAACTTTTTCGTTTTCACCAATATTGGCAAACATATTTTCAAGTTTAGCGCTTTGCTGTTTGGCTATTTGCGTTTCACGGAACTTCGATTTTCTAAAGGCCGCCACTTCACGCGCTTTACGTTCACCGTCTACCACTGAAACATCATCGCCCGCTTCAGGAACGCCAGACAAACCAAGCACTTCAACTGGAATAGAGGGTCCAGCTGTTTTAATGTTATTACCAGCTTCATCGATAAGAGCTCGCACCTTACCATA
>JAUZSK010000008.1 GCA_030949565.1 Enterobacterales bacterium
CTTACGATTAATTAAAGTAATAAAAAATAAACATAATATACTTTCTATCATCTTCAGCTTAAGCATAATCAAACTCCCAATAAAAAAGCTTTTTATCTAAAAGATAAAAAGCCTTATCCGAATCTATCGAAAACTTATTTTAAACTTTCAAAGTAGGCTGACAAATCATCAATGTCGGCATCTGTTAATGGACCGGCGATTGCTGCCATTGTTGGGTCTGCTCGGGTTTTATCACGAAAGGCTTTTAATTGCTTGGCTAAATAAGCTGATTTTTGCCCCGCTAGATTAGGAAAGTTAGGAATAGCGCTAATACCAGCAACACCATGACACCCAGCACAAGCTGCGGCTTTTGTTTTTCCTGCTGCTGCATCACCTGCGGTAGCACTAGTAGCTGCAAAAAATCCAACAACAACTGATAATACAATTGCTATCTTTTTAAATTTACTGTTAAACATTAAGGTTCTCCATTGATCAGTTAGTTAAAATAATCACTTTAAATTAGCATCACCTAATATAATATCAGCTTTTGCCTAAAACTCAATAAAAATCAACAAACTCGTTATACAGAAATGTTTTTTAACGTCTTATTATACATCCAAATTGGCAACCGCCAACGCGTTGCTTTCTATAAACTCTCTTCTTGGTTCAACGTCATCCCCCATTAGAGTTGCAAAAAGCTGATCGGCAGCAACCGCATCTTCTATGGTAACTTGCAACATTCTGCGAGAGTTAGGGTCCATTGTAGTATCCCATAATTGATCGGGGTTCATTTCACCAAGCCCTTTATAACGCTGTATAGAAATCCCTCGCTTAGATTGATGCATTAACCAATCAAGAGCTTCCTTAAAACTGCTAACTTCCTGCTGGCGACCCCCTCGCTGTATGTAAGCGCCCACTTCCAACAGACTGGTTATATTCTTACCAAGAGCTACTATCTTCTTGTATTCCCCAGAAGAGAAGAAAGATTTATCTAGAATATATTGGCGTTCACCACCATGATGTATAACCTTTACTTGAGGGTTGAACTCGTTCCTCTCTTCATCTTTAATAACTTCAAACTCAAAACGAGTTGCTCCAACTTTGCCATCACCGGTTAACATTGTCTGCATGTTTTTTAGCCAATCTTCGACTTTCTGCTGATGTTTAAGATCTTCTGTAGCGAAGGAATCAAGATCAACTAAAGCGTTCAGAATCCGATAATCGTACAGCTGAGATAGACGTTCAACATCTGCCTGCACTTCTCGGTACTCTATCACTAACTTTTCTAACGCCTCCCCAGCCAACGCAGGCGCATCAGGATTAACATGGAGTGATGCTTCATCTAACGCCATACTCGTTAAGTATTCTTGTAAACTAACATCATCCTTTACATAGGTTTCCTGTTTGCCTTTTTTAACCTTATAAAGAGGTGGTTGTGCAATATAAATATATCCTCTTTCTACCAACTCTAACATTTGACGATAGAAAAAAGTAAGTAATAAAGTTCGTATATGAGCACCATCAACGTCAGCATCAGTCATAATAATAATACGGTGATAACGTGTTTTATCGACATTAAATTCTTCTCGACCTATACCACAACCTAATGCAGTGATCAAAGTACCCACCTCTGCTGAAGAAATCATTTTGTCAAATCGTGCTTTTTCAACGTTAAGTATTTTACCCTTAAGAGGAAGGATCGCTTGGTTTTTTCTGTTTCTTCCCTGCTTAGCAGATCCGCCAGCAGAGTCCCCTTCCACAATATAAAGTTCAGATTGTGCAGGATCTTTTTCTTGGCAATCGGCTAATTTACCAGGTAAACCCGCAATATCTAAAACGCCTTTACGTCGAGTCATATCTCTTGCTTTACGGGCTGCCTCTCTTGCCCTTGCAGCATCAAGCATTTTACCCACAATAATTTTAGCTTCTGAAGGGTTTTCTAACAAATAATCTTGAAGATGGCTACCCATCGCTTGCTCAACAGCACTTTTTATTTCTGAAGAAACTAATTTATCTTTGGTTTGAGAAGAAAACTTAGGGTCAGGAACCTTAACCGATATCACCGCAGTAAGTCCTTCTCTTGCATCGTCACCCGTTGTTTGGGTTTTTCCTTTATTGCTCTTACCTCCTCCGCCTTCTTTTTCCATATAGGTATTTAATGTTCGGGTTAAAGCGCCACGAAATCCAGCTAAATGGGTACCGCCGTCTCTTTGAGGTATATTATTGGTAAAACAAAATATGTTCTCTTGGAAGCCATCATTCCACTGCATAGCAACCTCAACACCAACACCATCATCTCTTTCGAAATCAAAATGAAACATTTTTTGATTTACAGGTGTTTTCGAACGGTTTAGATAATCAACAAAAGCTTCTATTCCGCCTTCATATTGAAAATGATCGCTTTTACCACTTCGTTCATCTTTTAATTTAATACTAACCCCTGAGTTAAGAAAAGAAAGCTCTCTTAAACGTTTGGCTAGAAGTTCATAATGAAAATCAATGTTAGTAAAAACCGATGGACTTGGGTGAAACCTTAACTCTGTACCGGTTCTTTTGGTTTCACCTATTTCAGCTAAAGGAGCTTGTGGCTCACCCATTTTATAAAACTGTTCATGGACCTTACCTTCTCGGCGAATAGTAATAGTCAGTTCATCAGATAAAGCATTTACAACTGAAATACCGACGCCATGTAGTCCACCCGAAACTTTATATGAATTATCATCAAACTTTCCGCCGGCATGTAACACCGTCATAATAACCTCTGCCGCAGAAACACCTTCGCCCTCGTGCATTCCAACAGGGATACCTCGACCGTCATCGGTAACAGAAACAGAGTTATCTGTATGTATAATCACATTAATATCTTTACAGTGGCCAGCTAGAGCCTCATCGATGGAATTATCGACGACTTCAAAAACCATGTGGTGTAACCCCGTGCCATCATCTGTATCACCTATATACATACCTGGACGTTTTCTGACTGCATCAAGCCCTTTTAATACCTTAATACTGGAGGAATTATATTCATTTTGTTCTGTATCTATGTTGTCTGACATTATAAATGACTATCCTTTTAGATATTACTCTTCTACAAGAAGTTACCTTCTCTACTGATACCTACGGAAGCTAGCAATTTAATAAAGAGCTAGCTCTCTAAAGTGGTATTATTTTTCTCTAACAACGCCATGTTTCACGTGAAACATCTTGGCGTTATTATACTCTTTTATGAGAAAATTTATCATGTCTGGATGCAAACAAGACACAAATATTTGCACATTTTTCTGTTCTTTTAGTGTTTTAATTAATATCGATTGATTAAACTGATCTAACTCTGAAGTGAAATCGTCAATTATAAACACACTGTCTTTACCGCTTATATCCTTAAGGAGTTCTGTTTGCGCAAGGTACAAACAATTTATCAATAATTTTTTTTGACCGCGTGATAGGACGTCTTTAGCAAGGTCTAATCCAACCTTAATTAGTAAATCACTTCTATGAGGTCCATATTGTGTGGAGCCAAGGCTAATGTCACGCTCGCTAGACCCAACTAGTTGTTGCATTAGGTCTAACTTATGACCCGGTATATAATCTAAAGACAGTGATTGGTTTGGGTTGAAGTCTACCTTTTTTAGTAGTGCGTTGAGTTTTGGCAAAAGCTTTATTAATAAATCCTGTCTAAATTGGGTAATCTTTAATGATTGTTCAACAAACTCTTGGTTCCATAGGTCCAACTCCGAACGTGAAGTTCCCAATTTAATACGTCTTAGAAGGCTGTTTCGCTGTTTTAAAAGTCGGTTAAAACGAGACCAGTGGGATTGATAAGATTGTTCCACGTGAAACAATAACCAATCCAAATATTTTCTTCGCTCTAAAGGACCGGAATCAACTAAGTGGTAAGATTCTGGACTAATGGTTTGAACCGGCAATATGGATGCTAACAAAGAAAGGTTTTTGGTTGTTTGTTGGTTTATTTTGATCGCCTTTCTTTTTAACTTTCGATCAAACCCTATCCCTATTCTATCTTGACTAGATAGTTCAGCAAAAAGTACAAAACTATCAGAGTCATGATTGATTAGTAAACCACGTTTACTTGTTCGAAAGGAGCGTCCGCTAATTAAATAACCAAGGGCTTCTAATATACTCGATTTACCGGCCGCGTTATCGCCACTGATTAAATTAAGATCGGATGAAAAACAAAAAGTGGCCTGCTTTATGTTCCTAAAATTGTTAATGACCACTCTTTCTAGAAACATAGCACGCCCTTAATCTAGCCAATAAATAAGGTTTTAAAGTCTCATTGGCATAACAACGTACAAGCTGTCACTATTTTCATCACTCTCTATCAAAACACTGCTATTGGAATCACCCAAATTAAATCGGACTTTTTCAGTTTTTATTGCATTTAACGCATCCACTAGGTAACCAACATTAAACCCGATTTCCATATTTTCACTGGTATAATCTACGTCTAATTCAATCTCAGCCTCTTCTTGCTCTGGATTGTTTGCATGAATAACTAGTTTGTTATTTGATAAATTTAATCGAACCCCTCTAAATTTTTCATTACAGAGTATTGAGGCTCGAGCAAAAGCATCTTTGATTGCTTCTCTATCACTAACTAAAGCTCTTATAGCCTGTTTAGGTAAAACTTTATCGTAATCGGGAAAGCGTCCATCCACAAGTTTTGAGGTAAAAATATAATTATCAAGTATAATTCGTATATGGTTATTGTTAAATTTAAGTTGGCATTGTGTATCAGAACTAGAAAGAAGTTTTGTCGCTTCCATTACGCCTTTTCTTGGTACTATTGCTTGGACCTTATCAGACACAGATTCTTCATCGAGATCCAACCTAGATAAGGCTAGCCTGTGACCATCTGTGGCTACGGTTAGCAATTTATTTTGTTCAATCTCAAACAACATGCCATTTAGATAATAACGTACATCCTGCTGTGCCATGGCAAACTGGGTTTTATCAATTAACGCTTTTAAAGATTGACTAGATATCGTCAATGATTCATCAAATCGCGCATCCTCAATATTGGGAAACTCTTGAGCGGCAATGGTTGAAAGAGAAAACCTATTTTTTCCTGATTGTACTTTCAGTCGAGTATCGAGTAACTGAAACTCAATTAAACTGTCGCCATTAAGGCTTCGACAAATATCAACTAGTTTACGCGCTGGCACCGTAATATCACCATCTTGGCTTGGGTTATCTAGCGCTAGCTCGACTGACATTTCTATTTCAAGATCAGTGGCTGTAATCGATAACACTGAATTTTCTACTTTTATTAGCAGATTGGTTAAAACTGGCAATGTTTGACGTTTTTCTACTGCTCCGGACACCAATTGTAATGAAGGCACAAGTTGCGATTGTAGAATTGAAAATTTCATTTTTAACTCCCGTAAACCTAATCTAATAACTTAGCTAGATAATATTCTTAATAAGTTGGTATAGTCTTCATTAATATCTTGAAGTTCTTCTTTTAACGCTTTTATTCTTCGACACGCGTGTAATACAGTCGTGTGATCTTTACCACCAAACGCCTCTCCTATCTCAGGTAAGCTTCGATTGGTTAATTCCTTTGCTAGGGCCATGGCCAACTGCCTGGGGCGTGCTATCGCTCTATTACGCCGTTTTGACAATAGATCAGAAACCTTTATTTTATAATATTCTGCCACTGTTTTCTGTATATTTTCAATTCTAACTTGTTTATCTTGCGCAGCAAGTAGATCTCTAAGTGCATCTTTGACAAAGTCTACAGTGATGGGCTTGCCGGTAAACAGAGCATTTGCTATGACTCGCTTCAAAGCTCCTTCTAATTCTCTCACATTTGAACGGATACGTTTAGCAATAAAAAAGGCGACTTCATGCGGTAGCTTAATTTTTGACTCATCGGCTTTAGACATCAGTATTGCAACACGAGTTTCTAGCTCTGGTGGCTCAATAAAAACAGTTAATCCCCATCCCATGCGAGATTTTAGCCTTTCTTCGACGCCATCTATTTCCTTTGGAAAACGATCACAAGTGAGTATAACTTGTTGATTTCCTTCCAATAGTGCGTTAAACGTATGAAAAAACTCTTCTTGAGATCGTTCTTTATTGGCAAAAAATTGAATGTCATCAATTAAAAGTGCGTCGACGGATCTATAAAACTTTTTGAATTTGTCTATCGTGTTGGTTTGTAGTGCTTTTACCATATCAGCTACAAATCGCTCAGAATGTAAATAGATAACTTTGCCATTGGGTTTGTTTTCTAAAATTTGGTTTCCAATGGCATGCATTAGATGAGTTTTACCGAGACCAACACCTCCATAAATAAATAAAGGGTTGTAAGCACTGCCTGGATTTTCTGCAACTTGTTTGGCCGCAGCCATAGCTAATTGATTGCTTTTACCTTGTACAAAATTATCAAAAGCAAAATTCAGATTTAAATTAGTGGTGATTGAACGATTATTATCTATTTTGGGTTTAACGGATCTTTGGGAAAATTGAGTACCGCTAGAATGAGTGGTTCTGTTTTGTACGTTATTGATTGTTTCAAAAGACGGTTTAGAGGTAATAATATCTAATCGTATTTCAACATTGGTATTGTTGCTATCGTTTAATATCTCTCTAATTCGAGGTAAATATCTTTCTTTAACCCAGTCAAGTATGAAACGATTAGGCGCTTGTAAATATAGTTTGTTTGCTTCAACAGAAACTTTTAAAGGTCTAATCCAAGTGCTGAACTCCGTCGGTGGGAGCTCATCTTGTAAATGTTTTTGGCAATTAGACCACATATAATTTAACTTTTTTGTTATTAGTTAAGCTGAAAGGTATGACTTTATACAAGGTGATGTAGTTACAAAGACATCGATTTGTGTATTAAAGTGCTAGTTTAGATCGATTGGATTAAATGATCCACAGATTTCGATATTATTTTAAATAAAACAATATTAAACTTGAGTATTAGGTAAATATTAAAATTAAGATTAAAAGTTGATTTTAATTCAACAAAGCTTAGCTTTGTTGTATTAATTGATTATAAAACTGTTAATAAAGAGAAAAATCGTGATTTCATGCTCTTTATACATAATTAAACAGAGTTAGTTAGTGATCTATAGATGGTTTATTTACAACTTTTAAACTAGTATAACCTATTGTTTTTTATGTTTTTTTAATAGTTATACACAAATAATGGCTTGCTTAATAATAATTACTATAAGATCTTTTTTAATTATTATTATATTTACATTGTTAGTAACTTTTGGGATATATATGGCTAGGTTTGTTGATTTTATTGAGCACTTTCACCTAGCAGAGGAAAAAATTAAGGTTTTTAGCCATTTATTACAATTTTTTCCAATTTTATTTTATCCACATAAAATTTTTAAAGATCGCTTATATAGTGACCGTAAATCTTCTTTATACTATATATAGTGGTTTGTTTAACTATTGGAGGTTTAGATTGTTAAATTAACGTTCCAATAATATAATTTAATTGTTAAAACCGATTGACAGTATATTATCTATACAATAAAATTTGCGCCCCTTGATAAGGCTGGCTTGTTCCAGTTTATTTAAATTAGTTATTTTTTTACGGATAGTCCGATGAAACGTACATTTCAACCAAGTAATATCAAACGTAAACGCCGTCATGGTTTTCGTGCTCGCATGGCAACTAAAAATGGTCGTTTGATTATTAACCGTCGTCGAGCAAAAGGTCGCAAGAAGTTAAGCGCATAGTTTGTCGGTGTTAGGTAATTGCCAACCGATGATCTTGTTGGAGTTTATGGATGAGTCGATCTACTTGTCGTTTTCAGCCAGAGCATCGGTTATTAAAAACTAGTGATTTTCGACATGTTTTTGATAAAGCATTTAAAGTTAACAACAAAGCTTTTACTCTTTTAGCCCGAAAAAACCATACTAACCACTCTCGCCTGGGTTTAGTTATTGCAAAAAAGAACCTTAAACTTGCTATTCAGCGGAATCGGGTAAAAAGGTTGCTACGAGATTACTTTAGATGTCACAAAGAATCATTTGCTAACTATGACCTTGTTGTGTTGACACGCCGAGAAATTACTGTAATGTCACAGCAGCAACTCGATGTATATCGAGACGACATCTTTAACCGTTTTATAAAGCGGCTTAACTGACCAGAAAATGCGAACCCTTTTAATTTATTTAATTAAGCTCTATCAAAAAACATTGAGTTTGCTTATTGGTGGAAGTTGTCGGTTTTACCCTACTTGTTCCAGTTATTCAATAGAAGCCATTGAAAAGCACGGCGCTCTAAAAGGCTCCTGGCTGATGATTAGAAGAATTTTGCGCTGCCATCCGCTTGGGACTGGTGGCCTTGACCCGGTACCGGAAGTCATATCTAAACACGGTGATTGCAGTCCAAGCGACAAAAACGATTAACTTTTTATTAGAACCTTAAAGAGCAGTAATATTATGGAATCAGCTAGAACCTTTTTATTTATTACCTTTGCGTTTTTAACCTTTCTTTTATATCAAGAATGGGAAAAAGTACACGCACCGGTTAAGCAACCGCGGCCACCCATTGAAAGCTCTTTTGATTCTTTAGATACTGCAGTGTTACCAACCACTAGCAATGAGTCGTCTCTTAATGACGAACCCGTTGATATCGATAGCCCACAACCCGAAGTAATAAACACGGTTAATACAAACATTGTTAATGAACAGAGTATTAGTGTTGAAACAGATACTTTAAAGGTATTAATAAGCACAAAAGGCGGCAACTTTGTATCCGCTGAGTTAAAAAACTATAAAGAATCAATGGATAAAGGTTCATTACCGATAAATATATTAGAAAACAGAAGCAGCCGTGTGTTTCAAGCGATATCTGGACTGTTTGGGAAAGATGGACCTAACGACAATAAACAAACAGCCATTTATCAAGCTGAATCGAATCACTATCAATTAGGCCCCAATCAACCCGAGTTAGTGGTTGACCTTAAATGGGTTAGTGAGCATGACGTAGTGTTTATCAAGCGATTTACTTTTCATCGTGACTCTTATGTAATTAATGTTGATTATATTGTTAATAACACCAGTGACCAGACCCTTTCTCATAGGATGTTTACCGCATTAAAGCGTGACACATTACCGGCCGATGGGCAAACCAGTTCAGGAATTGGAATGCGCTCCTACTTGGGTCCAGCCTATTCATCGGACGAGAAAAAATATAACAAGTACGATTTTGATGACCTAAAAGACGCCAACCTTAATATTAAAACAACCAAAGGTTGGGTTGCAATGTTGCAGCACTACTTTGTAACTGCTTGGATACCAGTGTCTGGCTCCGGATATATTATAGATTCTCGGACAAAAGCCATGGCAGGAACTGACTTGACCCTTATTAGAATTACTGGTTTTAGTCAAAAAATAGCACCAGGTGAAAGTGCAGAGTTTAAATCAAAACTCTATGTCGGTCCAAAAATCCAAGACAACCTTGAGGATATTGCTGATGGATTAGAATTGACCGTTGACTATGGATGGTTGTGGTGGATTGGACAGCCTATCTTTCATCTTTTAACCTTTTTCCAAAGTTTTGTTATCAATTGGGGTTTAGCTATCATATTGGTCACAATAAGCATCAAAACTTTGCTTTACCCGTTAGCAAGAGCGCAATATCGTTCATTCGCTAAAATGCGTTTATTGCAACCCAAAATGACCGCAATGAAGGAGCAGTTTGGTGACGACCGCCAAAAAATGTCGATGAAAATGATGGAGCTGTATAAAAAAGAAAAGGTGAATCCTTTGGGCGGTTGTTTACCATTACTGGTTCAAATGCCTGTATTTATTTCGCTTTATTGGGTGTTAATGGAAAGCGTTGAATTAAGACACGCGCCCTTTATTTTTTGGATCACTGATCTTTCAGTTATGGACCCCTTCTATGTGATGCCGTTAATGTATGGCGCAAGCATGTATTTAATGCAAAAAATGCAGCCGGTTTCACCAACAATGGACCCGATGCAACAAAAAATGATGCAAATGATGCCATTGATGATGATGGTGTTCTTTGTGTTTTTCCCAGCCGGCTTAGTGTTGTACTGGTTGATGAATAACTTAATATCAATTGCTCAACAACTTTATGTTACTAAACAGTTTAATTTAGAGCAAGAGCAAAAGAAGTCTAAAAGCAAGGTATAGTTGTTTTTCGCAAATAGCGCTTGCTCAAATGGTTGTAATTAGAGTTGACTATGACAACAACACAACAGCGGACCATAGCAGCTATCGCTACCCCTCCAGGAAAAGGAGGGGTATCTATCATCCGGGTTTCAGGCCCTAAATGTCAGAAACTTTGTCAAATAATTCTAGGCAAAGAGTTAAAACCTCGCCAAGCATATTACCTACCTTTTTTAGACCAACAACAATCAGCTATCGATCAAGGTTTAGCAATCTACTTTGCAGCACCCAACTCTTTTACCGGTGAAGATGTTTTAGAATTTCAGGGGCATGGTGGTCCAATTATTATGGATCTGCTACTACAACGAATTGTTGAATGTGGCGTTGAACTAGCAAAACCCGGTGAATTTTCAGAAAAAGCCTTTTTAAATGATAAGCTAGACCTAGCGCAGGCTGAAGCGATTGCTGATTTAATAGAAAGTGGTTCACGCCAAGCGGCAAAAAGCGCGCTACGTTCATTATCTGGTGACTTTTCAAAAGAAGTACACCTACTGGTCGACATGTTGGTTTATCTAAGAACCTATGTTGAGGCAGCGATAGATTTTCCCGATGAGGAAATTGATTTTCTGCAGGACCAAAAAGTTGTGGATAAAATGGAGCAAATATGCGTTTTTCAAAAAGATCTAATTCTAAAAGCTCAACAAGGCAACTTGTTAAGAGAGGGAATGACGGTTGTAATTGCCGGAAAGCCTAATGCCGGAAAATCCTCACTATTGAACGCTCTGGTAGAAAAAGAATCAGCCATAGTGACACATGTTGAAGGTACTACCCGGGATATTCTTACCGAGCAAATTAATATCGACGGGCTACCACTGCATATTGTTGATACAGCGGGATTAAGAGAAACGGATGACTTGGTCGAAAAAATAGGAATAGAAAGAGCGATAAAAGAAATCGAAAAAGCCGACCGAATATTATTAATGGTTGATGCAAGTCACAGTGAAAAAGTGGATCTAGGCACGGAAATTCATCGCTTTTTCCCAAAACAGGCCAACTTACCACCGATAAGTCTAATAAAAAACAAAATTGATCTTTTAAATCAAGCACCAAAAGTTAGCCATCAAGATATTCCTACAATTTACCTCTCAGCCAGCAATGGAGATGGAATAGATTTATTAAAAAACCATTTAAAACAGGTGGTAGGCTATAATGCTGCTGAATCCGGTGTTTTTATGGCGCGGCGGAGACACTTAACCGCCTTAAATAATGCTCAAAATCATATTAATCAGGGTTTTGACCAGTTGATTCATTTTTCTGCGGGCGAATTATTGGCAGAAGAACTAAAACTAGCTCAGTTACAGCTTAATGAAATAACGGGAGAGTTTACTTCAGACGATCTACTAGGCAATATTTTTTCCAGTTTTTGTATCGGAAAATAGTCGCTATTTAGGTTAGTTCATTCTTAGTAGTTTAATGCTTTGAATTTTATTGTAATTAAAAGGCAGTTGGGATTTTCCTTTAAATTTTCTTTGACTAATTTCTAGGCGGTCCCAACCGACGGATTCAATATAACCGATAACGCTTTTGCCATTTCGTAGTTGTAACACCACCTTTGCACCCAAATAACCAATAAGTGACTTTCTATTAGGGCTTAAACTTGGTTTAGAATTAACCACCTTAGTATCAGATTGATTGTTTACTGATTTGTTTTCTGTTTGTTTAACCTGTGAAAGGACCGGTTTAAAAACCACCCCAACATTATTTTTGTTTAAATAAACCTTTAACCCAATATTGCTCTGAAAGTGTTGGATTGGTTGAAATGGGATTTGACTGTATTTTTTACCAGGGGGTAACTCAAAGACTAAGTCGAGTTGGTCAGGAATATAGATAAACTTTTGCCAAGCGGATAGGGTCACTGGCATAACGGTTAAGCCAAAACTTTTTTTCTATTTGGCTAAATTGTTGGCTAACAAGTTGTGAAAAGGATGTTTGATCAAGTTTTCTAGAGGTTAAACAACGCTGTGTATTTTTTTTGTAATATTGCAAGATCTTTAAAAGATAGAGATAAATCACTTAAGAAATTCCCGTCGTTATTGGAATCAGAAAAGTTATTGATCTTAAACTTACCAAGCAATTCAAATAGCTCTAAACTGTTGAAACGAAAATCAACGTTGTTAATGTCAGCAGTGTTATGTATTTCAAAATCAATGTTTAGATTAAAAGAAAAAGCTTTAGGGATAAGTTTGCCTTGCACCCCGCAATTTTCAGGATAGATCCATTGGCTAATTCCAGGGTTAACCGACAGGTTGAACAACTTAAAAAACGCTTCAGGTTTTAAAGAGCGCCCATCTTTAAAGTCGAGACTAACGCGAGACGGATATTGTTGATATAAAATATGTTCTTCCGCTGCCAAAAGGTCAAAAATACTACTTAATTCAATTTTTACCTGTTCGACAGAAAAAACCTCTAAATTATCTTCTATGGTGAATATTGCGTTTTTTAGGTAAATATTGCCATCAAGATCTAAAGACAGGCGAGAATAATTAAAATTCCCATCAAGCGGTTGGTTGAGTAAAAACGCGTTAATAGCACTTTTGGCTTGTATCCAAAAATAGCCATAGGTGAGACTGATTAAAACAACAAGATAGACAAAAACCCGGAATAACAATTTTTTCATTAGAGGTTGGTTTACTTTTTGAGTGATTTTATAAAAATAAAGGTTTCATAGGGTATTTGAGTATAAGCCTAGTGTAAATTGAATTGTTTTTCACTTTTTAGACGTGATTTTGTCTACTTGAGCCTATATTTATCGTTTTTAAGTGACTTTTCTAGTGCCAAGCAGTAAAAGGAGCCAAGAAAAGTGATTTAAATCGAATAGTTGTTCATTTTTTATGCTGTTTTAGGTAAAATCCATGCCCTTTTGTCCTACAACACATTATTAATGAAATTTGACCAAAAATTCGATGTCATAGTGATAGGTGGTGGCCATGCAGGTACTGAAGCGGCACTTGCGGCAGCCCGGCTCAGTGCCAACACGCTTTTGATCACCCATAATATTGAAACCCTCGGACAAATGAGTTGTAACCCCGCGATTGGCGGGATAGGTAAAGGTCATTTGGTGAAAGAGTTGGATGCTATGGGTGGAATTATGGCAACCGCTATCGACCATGCCGGTATTCATTTTAAAAAACTAAACGCCAGTAAAGGCCCGGCAGTAAGAGCTACACGCGCTCAAGCCGATAGAAATTTGTATAAAAACTTTGTTCGCCACGCCTTAGAAAATCAAGCCAATTTAACCTTGTTTCAGCAAGCGGTTGACGATCTTATTATTGAACAGGATCAAGTTGTGGGCGTGATGACTCAGATGGGCTTGATGTTTTCTGCAAAAACAGTGGTGTTAACTGCAGGGACCTTTTTATCCGGTAAGATTCATATCGGACAGTCTAATTTTTCCGGCGGACGAGCCGGCGATCCACCATCGATAGGTTTAGCGGAGCGGTTAAGAGAGTTACCTTTTAATATTAGACGCCTAAAAACAGGAACGCCTCCACGAATTGATGGCAGAACCATCGACTTTAGTTGTTTAGAACCTCAGTTGGGGGACGACCCGGTACCGGTTTTCTCTTTTTTGGGCCATGCAAATCAGCACCCACAACAGGTCGCATGCCATATCACCCACACCAACAGTAATACTCACGATATTATTCATCAAGGAATGGATCGTTCGCCGTTATTTACTGGTGAAATTGAAGGTATTGGTCCTCGTTACTGCCCGTCAATCGAAGATAAAGTTGTACGTTTTGCGGAACGCGATAGCCACCAAATTTTTATCGAGCCTGAAGGTTTAACCACTCATGAGGTTTATCCCAACGGTATTTCCACCAGTTTGCCCTTTGATGTGCAATTACAATTGGTCCGCTCAATTAAAGGCTTTGAAAAAGCTCATATTACTCGTCCTGGATATGCCATAGAGTATGATTTTTTTTTGATCCTCGAGAACTCAAAAGCTCTCTCGAAACCAAACACATCACACACCTATATTTCGCTGGGCAAATCAATGGAACAACAGGATATGAAGAAGCCGCCACACAAGGTTTAATTGCAGGTTTAAATGCAGCGCTTCAGTCGCAAGGTAAAGAATCTTGGTCGCCGGGACGCGAGCAGGCTTATATTGGGGTTATGATTGATGACCTGATCACCCGCGGCACTAAAGAACCTTATCGAATGTTTACTTCGCGGGCAGAATATCGACTGATGTTGCGAGAAGATAACGCTGACCTACGCCTGTCTGAAATGGCCTTTAAGCTCGGTTTAATTGCTGAAGAGCGTTGGCGGCAAACGGATCAAAAACGACAATCCATCGAGCAAGAATTACAACGCTTAAAATCAACCTGGGTGCAACCTGGTTCTGACACCGCAGCACAATTGGCTGGCCATCTTAAGCGCCCCTTGTCTCGAGAATATAGTCAGCTCGATTTGTTAAAGCGACCAGAATTAACCTATAAAAAAATGGCAAAAGCATTAGCCGGTTTTAATCAGCAACTAGATGATGCGGTGACGCAACAAGTAGAAATTCAGGCGAAATACAGTGGTTATATTGACCGGCAGAAAGATGAGATCGAGCGTAATAAGCAGCAACAAAATGTCATTATTCCAGCGGATTTGGACTATCAAAAAATCGGAGGCCTATCTTCTGAAATCTTACAAAAGTTGCAGGCCACACGTCCTGAAACAATCGGTCAAGCTGGCCGTATCTCTGGGGTAACGCCAGCAGCAATTTCTTTATTATTAATTACATTAAAGAAAAAGAATTACCAAACAAAGGTCTTACAAAACAGTCAAAATGAACAACACAAACAAGCTAAAACTCGCTAATGAACCTTGACCATCAATTGACCCAAGCGGCACAAACGATAGGTTTAAATCTCCCCGATAGGCAAAAGTTTCAACTGCTTACTTTGTTAGAGCAATTACTAAAGTGGAATAAATCTTATAATTTAACCGCTATTAAAGATCCGGCGCAAGCGCTTACACACCATGTTTTAGATAGTTTATCGGTGGTTCCCTTTTTAATACAACAACTTAACAATAAAAAGCGAAGCACCCGTTGCATTCAATTAATTGATGTTGGGACGGGTGCTGGTTTTCCCGGTTTGCCGATAGCTATTATGTGTCCACAGATAGAAGTGAGTTTACTAGATAGTAACGCTAAAAAAATACGTTTTATCCAACAGGTCGCTCATCAAATCGGGTTAAAGCAATTTAATGCTATCCATAGTCGGGTGCAAGAGCATACTAGCAATCAGTATGATTGGGTGATTTCCAGGGCATTTGCTTCAACTTCTGATATGTTAAAAATGACGCAACATCTAGTAGTCGAACAAGGATCTTGGTTAGCAATGAAAGCACAGGATGATCAATTAGACCATCTTGACCCGTCTCTAGCGGTTAAAAGTGAGGTCCATCCATTACTGGTGCCAGGGCTTAATGCAAAACGCTGCCTTATCGAGTTAACACCAATTAAAACAACGACCTAGCTAATTTTGTTGCTGTACAAATGTGACAAAGAGAGTATTAATTGCAACTTATGTTAGGTATTGATTGATCATCTAACAGATCAATCTATAATGGTGGGTCCGGTCGTATAGGTCGAAACATAAAAAAGTAGTGGATTTATCTAAAAATAAATATTATTTATAATAAAAACAATAAGATAGGCATCTCAACAAGCTTTGATGCGAGCGAAATGAAAAACGAGGTTCCAGTGGGAAAAATAATAGCGGTAACAAATCAAAAGGGTGGCGTCGGTAAAACAACCAGTAGTATTAATATAGCGGCTTCTCTAGCAGCGACTAAACGAGAAGTTCTACTGATCGATCTAGATCCTCAAGGTAATGCTACTAGCGGTACCGGTATTGATAAAGAAGATATGGAATTTCATACCCTAGATGTATTAATGGGCGATAAAACCATTGATCAATGTCTAATTAACGCAGAACACGCGGGCTACTATATCTTGCCAACCAACTCCGATCTTGCTGCCGCTGAAGCCTACCTTCTGAATGAAGACAACAAAGAACACCGACTTAATCATGCGCTTAAACAGATAAAAGACCGATTTGACTATATTTTTATTGATTGCCCTCCTTCCTTGAGTATTTTAACTGTTAATGCATTAGTGGCTGCTGACAGTGTAATGATTCCGATGCAATGTGAATTCTATGCGCTGGAAGGTTTGCAAGCTTTATTGGGTACCATTGAACAAATTAAAGAACACGTCAATCCAGAACTGCATATCGAAGGACTGCTACGTACTATGTATGACCCAAGAAACCGTTTAGCGGTGGAGGTTTCTAATCAATTACATGAGCATTTTGGTGATAAGGTTTACCGAACTGCGATTCCTCGCAATGTACGCTTAGCCGAAGCGCCCAGTCATGGTATGCCAGCTTTAATTTACGATCGTTTATCTCGCGGCTCAAAAGCTTATCTTGGTTTAGCGGGTGAAATGATCCGTCGTCAAGAATCCGTACAGATCGCCTAAACAACTAGTCACCTATTAAGAATTAAATATGAAAATGAAGAAAAAATTAGGCCGCTCGCCACTGGACGCCTTTTTAACCAAGTCGACCCAAAAAACCACCAGTGATTCATCGGATTCATCTAGTCCGGAGCAGCAGGGTGAATTAAGAAAGCTTCCTATTGAGTTTTTACAGCCGGGTCAATATCAACCTCGAAAAATAATGACGGATGATGCTCTAGAGGAATTGGCTAGTTCTATTCGAGCTCAAGGTATTATCCAACCGATCGTTGTACGTGCAATCGGCAAAGATAAATATGAGATTATTGCCGGTGAACGCCGCTGGCGAGCGGCTCAAATAGCTGAGCTATCTGAAATCCCCAGTTTGGTTAAAGATATACCCGATGAAGCCGCCATTGCGATGGCTTTGATTGAAAACATCCAACGCGAAGATCTTAACGCCATTGAAGAAGCGGTGGCGCTGCAACGATTAATGCAAGAGTTTGAGCTAACTCATCAACAAACCGCTGATGCTGTGGGCAAAAGCCGGACCACCATTACTAACCTATTACGTCTATTATCTCTAACTGAGGTTTGTCGAACCATGCTGGAAAGAGGCGACCTTGAAATGGGCCATGCTAGAGCTCTACTTTCTCTAACTTCCGACGACCAAACTTCTATTGCCCGAACCGTAGTTGCCAAAGGTTTAACCGTTCGAGAAACGGAAAAATTAGTCCGCTCAGTTAATGAACCTCAAAAAGCGTCCTTTACTGCAAAAGCCGATCCTCAACTAGAAGATTTAGAGCGACGCATTTCCGATAAAATTGGTGCGGTGACTAAGGTGCAGCATAGCCCCAAAGGTAAAGGCAAACTGGTGATTCAGTATAACAGCCTCGATGAGCTCGATGGTTTGCTGTCCCATTTGGGTGTAGAGCAAGAGTAAAAGGGATTTTAGTGAATGAAGATTGCTAGTTTAGAACAACTGACCAACACACCCTCTTGGTTCAGCCGTAAAACACCCGTTATTTGCACCCAAGTGATAGATGAAACTCCCGATGTTAAAACATTCCAGTTTCAAGCTCTTGACCACCAACAATTTCATTTTAAACCCGGTCAGTTTATCGGTATGCAAATTGAAATTAATGGTGAGCTGCATAATCGATCCTACACCATTGCATCCACTCCTTCCCGGCCTCACAGTTTAGAGCTCACCATAAAAAAAGAAGATGGCGGAAAGGTTTCACCTTGGCTACATCAGAATATCGTAAAGGGTTCACAAATAGAGATCCGTGGCCCTGCCGGACGCTTTAATTGTTTTGATACTTCGCATGACAAGGTGCTATTAATTTCAGCTGGATCAGGCATTACACCCATGATGTCAATGGCTCGTTTTTTTACCGATACGGACAGTAATAAAGATGTTCAATTTATTAATTGGGTTAAAAGTGTGGATGATATTATCTTCCGCCGAGAATTGGCTTTAATGGAGCATAAAAATCCTCAGTTTAAGTTAGAGGTTTTTTTGTACTCGTCCCGGACTCAGCCAGAATTGGTTGGGTAAACGAGGTCGTATCAATAGTAATATCCTGCGAGAGTTAGTTCCCGATCTACATCAACGAACTATTTTTTGCTGTGGACCAGAGCCTTTTATGGATAGCGTTAAATCCTGTTTAGGTCAGTTAGAATTTAATATGGATAATTACCATGATGAATCCTTTGATCCCGGTGGTAAGAAAAAAGCAGCGCAAAAAAACTTCAGCAACCGAAAAAAAGCTCACGCCTAACCAACAAAATGCGGTGCGTTTAAGGACTATTTACCAAGCTAAATTACTCAAATCCAATATCACCATCGATCTTACCCCAGATGATATTTTGTTAGAACAAATAGAAAAAGCCAATGTCGATATTTCATCCGCTTGCCGTGGCGGTAATTGTGGCGCTTGTCAGGTTAAAAAAATAAGCGGCAAGACCATCACAGAAGTCGAAGCCGGATTAAGCGACGAGTTAAAACAGCAGGGGCATATATTAACCTGCACGACCCGTTTAAGATCAAATATCGAGTTAGATATTTAAATAGTTTAAAAGTGTGAGTCTAAAGAGCCGGCATATAAAGTAGTCTTGATGCGGGCTTGCATTCTCGCGTTGGCGGGAATTCATCAGTCGCACAATCAAGCAACGCCAGCCAATGGCAAAACAATCGCAATTTGAAATATTTATATAAAAATCACTTTTTATAACCAAAAATGTCAATACTCCTCAAATATTTTTCTTGTCTTTTAGGATCCTTTTCTGGTAGATTTACCGCAACAATCAATAAAATCAAAAATAATTTGACAGAAAGGGAGCTTTCAGCAATGATTTTAGCCAACAGCCAACAGCCAACAGCCAACAGCCAACAGCCAACAGCCAACAGCCAACAGCCAACAGCCAACAGCCAACAGCCAACAGCCAATCATTTTTTAATCGGACTATTTTGTAGGTTGATCCAGCGCTCCCATTTCCTTCGTCCGTTTTCTGTTGCCAAAAAGGCTATTGCAAGCAGGCGTCAATCTTTTCGGCCTAGCCCCTTTGTTTCTCTTTTAGCGCTTTTTATCTCCTTTAGTGGACAGGCGTTTCCAGGTTTCGGTGGTGATCCTGTGATCCCAACGCCCTCTACACCACAAAATATTCTAGTTCCCAGTAGCAGCAATAACGGTCAATACTCATTGATTTGGTCACCTTCATCCGACCTACGCATTGGCTCTTATGTGATTGAACAGTCGTTGAATAGCGGCGCCTATGTGGCGGTAGATCAGGTAAACAAGTCGGTGACACTATTTGATTTTAGTCATCAACTCAATGGAGTTTATCGTCATCGCGTTAAGGCGTGTAATTTTGACATTAGCAGCAGTCTGTATAAATGTTCGGGGTGGGGTTATTCCGGCTATATTTCAGTGAATGCGCTACCGAGTACGCCTGCGACACCAATGGGACCGGTCCTCAATGATAACGGTCACTACCAGGTGGATTGGCAAAAACCCGCTGGAACTGTAAACACTTACACATTACAAGAGCGGGTTGATTTAGGTGGATGGACCAACATTTACTCAGGGCTTGCATTATCAAAAAATATAAATGGTCAGGCGAATGGTAATTATGATTATCAAGTTCAAGCTTGTAACAGTGCCGGTTGTTCCAGTTTTAGTGCGTTTAAACGAGTAGCGGTACAGATTTCCAACAGCAGTCTTGTTGCAGACGCAGACTATGCAGAGCCTTACATACCGACACCGACCGGCGAACCGGTCGGAAAAGTTAGCGGCAATGCTGGCGTTTCTGGCGGCGCGGCAAGTTACCAATTTCCTATTCGGTTACCACCGGGGCGGGCGGGTATGGCGCCGAGTGTTAGCTTAAGTTATTCCTCTCGTGGCGGCAATAGTGCCGTGGGCGTCGGTTGGTCACTCCGCGCCGGCTCAGCAATTAGCCGCTGTGGTCAAATAGAGGCGACTGATGGTGCGACCATCGGAGTCACCTATTCAACGAGTAGCGATAAATTCTGTTTAGAGGGTCAACGGCTGATTTTAGTCAGTGGTCTTTATGGTCAACCCGGTGCGGAATATCGCACCGAGCAGGATAGCTTTGCGAACATCACACAGACTAGCCAAGGTTTTCAGGTGGCGTTAGCTAATGGGAACATTAACGAATATGGCGGTACCGCGGATTCGATACAATCCGCTGATGGTGTGAGCGAGCCTTTGGTTTGGGCTATTTCTCGTCGTTATGATCGAAGTACACAGCAAAATAATATTCTATACAGTTATACACAATTTGCGGTTGGCGAGCATCGTCTGACCGAAATTGCCTATACCGGCACTGGGACCATAAAAGGCAATCGCCGAGTTGAGTTTGTGTATGAGAGCCGTGAGGATAGCCATTTTTCTTATCTTGCCGGCGGAAAAACGCCGCGCACCCAGCGTTTAGCCAATATCCGAACCTATTATAGCAGTCAACTCATTCGTGATTACCGTTTGAGCTATGCACCGAGCAATACCACGCAACGCTCCATTTTACAATCAGTTCAAGAGTGTGCTTATGGCGATAACGGCGAAGCCTGTTTAAAACCCACAATTTTTGATTGGCAAGATGTTGCGCCAAGCATGGGGAGCAATCAGGCGTTTCCTAATTACACAGCGGAATACAACCCTAACGCCTCTGAGCGGGATTATACTCGCTATGTTGATGTCAATGGGGATGGCCGCAAAGAGATCATTGTCTATGATCGTAAAACCCCCAACAGCACGGACTGGTCGATGCAATACCATATCAATTTTGTCGACGTGAATGGCAGCCTCGATCCCCAGGTGGTGAACAATCAATTGCTGATTGATCCCCAAAATGAAAGTTTTGATAAAATTCATTTTCATCTGGGTTACAGTGATTTTAATTTTGATGGCTTCCCGGACTACCTGATCAATCCGAATGGCGGATTATTGCAAAGCGTCTCTTTTGAAAATATTGCCGCAGATGGCCGTGCTGCTAATTGGCAACTGAAAGCCCAAAAGTTAGAGCTATTAAACGATTTACAGGGCGTGGTGGTACAGGTGATGGATATTGATTCCGATGGTTTAACCGATCTCTTAATTCGCCACAATCAAAACCTTTACTATCGTCTAAATACCAGCCAGGAGTCTTTCGGTCAGTGGAACATTTCCTTTGCTGCGCCTGTTTTAATTACCGATTCACCGACAGACAACTATTTAGCTGCTTGGTATTTTGCGGGATCGACAGGGGCAGGTATCAACGATTGGCTGGCGGCGACAACAGTTCGCAATAGCTATTTGGCGAATTCTGAACGAATAAGCTATATGGATTTAAATGGGGATGGACTCACTGATATATTAATCACTAAGATTAACAATAAAGAAAGAATTATTTCCAGCCCACCAACCGAGAGCAATCCTTACTGGACTCACACGACAGTGGGTGAGCCAGATACACTGTCCTATGATGTTATTTTAGGGGTGAGAGGACAAAGCGGATATGGTTTTAGCGCGCGCATATCCGGCGTTAGCCTCGGCTTGCCGGGCAACGCCGCCTTTAATCAATCGATTTTTGCGGATATTAATGGCGATGGGTTAAACGACTATGTTTCAGCTGAAAAAGTGGGTAGTTTACTGCGCTGGGTGGTTCGTTTTAATCAAGGGGATGGAACCTTTGCCGCGCCTTTTATCACCGATAGTGGTAAAGGGATCGTTGAGCAAACGTTATTTAACACCCATATCAAGGCCTATCATGGTGGTTTAATGGTGATGGACATTGATCAGGATGGAGACAGCGAATTATTGGTTGCCACAGCGGGTATCGGTTTAGTCACTTTAAAGAACAGTACACCTAATGCGCGAGCAACGCTGCGCAGTAACGATGAGTTACACCAGTTTGGCAATCAACAACTTGAACCAAATTCTTGGTTTTCGACCTATTCACAATTTGACATTCGCCCGCATCAGTGGGCGGCGGTTGATATTGCGCCCAACCGACCGACACGGATCTTGAATAACTTTTTAACCTCGGTGCTACCTGGGACGCATTTAGGGAGGGTGGAAACCGGTGATATAAATAGCGATGGTTATAGCGACATCAGTTATCGGCAAGTAAATTCAATTTGTATCGATACTTTGGACATAGGCTGTAATGGCGAGTACGTGGGGAACAACTGGCAAGGTCGCTCAAGGACAGTGGTCAGCGCAGTGAATATTGCTGACACCGACACGGGTATTCGTTTTAGCCAAGGGGTGAATAGCGCGCCGGATTTAATCCAATCGGTTACCGATGGACTCGGGCAGGTGAGCGAGTGGGATTATGCGCCCATTGCCTCAGATGGTGGTCGCTTGTTGAATGAGCCTGCACTTTATAAAATGCCGCTCAATCGTTATTTAAATGAGGGCGGCACAAATTATCACCTCAGTCATTTTTACTTTGCGTCTAGCATGTATGTGGTATCTAAGTTTCGTCAATCGAGCGGCTTAGGCGCTACGCTCAATGAAAGCCGTTACAGTTACCGGGAGGCAGTTTATAACACCAAAGGTCGAGGCTTCCAAGGGTTTAGGACCATCTTAGTTGACAGCCCTGGTGGACAACGAAGCGTGACGGATTTTCATCAGATCTTTCCTAAGGCGGGTAAAATTGAATCGGCACTCAGCTGTTTAGTGACGGATGATGAGGCCTGCCTACAGCCCTTTCAGCGTACCACGATTCAATACACAGAGATCACCACAGCCAATCCTCAAGTCCATTGGGTTTACCCGCATTTATCGGAGCAGGTGAGTTTCGCCTTGAACAATCGTGGACTGCAACTGAATAAAACCACTCACTTGATCACCGAGGTGGATAGTTACGGCAATGTTAAACAACAGATCAATCGAGTGGATAACGGTTTTAGTGTGGTTGAAAAAAGCGTGGTGGATACTTTTAGTACCAGTGATCCAACGTGGCGCAATAAGCGCTTGAGTCACAGCGTCAGGTATCAAACGCTCAGCCAAAGTCTCACTTATGGCGCCGTTTATGATCCCGCTCTTGATCCCTTGAAAGGGATTGAAACTCGCTATACTTGGACCCGTGCGCGCAAGCCCGATATCGTTACAGTCACGCCGCTACAAGGAGGTGGTAAAAGTGTCACAACCGATACGGATTACAACCGCTATGGACAGCCCACTCAGGTGATCCTCTCCAGTATTGACGAGCTTGACCGAGTGGTTACTAGCACCTATACCAGTGACAGTTATTTTGTGGCCAGTGTGACCAATCGCTTAGGTACGAGTTATACCCGCATCAACCCTCGTCATGGTCAAGCTGATAGCCGCACGGATATTAATGGACTCACCACCAGCTACGAGTATGACGCCTTTGGTCGACTTTATCGGCTTCAGCCCGCCGTAGGGCCGGCGGTTACAACCCAATACCAGTGGTGTGATAGCGGTTGCAGTGAGTTATCCGTTACCAATACGGATGTGGTGTTTAAAGTGACTCGCTATTCGGCAGGGGCACCGGAAGTGACCGAGTACAAGGATAAACTGGCAAGAACGCGAGTCTCTCGAACGCAAGATTTTGCGGGGGCAAAGGTGTTTCGTCAAGTGATTTATGATGCACTCGGCCGAACGCTCTTTGAGTCCGTCCCTTCGGCCTATTCCAATGAAACAAAAGGAACCTCTTTTAGTGGTTATGATGCACTAAACCGTCCTAGTGATAAAATAGTCGACCAAACGGTGGGGCAACAGTTGCAGGTGGGTTACCACTACCACGGGTTTGAAACAAGGATTGATGTCAATCACGGTGATAAAACCTTGTATCGCCGCTATTCAGGCAATGGTCAGTTAATGCAGACCACCGATGCGCTAAATCATGTTACGCGATATGCCTATGATGCACTGGGCAATCCCATCATTTTACGAGATGCCAATCAAAATGAGATCCGCGCGTTGTACAATGCGTTGGGACAAAAAATCTGGGTGGATGATCCAAACATGGGTTTAAAGCAATTCACCTACAAGGGGTTTGGCGCGCTTGCCAGCGAGACCGATGCAAGACAAATCAGGACAAGCTATGAGTATGACGGTCTCGGTCGTCTTCTCGAACGCTGGGTGAATAATCAATTAGAAGCGCGCTTTGATTATGATCTCGATAATAACTGTAAAGGCACTATCAGTCGTGAAACACTGATGGTGTCAGGAGAGAACTATCGCCGCGAGCAGTATTACGATGCCTTTTGTCGTCCAAGCATTCGCCGTAGTTTTATTGATGGCGATAGCTTTGAGATGCAGTCACTTTTTGATAATGGCTATAACCGGCTTAAAGGCTTGATTTATCCCAATGGTCTCGTGGTTGAATATCAGTACAATGAGCGCGGTCAACAGGTACTGACCAAAGACGCATTAAAGGGCACGGTTTATAGAGAGATCCTGAGTCAAGATTACTCGGGGCAATGGACCAAAGCTCTCCAGTCGAATCAAGCCTTTGAGTTAAACCGACGCTATCATCCCGAAACGGGTCAAATGGTGAGCACCGAGGTTCGAAATGCAAGTGGTTTGCAACAATCAGCGAGTTATGCCGGAGGTTATGATGTTTTTGGTAATTTAACTCAAATGCAAATGGGTAACCAAGGGGGCAATACCTTCACCATCGATACGGAAAGTTATGCCTATGATGATTTACACCGCTTAATTCGCTCCAATGTAGTGTTTGATAACGGCAGTTATAATGAATACAACTACGCCTACGATGCGGTGGGTAACTTTCGATATAAGTCAGATTTTTCAGTGCAATCCGTCAACGCCTATCAACAGGGCAATCAGGCTAAATCCGCGGGTGGCAATGCGGGTCCTAATGCGGTGCGCAGTGTGACGTTAGCCAATGGTAAAGGGATCCGTCATTACCACTATGATAATAACGGCAACCTGACCAATGATGGCTCTCGGTCAATTATTTATAATGCCTATAACAAGCCAAGTTTGATAACCGTTTCAGCCAATCAACGGCTTAATCCGTTTGATACGCTCACAAGTTCAGCCAATACCTCTCGTTTTTACTATGGCGCCGATCAATTACGCTATAAACAAGTCAAAACCATCAACGGCGTTGAAACCACGACCATTTATATTGGTAAACACTTCGAGCAGATCACCCAAAATGGTCAAGTAACCAAAAAAAGCTTATGTCGGCGATATTGCGGTTGTCATCCAGATCGCCGGCACCACCAATGAGCAGGTACGCTACCTTCACCGCGACCGACTAGGCTCCATGATTGGCAGCTTTGATGAGCAGGGCAATCTACGGCAACACCACAGTTATGATCCCTTCGGCAAGCCGCGAGATGGGCGATTAAGGGATAATTTCACCGATGTTTTAACCGGGGGATCACCATCCCACAAAACATTCTCGGCTCTGAGATCACCAACCGAGGCTTCACCGATCATGAACATTTAGACGATGCGCAGTTGATCCATATGAATGGACGGGTGTATGATTACAACCTCGGAAGATTCTTGAGTGTCGATCCCTTTATACAAGCACCGGGTAATTCACAGTCAATGAACCCTTATTCATACATTATGAATAACCCATTGGCGGGGACGGATCCGAGTGGATACGCCGCAGATATAGACCAAGACAAATTAGAAGTCAAAGTTACGAGCCAATCAAGAACCCGTAGTGCGCCAACAGGCTCAAGAATAAAAAGAGATACCTCTCGAACCATCACTGCAACGGTAACCGATGAGAGTGGAAAGTCGAGTAATTATGTCTACACGGCAGCACGCAATGGGAGTGAAAGCGCTTTCAAAATAACGCCGATAGCGTTAAAGCTGGATAATACGGATTTAGGTTCAAAAGGGCAGGTGGGTGTTGGCACCAGTGGAAAAACAAAACCCGACATGACAATAAAAGGTTTTGATAACGATAGGTATAACAAGCACGATCAAACGATTATAGACATTGTAAAGGACATAAATGCTAGTAAAGCCGATGCATATGGTGCTACTGAAGATCAAGCTAAAGGCATTCCAGATTTAGATCCTAGATTAGTTAAAGCTTGGATGATTCAAGAAAGTGGTGGAAATGATAAATTGTCTAAAGCTGCGTGGGATGTAGATCCGCTTCAAGCTAATGCATATAAGCTTGATTGGGATAAATATAAACCTGGTCTTGGTTTAAAAAAATCGGAAGCAGGTGCTGGAAACTTAAAAACTAACCTACGTGCTGGTGTAATTATGATGGTTAGAAAAGGGTTTGGAATATCAGCGCAACCTCCTTCTAACAGAACGTCGGGTACATTTGATGGATTTTCGACCGCACTTCAGCGCTACAATGGAAGAACAGCTTTAACAACTAATGGCAGTGCTTATAGTACTAATTATTCCAATAGGATAATGCAAAGGTATACCAATATTAATAACCGAATGGCAATTTCATTACCACAACCACTATAAAAGGTACGCTAAATGAAAATATTTTGTTTCTTTATCACTATGATATGGTCATCACAATGTTTTGCGGAAGAGTGTTTTAAAAATTTAATTCGTGATGCTGCGATTAATATGAAGCCACAAAACACGATTGTTAAATTGAGTAAAAAAATATCAATTCCTGCAGTGATATCTGTTAATAGAAAAGGTAATGGTTCAATGGTTGTTGCTAACCTCGAATTAATGGTTTATGACGACCATAATAATGGACTTGTTTTTGATAGAGGTGGAGCTTCAATATTACTTGTCGATCTAAATGGTGATGAGACTAAGGAGTTAGTTATATCAAGTGGCCTAATCCATACTGATGACGATGGAGCTAAGCGGCATTCGTATTTTGTTCGAGGCTATAGATACGATACTGCAAGTGATAAGTTCAAAGAAATTCTTGCAATAGGAAATTTTCAGCCAGATGTCAATGCAGGTGATTTTTGAATCATAAAAAGAAAAATAATAGACAGGCAGCTTTGAGATATCTCGCACACCAAGTCGGGTTGATCGCTTACAAAAAGTCCTTAAACTTCTCTGTTTTGTAAGACATTGACCTGAGTCTTTGTAGGAACTTGCTCATAGAGTGGGTGCCTGATAGCGTTCTTCACCGCGACCGACTAGGCTCCATGATTGGCAGCTTTGATGAGCAGGGCAATCTACGGCAACACCACAGTTATGATCCCTTCGGCAAGCCGCGAGATGGGCGATTAAGGGATAATTTCACCGATGTTTTAACCGGGATCACCATCCCACAAAACATTCTCGGCTCTGAGATCACCAACCGAGGCTTCACCGATCATGAACATTTAGACGATGCGCAGTTGATCCATATGAATGGACGGGTGTATGATTACA
Organism: Enterobacterales bacterium; assembly: GCA_030949565.1. Classification (GTDB taxonomy): domain Bacteria; phylum Pseudomonadota; class Gammaproteobacteria; order Enterobacterales; family Kangiellaceae. The sequence continues at coordinate 27,472 of JAUZSK010000008.1, forward strand.
ACCTCGGAAGATTCTTGAGTGTCGATCCCTTTATACAAGCACCGGGTAATTCACAGTCAATGAACCCTTATTCATACATTATGAATAACCCATTGGCGGGGACGGATCCGAGTGGATACGCCGCAGATATAGACCAAGACAAATTAGAAGTCAAAGTTACGAGCCAATCAAGAACCCGTAGTGCGCCAACAGGCTCAAGAATAAAAAGAGATACCTCTCGAACCATCACTGCAACGGTAACCGATGAAAGTGGAACGTCGAGTAATTATGTCTACACGGCAGCACGCAATGGGAGTGAAAGCGCTTTCAAAATAACGCCGATAACATTAAAGCTGGATAATACGGATTTAGGTTCAAAAGGGCAGGTGGGTGTTGGCACCAGTGAGGCAAACGTGATGCTTACTGGATCCCAAAGTAATACTCAGAGCGGAGAGGTCGATTCACCCCTAGCTGTTGAGAATCAGCCCGATGTTGTTTTGAATCAAGAACAAGAAAGGAAAGTGATATTGATGAGAAGCAATATGGCTGATCCAGATAGTAAAACAGAAGAACAATACTTAATCGATAAAGATGGTAATACATCTACACCAACAACTGCGGGCTGTGACGCAAATGGTTGTGCTCTTACTAAAAGCCAAATTAATAACTCTTCAGTTATAGCTCATTTACATAATTTAGAAGATGGTTTCAAAGGAAGTGCTACCGCTCGAGAACTTCCGGGACCAAGCGATCATATTCCAGTTGAACAATATGGCGTTCCAGTCGTTATATATGCTCCTTCTGGTGCTATAAGAGTTGTTGAAAGAATAAGTGGAACCACAAAAGTTAGAACAATATATGGTGGAAGAAACCGAAATAATTCAAAGATAGCAAGCAAGTGGAAGGCTGGTATGACTAGCAGTCAACTCTCTAAAATAGCGAAAAAATTAAGGTAACAAATATTATGAAACTAACTTTATGCTTTTTTATAAAATTTATGGTTTTTAATTTATTTTTTCAAAATTTATCTGCTAGTGAGATTGCTTCTATTTTAGATATCAGCTCAAACGAAAATGAATTCATAGGGAAAATAATTAAAACAGAGGGAGTATTATGTGCTGAAAAAGATGGTGTCGCGTTAGTGATCTCAGCAGAAGCTTGTAAAAATGGTTTTATAACTATGGGCATAGGCTTAGATGTTGGTGAAGAAATATTTAATAAAAGAGAACTTTATGGCCATTTGAAACCTGTTTCTGTTAAAGGGAGGCTTGTTAGTAAAAAGAATATAGTATCACTTCATAAAATTAATTTTAGAAACATATTAACTAATGTGACTATGTCTAAACTACCTCTTCTAAATTATGATGTGGTGAAAATTGATAGAAAGGAAGAGTACCTTAATTTTATAGACTTGTTTATTAGTTCTGTCCGTAAAGGCGATAAAGATTATTTAGCTTCTGTATTGTCGATAGATAAATCCTATTTGAATGATGATAATAGAATGAGTTGGGTGATGTTTAAATCACCCGTCGCTTTAAAGTATATTTTTGAAGAAAACAAGCAAATTGATTTATATCAAAGTGCTAATAAAGAAGATGGCGAGTATGAGTATTTGGCATGCATTTCCAAGAGTGAAACCTATTATAGAACTCTTGGTGAAATGCCGGATGCTTCTGAGTCTGAAAAGTCTACCTGCTTTGAATTTTATAGAGGTGAAGATAATAAATTTAAAGTGAATTCTGCATATTTAGGTGCATACTAGGAGCCTTTGGGTGTAGCCGCCCGAATTAATATCGTATGATTTACCCAAAAATTAATAGTCAGGCAGCTTTGAAATATCTCGCACACCAAGTCGGGTTGATCTCTTACAAAAAGTCCTTAAACTTCTCTGTTTTGTAAGACATTGACCTGAGTCTTTGTAGGAACTTGCTCATAGAGTGGGTGCCTGATAGCGTTCTTCACCGCGACCGACTAGGCTCCATGATTGGCAGCTTTGATGAGCAGGGTAACCTACTGCAACACCACAGTTATGATTCCTTCGGCAAGCCGCGAGATGGGCGATTAAGGGATAATTTCACCGATGTTTTAACCGGGATCACCATCCCACAAAACATTCTCGGCTCTGAGATCACCAACCGAGGCTTCACCGATCATGAACATTTAGACGATGCGCAGTTGATCCATATGAATGGACGGGTGTATGATTACAACCTCGGAAGATTCTTGAGTGTCGATCCCTTTATACAAGCACCGGGTAATTCACAGTCAATGAACCCTTATTCATACATTATGAACAACCCATTGGCGGGGACGGATCCGAGTGGGTATGCCGCAGATATAGACCAAGACAAATTAGAAGTTAAAGTTACGAGCAAAAAATAATAGACAGGCAGAAATCAGAAGATATCTTCCTTGAATCGCGCTTTTTTTGAGGTTTGGTGATGAAATTAATTATTTGTTCAGGACGGAAGGCGTTTTGTTTGAATATCGCTTAATTATCCGAATCTCAAGCGAGGTTCTATCTCCTAAGAGCTAAGAAAGGCATTACGATGGTGGATGTTACTTTTTGTGTTGTTAAATTATTAATTTCCGGCAGGTTTTAAAGCCTTTTAACCATTTTTTCTTTAATTCTTCAGCTTTTTGCTGCAATAAAATCAGTTTACCAACGAAATAACCTTGATGCGTACCAAAGTGCTGCACTTGTCCGAGCCATTGATTGGGTTGTAGATTGAGATGAGCGAGGGTGGACTCGATATAGGCAGGCATTTTTGATTTGTTGGGGTAGGCTATGGATTTTCCGCTCCATTCCACAAGCTCAATATAGTCTTTTAGTTTTAAAACCATAGAGCGGTTTTTAATCTCACCGGAAAGGCTTTTGACGGCTTGATTGAGTTGCTCCTCCGTCATGTTTCTAACTCGTTTTTGAATACTGGTATGGTCGCTTTCTTCCAGCGTTTTAGTCATGTTGGCACGAATGGGGTTTAGGTCAACATAGGCCATGCAGGTAAGCAGTGCAGCTTCATCTAATAATGCTTGGGATTTAAAGCGACTCTCCCAGAAATGACCGCTGACAAAATCTTCTTGATTACTCATTTTTGCAATGGGCTCATTGATTCGACTCATGAGCCAAGACAGGCTACCCAATCTGTTTCTTATCTTAGAAAGTATCTTCGGATTATTAACAATGGCTTCTAGTTTTAAGTCCCGTTGCTGTTGATACTTGGGTTTATCCAGCTTACCAGGATAAGCCTTTAGCCATCGCTCAGCAACTTCCAAATTAGTCCATTGGTAGGGCGCTTTTGGGTCAAAGTAAACGACAAGGTGATAGTGGTTGCTCATAACCGCATAAGCATAAACCTCAATGGCAAATACATTCGCCAGTTCTAATATACGGTTTTCAATCCATTGCCTTCTATGTTCGTAGCTTCTGCCCGTTTCTTTATCTTTACCGCACAGAAAAGTTCGCCGTACACAACGACTCATCAGGTGATAATAACCCGCATTTTCATCATCAATTAATTCACTGCGCTTGATTGCCATATTTCATCCTTGAAGAAAATTCCATAAAACCAATAATAACACAGCAATTCTCGGTGAATTAGAATATTCTAAGCAAAATGTGATATTTCAGTATTTTTTATAGTCAAGGACTCATTATTTGATTTTTTGCCCCCTTAATGCTTTAGTTACAGGTAGGGATCTAGCTACACAATCACGTGCAAATAATCCAAACTAGACTTTCTACGAACTTTTAAAAACCGATCTTGGATATCTTCTTGCTCTTCTAATAAATAAGTTAAGAGCGTTTCCCACGAGCTAAAAATGAAAAAATAGATTGCTCCTCTCAGCTTTTCCCATAAGTGGCGTTTTGAGCCAAATTTTTGCAGGCAACCTTGATAAACCTTATCCGTCAATTCAAATATTTGATGAAAAGTAAAATGCTAGCAAAGTGATCAGATACAAATTGTAATTCAAATAGTGTTTACCATGACCATAATTGTGCTCTATACAATAGCCTTGGTTCTTCAAGGTATTGAAGCATTCATTTTCTATTTTCCATCGGCATCGACCAGCCTTAGCCATTTTAATAATATTTTTTTTGTTTATTTTTACGTCTGTCACCCAGCTATTTGTTGAGGTCTCTTTTCCTTTCTCGTTAATGATTTTTATATTCAAAATAATTAACCTCTACAGCGTCCTCTTTGACCGTGTAAGGGAACTTTATTTTTCCAACGATACTGATGAGTGCGACCTTTTGTATCTTTTATTTCCAAGCAAGGCAATTCAGGAAGTCGTTTAACCATTCAAAAAGATATTGATGATCGCCAGGTTTACACACGAAAATATAGTGCATGTTGTTATCGAGCACTTTTTCAATGAGTGGTTGATGAGACATTAAACCGTCACCACAGATCAAGAACTTTTGACGCGGGTGGGTTGCTTTGAGTCTATCTATAAAGCGTTTAGCGGCATTTGTTTCACAATCTTGTTTTTTACTTCCATCTGTATTTTGGATCGCTTCCAGGCATAACAGGAATAACTTGTTTTTTATCGGGATGCATAATGGCTCCCTGTAAAACAGCATGGCTATAGGTTTTTTCACCTGTCTTATGTTCTTTATGCAAGCAGTGTTCACAACTTATTTTCTTTGAACTATAGTATTGAGTTCCATCAATATTGCACATTAAAACGTTTGGTAAAAATGGCATAGCCTTCCAGATGTTTATGGCGTCTTAAACGGCTGAAGAAATCTTTGAAAATGGGTGCAATAGCGTCACTTGGGATGTTATCTAGCACGTCTCGAAGTTGAGAACTTTGAGGTATATTTTCAATACCAAATAAGGAGCGACAATTATTACTGCCTTGCTGATCTTCCATCTGTTGCTGAAATTTAAGTAAAGAAGGCTCTTGAAAATACATGCACGAAAAAGCACTCATAAGCACATCTTTCTGACTGTAATAGCAACTTCCCTTTTTTCGAGGATCAGAGATGGCGTTAAAATGAGAGGCCATCGCTTGCCTAAGAGCGGTGAAATTGAGATGCTTTTTTTGTTTTAATAAGGGTTTCACGAATAAACCAGCCAAAATATGGGTATCTACTTTGATCAGATCGCTGGATTCATAAAAAGTTCAATTTTATTTGAAATAATATTCTGAAGCCTTCCTTTAGTGCGAAAGCAATATTTTTGATGGCGCTGTAGAGCTGATAGACTAGGCTTTTTAATTTCACCGAGAATTGCTGATAATAACAGCAATCAGCCTCTCACTTTGTAAGCCATTTCTGCAATGCTTGTAGGAAATCGACCCGGATTGTTGTAGGATATTAGCCATAGTTTGACTGTCTGTTATATTTTTTATTAATGCGTGCTCCGAGTTTAATAACCGCCTACTATGTAAGAGGTGAGGCATTGAGTGCTGTTCAGGATCAAAGAAATGTAATGCCGAGTGCAGCAGGAAATAGAGTTCCTTTGCCTGCTCCTGCACCTAGGTTCTGGGAGTACTTTGGTTTACCTGCTGCTTCACGCTCTGTAAGACTTCATGGTATAGATGAAGTAATTAATGCGATGGATAGATAATATGATTCAAGTAATAAAAAAATGGTTTGTGCTTCTATTTTTGGTTATAACTTCATGTAGTGCTAATGATAGCGAAAATGATTACTCAAATATTTTTTCTGGTGACGAAGTGCTAATAAGCTTAGCTGAAGTTATTGATAAGAACGATATTGACTGCCTAAAAAGACTTATAGGTATTAACGGTCCCGAAACTTTAAATAGGACTGGTTTGGATGGCAGAACACTACTGATTTGGAGTATTCAGCATAATAAATTAGACAGTTTCAAAGTTTTACTAGAGTCTGGCGCAAACCCAGATGTCCAAATGAAAAATGGAGACGCTGCGATTCACTTTGCTTCAGCCAAAGACAGTGAATATTTAAAGGTGCTCTTGATGCATGGTGCCAACCCAAATTTGGTTACTAAAAAAAGCAAAAATGAGCCGGCTGCTTTGTATATTGCAATTGGAAGTTTTGATATTAAAAAAGTAGAAATGCTTATAGCTGTCGATGCAAATGTTAATCAGTTATCAAATCATGATTATAATCCACTTGCTTATGCCGCGGCATTGAGTCAATGGGAGATGGTTTTTAAATTGATTAAAGCTGGTGCAGATTATAAGCAAGGAAACGAATATGGAAATTCATTCCTTTTTACATTAGAGAATATAATTGTAGATCCTGGCACAAAAGCATTTGCATGGAGAGAGAAGGTAATAGATTTCTTGAAAGGAGAAGGAGTTGAAATAAAAGTAAAGACTAATTGATTTTGTCAAAAAATAATGGACAGGCATCTTTGAGATATTTCGCACACAAATAAAATATTATTAGACAGCCATCTTTGAGATATCTCGCACATCAAGTTGGGTTGATCTCTTACAAAAAGTCCTTAAATTTCTCGGTTTTGTAAGACATTGCCCTGAGTCTTTGCAAGATCTAGCTCATAGAGTGGGTGCCTGATAGCGTCCTTCACCGGACCGACTAGGCTCCATGATTGGTAGTTTTGATGAGCAGGGCAATCTACTGCAACACCACAGTTTTGATCCCTTCGGCAAGCCGCGAGATGGGCGATTAAGGGATAATTTCACCGATGTTTTAACAGGGATCACCATCCCACAAAATATTCTCGGCTCAGAGACCACAAACCGCGGTTTTACCGATCATGAACATTTAGACGATGCGCAGTTGATCCACATGAATGGACGGGTGTATGATTACAACCTCGGAAGATTCTTGAGTGTCGATCCCTTTATACAAGCACCGGGTAATTCACAGTCAATGAACCCTTATTCATATATTATGAATAACCCATTGGCGGGGACGGATCCGAGTGGGTATGCCGCAGATATAGACCAAGACAAATTAGAAGTCAAAGTTACGAGCCAATCAAGAACCCGTAGTGCGCCAACAGGCTCAAGAATAAAAAGAGATACCTCTCGAACCATCACTGCAACGGTAACCGATGAGAGTGGAAAGTCGAGTAATTATGTCTACACGGCAGCACGCAATGGGAGTGAAAGGGCTTTCAAAATAACGCCGATAACATTAAAGCCGGATAATACGGATTTAGGTTCAAAAGGGCAGGTGGGTGTTGGCACCAGTGGGAATAGTGAGAATGAAAATGTTGAATTACCAACTGGCAATGTAGATGTTGGGAATGTGCAAAATGAAGAAGAATTTACTCAAGCAGAGTTAAATGAAAGGACCTTTGCATATATCAGAATTGAGGATGTTGCTAATGCTGTAGATAGTGCGTTGGAAGCTACGACCCTAAAGCAGTTTGTTGATGGAGAAAGCGGATTTAATATCGTTTTACAAGGATTTATGAGATACATTTACATCGATGGAAAAGGTTGGGTAGATTTACAACATGTCACTAGCGGATCAAATAATTTGCTTTCAAGTTCTGGATTAGGCGAGTTATTGGGGTTCGGAATCGAAATAGTTCAAAAAATTAATGGAAACCCATCGGCATTCACGGGTGAGGATTTACGTTCAAATAGTATTGGAGCACAGGCATTATGGAACCACCAGCGTAGTGGAAAGTTGGGAACTACTGTTGGTAAAGAAGTAGAACTTATCCTTAAGCAAATGGGAAGGCCGCTCGATAGAGATGAAGCAAGAGAGAGGTTTTTTCGAGATGAATAAATATAGAACACTTATTTTTTTTCTATGTTCAATACTTATTTTTGGATGTACAAGCAATACTCTATTTGTCGATGTAGAGGAAGAATCTTTAACAACTCAAGTTGATGAAGAAGTTCAAGTTAGAGTTAGAATATTCTCAGAAAAAAAGTTATCGCTAAAAATATACAAGGACCTTTCTGAAAGCTTGAGGTTGTATTCTGTTTATACCACTTGCGAGAAAGAAATTCGAGGGGAAGAACCGCACAAGCTGAAGTCTAGATTAGTAGATATAAATGTAAGTAATACGAAATTTCATACTTTTAAGTTGAATGGCTATGTGTCTAAAGACCAGATAAATAGTCGTTATATTATTGATTTTGGGAAAGTTGGGAAACTGTGCGGAGAGGCGAATTCGAACAAAATAAAATTCGCTGTAGGTGTGGTCCCAGAACCATCTATATTACAGACAGTAAAGCTAGGTTCAAACCTTAATATGACTAAGCAAATACAGGTCGAAATTATTGAACAATAATTCTGGTTATAAAAATAACAGACAGGCAGTTTTGAGATATCTCGCACACCAAGTCGGGTTGTTCTCTTAAAAATAATTGTAGCCGTCCAAACTGCTATCGTAAGATTAACCAAATTATTCATCGTATGATTTGACCGTTTCATGATGATTTTTCCACACTGCAATCATAAGGTTTTTTCACTTATCCAAATTGAAATCATACGTTCGACCAAACTGCATCGTAAATTTTACCATCATAAGTTTTGAATCATAAAAGCCAAAACCATTTTTCACGATGATTTTGGCTCACTAAAAACTAGATTGTGTGGTTAGGATATTTGTTGTTTTATCAACTCCCTCGCGGCTTCGCCAATGTGGCTGAATTAAAACACTATCTCACATGGGCGATGGTAACGATTTTCTGAGCCTCTCTAGCGGCATCAATTAAACTGCCGTAACACAAATTCCTGCACAGCCTTAAGTTGCCTTGTGCGCTTCTTATGATAAGTTCCATCGCGCCTTCGTTGAAGGTGTTAATACCCATTCTGACGGCTTCTAGCTCTTTAACAATATAACGCGCAATATCGTCATCATTCTGCCGTTTAATATTAGCTGAATAAGTAATGCGGCTCTTGATATCCTTATTCACATTCAGCGACAAATAATGCAATAAATCCCGCTGGCCAAATAAAACTAAATTGTGCTTTTTGGGGAAGCGCTCAAACAATAATCGTAATTTTCTCAGTACTTGCATGTCTAATAAATGCGCCTCATCAATCAGTATATAAAGGGTTTTACGCTCTTTAATATGATTGTAAGCACAAGCAATCAATTCTCTTTCGATATCTTTGGTCGGAAAAAAAACAATAGACAGGCAGAAATCAGAAGATATCTTCCTTGAATGACGTTTTTTTTGAAGTTTGGTGATGAAATTAATTATTTTTTCAGGACGGAAGGCGTTTTGTTCGAATATCGCTTAATTATCCGAATCTCAAGCGAGGTTCAATCTCCTAAGGGCTAAGAAAGGCATTACGATGATGGATGTTACTTTTTGTGTTGTTAAATTATTAATTTCCGGCAGGTTTTAAACCCTTTCAACCATTTTTTCTTTAACTCTTCGGCTTTTTTCTGAAGTAAAATCAGTTTACCAACGAAATAACCTTGATGCGTACCAAAGTGTTGTACTTGTCCGAGCCATTGATTGGGTTGTAGATTGAGATGAGCGAGGGTGGACTCGATATGGGCTAAAAATAATTAAAAATAATAGACAGGCAGAAATCAAAAGGCGTCTTCCTTGAGTAGTGAATATTATTAGACAGCCACCTTTGAGATATCTCGCACACCAAGCCGGGTTGATCGCTTACAAGAAATCTTGAAATTACTCGATTTTGTAAGACATTGACCCGAGTCTTTGTAGGAAATTGACTATAGAGTGCCTGTCTGATATCGTTTTGCAAATAGACAATGGCGTTTTTTGCGCGAATACGATTGAGGTAAAAAATAATGTTGAAAAAAATCATAATTTTGTCGTTTATATTTTTTGCGTTATCTGTAAATTTTAAAGTTAGTTCAAACGAACGAACCAAGTTAGCTTCTTATTTTTCTTTGGACGGTAAGGAATTATCTTTTACTAAATGGCAGCATGAGCCGTATGCTGTTCGGATGGGAGATATAGCACAGGAATACACTCTTTGCTCTACATCAAAATATTTTTGTATGTGGCATATTACGTTGCCCAATAAAAAATTAGAAAACAAAATGAGCTGGGTTGCTAATAAAGGAATATATGAGGCGGGTAACTGGAATGATTTTTCATTTCTTGGTAGAAGAACAAAAGTTATCAAAATCATACCCAAAAATATCGAGATTGAAGTAAGCGTCTGCCCAAAGGCACCTATCAATCATCGGTAAGCGGGTTACAATCAATCTCTGATATTTAAATTGGAGACTGATATGAAGTACCGAACGAAAACCGATTGGCTGGCTCTCATTGAAAAACAATTACAAAGTGGGCTATCTGTTTCTGAATTTTGTCGTCAAGAAGGCTTAGGGCGTACCTATTTTCAAAAGAAGTTAAATGACTTTAGAGCGGGTAAGGAAACCTCGTCCCCTGTTTTTATTAAGGCTCAACCCATCAAGCCGCGCAATAGTGATCGGATGATCCAGATCCAATACCACCATTCTCAGATAGCCTTACCCACCTCGTTACCTCCCAGCTGGCTAGCGGATTTCGTCAGGGCACTGGCATGACTCAGTTAGCGGGTATGACGGAAATCTATCTGCACCGGGATGTGGTTGATTTTAGAAAGTCGATCAACGGTTTAATGATAATTGTTGAATCGGAAATGAAGCTGTCACCTTTTAGTGGCGGTCTGTTTATCTTCTGCAATCGCTCGCGGGACAAAATCAAAGCCTTGTACTGGGATGAGACCGGTTTTTGCCTGTGGTACAAGCGCCTTGAAAAAGATAAATTCAAGTGGCCTCGAAAGTTTAATCAATCGCTGATCCACTTATCTGAGCAGCAATGGCAGTGGCTATTATCGGGGCTCGATGTGATGAAAATGCAAACCCACCAGCCGTTATTGTATGAAGCGATCCGTTGATCGCTTTGATTCGACCGTTGATCGCAAAGTGATGTTTTAGACGCCTTTACTGGCTGAATTTTGATATAATCTTGGCCATGGAAACGGCGACCAAATCACTTCCCAACGATCCAAAGCAGCTCAAAGAGTTATTGCTTAGAGAGCGTCAGCTCGTTCAACAATTAGAAGAAAAATATCAATTCCTTCTAGAGCAATTCAGACTTGCTCAACAGAAACAATTTGGCAAAAGCTCAGAAGCTCATCCTGGTCAAGGGGAGTTGTTCAATGAAGCCGAAGCCATTCAGGAAGCGATTAAAGCGCCTGAAAAAGAAACGATTGCTTACACCCGCAATAAACCCAAACGAAAGCCTCTTCCAAAAGATTTACCCCGAGAAGTTCGGGTGATTGATATTCCGGATGAAGACAAAGTCTGTGATTGCTGTGGCCATGATTTACATCCCATGGGTGAAAAGAAAAGTGAGCAGCTCGAGTTCATCCCTGCACAAGTGAAAGTCATTGAAACGGTCAGACCGCAGTACAGTTGTCGTCATTGCGAAAAGACAACAACAAAGGTTCAAATCAAGATTGCACCGGTGCCATTAAGTCCTATCCCCAAGAGTATTGCCACTCCTCATTACTGGCTCAAATCATTACCAGCAAATACCAATACAGCTTGCCGCTGTATCGGCAAGAGTCAATGTTTAAACAGCATGGCATTAGCATTAATCGCAAAACGTCCAGCGAATGGGTGATTAAATGCAGCACCTTATTTAAACCGATTGTTGATTATCTACAGCAGGAACTACGCAAGCAACCCGCCATTCAAGCGGATGAGACGCCTGTGAAGGTCATTCATGAGGATAAAGCCAAATGCCATATGTGGGTTTATTGCTCAGGCACTGATTCGCCCGTTGATAATGGCAGCAAAAATATCGTCCTCTATGACTACCAACCCAGCCGGGCGGGACAATGTGCGGTGGATTATCTTCAGGGATTTAATGGCATTGTACAAGCCGATGGTCATAAAGGTTACGATAAATTGAAGACTCCGTTGATTGGTTGTATGGCACATGCCAGACGAAAATTCACCGATGCCAAAAAAGCGCAACCGAAAAACAAAAGCGGCCGTGCGGACATGGCGATTAAAAAAATCGCTCAACTTTACCGCATTGAAAAAGCAATCAAGGACTTATCCAGCGCTGAAAAACACCGCGCCAGACAAGAAAAAGCCGTGCCCTTATTAAAGGACTTTAAAAAATGGCTCGATAAATCAGCGATGCAAGTGCTACCAAAATCGGCCATCGGTGTCGCCATTCGTTACAGCCTTAATCAATGGCATAAACTCATCGGTTATGTCGACAGTGGCGATACGAATATCGATAATAACCGAGCTGAACGCGCCGTAAAACCTTTCGTGATTGGCAGAAAAAACTGGCTCTTTAGTAACACCGCTAACGGCGCGAATGCGAGTGCTGTACTCTACAGCATTATCGAAACAGCGAAAGCCAATGGCCTCACACCTTTCAATTACCTGATGTTCTTACTGGAAGAGTTACCGAAGAAGCCTGACAATCTTGAGTACTTGATGCCTTGGAATGTTAAACTAGAAGCCATCATTTAAAAGACAAGGTGTCTTTCTCCGGACGCTTACAGATTGAAGGCGAAAAATATACACCTTACCACTATTACTACAGTAATGATTATGGGGTTGTTGCTATAGATGTACCTTTCGGAGATAGCCGTTCTGGACGCAACGTCTATGTTACTTACTTCTTATTTGATACTAAAGGGATTGGGTACATAAACGACTAATTAATTGTAGAGATAGATCTTCCCAGGGCCGTAGGTTGGGTTAGTTTTATCAACCCAACATCAATGGTTGAATAAAAGAAAAAAACAATGGGGCTCTACCATTGAAATTAGTAGTTGTTAGGCCGGTATTATACTACACCAAGAATTGACAAGAGTGTGGCTATGGGGGTCCGTTATCGCAAGATTAACTCGGTTCTTGTAAAAATAATAGACAGCCACCTTTGAGATATCTCGCACAGCATGCCGGGTTGATCTCTTACAAAAAGTCCTGAAACTTCTCGGTTTTGCAAGACATTGCCCTGAGTCTTTGTAGGAAATTGACTATAGAGTGCCTGTCTGATATCGTTTTATAGTTGATTTAGGAAAAACAGGAAGATTAAATTTTCGATAGGATTATTATGCAAGTATTTGCGGTTTTATATTTTTTTATTGGTATGATAGTAGCAGGATTATATGGAATACTCTATTTTCGTAATTTGACGTCTCTTATGGCTAAACTAGAAGACAAACATCCGGATATTTGGGTTGGACTTGGTAAGCCGAGTTTAGGTTTCAATAATAAAGCATCGAGTTCATTTAAATTAGTTTCATTTGTATTAAAAAAAAGTGTTACTCCATATTGTGATTTAGAGATAGCAATACTTAAAAGAAAAACGCGTAAGTATTTTTTATTTTACATTTTTCTTTTAATCAGTAGCATGTCAATAATTCCAATTGTTAGTGTATTTCAATGAAAAAATAACATGCATCTACATTTAACTCAGAATTGAAAAAAAAATAGACAGGCTGAAATCAGAAGACATCTTCCTTGAGTAGCGCTTTTTTGAGGCTCGGCGATGAAATTTATTATTTTTTTAGGAAGAGAGCTGTTTTGTTTGATAATCGTTTAAATAGTTGAATTTCGAAGGTGATTGAATCTCATAAAAGCTAAGATAGGAAGTGGAAAATTATTTTCTTTGTAAAAGGTTTTAAATGGTTAGTTTGTTACAGCGAGTAAACCCTTTTAACCATTGTTTTTGTCGGTAATATGCCATATAGTTGGTTCCCACTCTTGCGACTATACCCACCCTACCCTTTTAATAATAATGAATAAATTTGAAACCAATGATGCGACTTGTGGTTGGATTAAGAGCCTCTCGCCACGCTTAGCAAAACCGGCTTTTAAAGGCCATCGACGCACGAAATGGTTGATTATCGGTGCTGGTTATTCGGGGTTATCTGCCGCTTTGACATTAGCTGAAAATAACCCAAATGATCACATCTTATTGGTTGATGCTAATAAAGCGGGTGAAGGAGCGAGTAGTCGAAATTCGGGTTATCTGGTGGATTCAACTCTTAATGACGGCCATCTTTCGGATACGGGGTTAATGGCCTATCGAAAAAAGTATGAACTAAATCAGCAAGCGGTTTTGTGCGTTAAGTCTCTGATTGAAAAATATAATATTTCCTGTGAGTGGAATGAGTGTGGGAAATTTTACGCAACGGCAAACCCAGAATATAAAGACAAACTGATTAAATTCCACAAGCTTCTTGATGACCTAAAAATTGAAAATAGTCTCGTTGAGCAACAGGCTTTGTCTGAGCGTCTTGGTACTGGTTTTTATCAATTAGCGGTAAAAACACAGGGTGGTGCAATGATACAACCCGCCAAGTTGGCGCGTGGAATGCTTGAAATATTACCGGATAATGTAGAGCTTTATGAAAATAGCGCGGTATTATCCATTGTTAAAGGTCAACCACACAAGGTTCAGTTTTCTGATGGTGAGATCCTTGCTGATAAAGTGATTGTCGCAGTCAATGGTTTTATGCCAAGCATGGGAATTAAGAAAAACCGAGTCTTTCCATTATTATTAAGCGCTAGTTTAACCCGACCACTTTCCATTGAAGAGCAACAAAAAATGAATCATGCGCAGGAGTGGGCAGTATTGTCGGCCAACGCCATGGGCGCAACAATCAGAACCACCCATGACAAGCGGATCATGATCCGCAACACGGTTGAAGTGGTTTCAAAGCTTTATTTTACAGCGGCCGAGTTAGCGCAAAGGCAAAAAACGCATCTTAAAGGTCTACGAAAACGCTTTAAATTTCTACCTGATGATATTTTTGAATCCACTTGGTCTGGTGTTACCTGTATTAGTGCCAACAACGCCAATATATTTGAAGAAATTGATCAAAACCTTTGGGCGATTGGCTGTTATAATGGTGGTGGAATTGGTCTATCGGTGATGTTTGGGCAACAGATTGCTCACTTAGCGATGGATCAACCGGCATCATTAACGAAAAAAATAACACAACGCCCTCAGGCTAAATGGTTACCGCCACAACCTTTTCTTAGCTTGGGTATTAAAGCGAAATTGGCTAAGGACAAATTAGGTGCAACCCTTGATAACTAAAACTGATTTAATTTGTTTATCGCTAGCACAAAAGAGATAATTCGATGCATGATTATGGCTTTCTATCTATATTACCAGCAGCGTTAAGTATTTTTCTGGCGATTTATACGCGTAATGTCATCGTCTCACTTTCCATAGGCTCGCTACTAGGCGCGATTATTTTAGCTAACTTCAATCCATTTTTTGCGGTGGTTGATCTTGTCGAACAGCATCTTTTTGCACAGCTTTCGAATGGTGCAAACTCTCAAGTTCTTATTGTTTCATTGGTTATCGGCGGCTTTATTGCGCTCTTAGAAAAGTCCGGCGGCGCGGCCTCTTTTTCATCCTTAGTCACACGGTTTGTTTCTAATCCGGTGCGTGGTCAAACGGCGGCTTGGTTGGCTGGAATTGCTATTTTTTTCACTGATTCAGGTAACGCGCTTATCGTGGGTCCGCTTTTTAGACCCATTTTCAAAAAACTAAAAATCTGTAAAGAAAAACTGGCGTATATCATTGATACAACCGCCGCCCCAGTGAGTATTCTCGTGCCCTTTATCGGATGGGGTGTGTATATTATGAGTTTAATGGAAAATGCGTTTCAAGATATTGGTTCCACCGATCAGCCTTTTCAAGTGTTGCTTGAGATTTGGCCTTACCAGTTTTATGCCCTACTTTCACTATTTGCCATCCCTATGTTGTTATCCACGCGCAAGGATTTTGGCCCCATGTTAAAAGCACAACAAAAATATGACCAAGCCATGCAAGAAGGTGCCGATGATAAAGAATCGATACCTTCAGACCCGGCTCTGGTGCAACAAAATATAAAATTGAGTACATTTTTATTGCCGATTTCAGTGCTACTTTTTTCGGTTAGTGGATTTCTGATTTTCTTTGCCTTTACCGAAGGCGTGGGTGGTGTTCATGTTCGCTCAGGTATTTTTATTTCGTACCTTTTAGCATCGATTACTTGCGCGTTTATCATGAAACGTAATCAAGATATTAGTTTTGCAGAATCGTTAACCCAGTTTTTTAAAGGTATGGAAAAACTGGTTTATATCTGTTCTATATTGGTGTTGGCTTGGACGCTTGGATCGGTGTGTAAAGATCTCCATACAGGTAATTATTTAGCTGGACTAATTGGTGGAACTATTTCACCATCCTTATTGCCTGCCATGGTGTTTATCCTGGGCGCACTGATGTCTTTTGCGACCGGTTCGTCCTATGGCACTTTTGCGATTTTAATGATTATTGTTGTACCGGTGGCAGATACTTTAGGCGCGCCGATGGTGATAACTATAGCGGCGGTTTTAAGTGGAGGGTTATTTGGCGACCACACCTCGCCTATTTCTGATACTACAGCACTGGCTTCAATGGGCTCTGGATGTCAGCATATTGACCATGTTTCGACCCAGTTAAGTTATGCTTTAATCAGTGGCGCAATGGCTTTGTTTGGTTTTGTGTTGGCAGGATATTTTCAGCAGCCGATGATCGTGGTTGGATTGCTTGCGATGCAGTTTGTTGTTATTCGTATTAGCATCAATCTCTTTGGAAAGCGAACCAGCGCTTAGCGTTTATTTTAAAGCCTATAAAAAATAAAAAGATTATTTGTCAGCAAGCGACAAGTTTTTAACTCTTTTATAGTCTACCGTTAAAAATACAACCATAGTCACGGTAGCAATAACGGATGTCACAATGAGGATCATAAGAAAGTCTTGCCAACCGCCCTCTTTATTGGCAACTTCTCCACCAATAAAATCAAACATCATTGCTCCAAAATAGGCAAGTGCATCAATTAATCCGACCAACAGACCACAATGCTTGCCACCAAAATTGATGGAAAAAACACTCATAGGAATATAGTAGGCGGGCGAAATAGCAAAGCCAAATAGAAATATTAGGCTCATGGTTAGTATCAATTCTAGCAAATGATTTAATTCTACAGTACCCAGATACCTTAAACCCAAAAGACATAAAATAGCGACGACAAGCGTTAATCCCATAACAAAAATAATTGATTTTTTCGACGTTTTATCGAAAACAAAACCGCCTAAAAATACCGCAATCAGACAGCCTAATGGAAAGACTGAGGATGCAATGCCGGCTTCCTCTGGCTGCAAATCAAACGTTTCACTGAGATAAATTGGAATAAAAACCTGAAATTCAAATAACACGGCGAGCGCTGAAACGCCAAGACTAATCAGCCAAAAACTGGGGTTTCGAATAAAGCAAAGAATAGCCCCCAAAGTATCCTTATTATTTAATGGGTGGGCAACTTGCGAACCGGAAGGACCTGCGTCTTCAACATCTAAATCGGCATTATGCCTTTCTTTTTCGGGAATGTTACGATTTAAAAATTTGGGCAATATTAATGCACACAATAGTGCTATCGCAGCCGCCACAAAAAACAACCCTCTCCAGGATAAAATTAACAGTAAGCTACTCAATAATAGCGTGGTCGCGACTGAGCTAATGCGTGAACTGGTGGCAATAAAACCCCAAATCCTTCCATGGCGATCACTGGAAAAAGCAGTTCGAATAATATTGGCCATTGATGGCCAACCAGCAGACTTTGAAAATATAGTTAAAAAATAGAGCGCAAAAAAAGCGCTGTTGCTGGACAGAGTTCCAAAAATAAAGGTTGCTACCGCAGCCAAGCCTATCGCCGCTATAAACACTCGACTGCCACCGAGTTTGTCAGCTAATATACCATTGGTTAATTTACCGGTTAAGTTTCCAGCCGTACCCCAACCGAGAATGGCGCCAAAGCTTGCGGTATCCAAATGCAAAGTCGGATCTTGCAGCATTGCAGGTCCGGCAACGCCGACCACTGTACGGCATAGCATCAACATGGCGTAACCAACGCACATACTGACGATTATTTCTACGCCCCAAGAGTCACTGTTTTGTTTTGCATCGATGTTTTTCAGAATTTTATACTCCAGCTATGTCAATAAGGGTCTCATCAAATTCTAATTGATCTCCGTTATCGCGTATTCTTACAATATGTATCTTTATATTTTCTTCGGCAAAGTTTTCATAGTACAAAAACATGTTTGAATCTTTATGCGAATTTCGTGAACCCAAGGTACCGTTTTTGTATTGAGTAAAGGAACAGTTACGGATTAAATCGGTGGTTTTATTGATCTCTAAATTATGCCCGTGACCGCAAAAAACGTGTTCGATTTTATGATGTTTCACAAAATCGATAATGCGATCAGAATGAAACATGGGGTCACCATCGGCATCTAAAATTGAGTAGTGATTTAACAATATTATCTTGTCATACTCAAGCTGTGAAACTTTCTGGGAAACCGAATGCAGCATTTCACGGTCGAACAGTACCAATATCTTGGTAACTGTCATTGGAGTCAATACAGACCACAAGCAAGATTTTTCCATCCACCTTGATTTTTTTAATAAAATTAATATCGGTAAAGTGTTCTGTAATCCCAGTAGTATATTGATCAATTAAGATTTTATTTTTATTACACCGAGAGGGATCCATTGGTCGAATGACTTCTATATTATCGATATATTTGCGGAAGAAATCTTGCGCTCGCATATTTCTTTTATCGTGATTTCCTGGAATTGATATGACATGCTCACAATTTATAGTATCTAAAAAGGCACCCGCCGCCCTAAATTCACTTTCTAAGGAATCGGTTGTATTATCTCCGGTATTAATAACGAGATCTGAAGCATAAGTGTTAAGTTTTTCTAGTATAAGTTGGTCATTGCCTTTCCAATGGCGAGTGCCAAAATGCAGATCAGATATGTGTAGTATATTCATGATATTTTCTCTAAAGGTACAAAATATTGATTAATATTTATAAAAAATGTTTTAAAGTAATGAAATTATTAGGTGTTAAATATTGCATCAATCAGGTTGGAGAACCTTACCATAATAGTTCTTTTCCATAATTGCACCGCTTCTTGCAATTTTCCCATTGACGATCACCCATGAAAAACCTTCAGCAAGTCTGTGAGGATGAGCATAGTTGGCATTGGCTTTGACTTGACTCAGATCAAAAATGATTATGTCCGCTTTATTTCCTACTTTTATAACGCCACGGTCGCTAATCCCCAAAATTTTCGCGGACTGCGAAGTCATTTTTCTAATGGCTTCTGTTAAGGATAATAGTCCTTGTTGGTTTACATACTTTTCAATGATTTTGGCGAATGTTCCATGCCCTCTGGGATGAAAAGCCTGAGGGCTTCCATCGGAAGAAATTGAAATGCTAGGGCTAACTAATAGCCTGCTTTGTAACGTTTCATCCATTATAAAATAGGCCGCTGAAGCGCCTTTTGGACCTAGATTAATGAGCACCTCCTCAAAAGGAATGTTGAATTCCGATGCTAACTCCCCTAAGGTTTTTCCTGTGTAGGGAGCGGTTCCAAACAAGGTTGCTTCCGTTCCCGTTTCGCTTTATGATCTTATTTCTTAAAAAGGTCGCTAACTCTTCACGCCGGTGTTGCATTGCATACTCGAACTGTTTTGTGGTTTTAGCCCATACCGGGAAGAGCAAGCTAATGCCCGCATAACTTGCGTTATACGGATAAATGTCAGCAGTAATATTAATTCCATTGTTATTTGCATCCTGTAAAATCTTTAAGATAGCGTCTGCTTCGGCAGCCCCTTTGCCGTAAACAGATTTAATGTGTGAAATATGTACCTTACAAAATTGCCCTTGGATTAGTAACTCATTAATTGATTTTATTAATTGGCCACTGTCTTCGTTTCGCATATGGCTCATTAGAACTCGATTATTTTTACCTACAATTTTTGCTAAGGCGATTAACTCCTCTTGTTGAGCATATAGGCCAGGATTATATTCAAGACCAGTACTTAGACCAAAAGTATATTTAAGCGTATCGTCTAATTGTTGTAGCATGTTATTTAGTGCCTGCTTAGTTGGAACAGCCGCTTGATTGATTCCGGCTAATTCACGTAGGGTTCCGTGTCCAATAAACATTGCTAGGTTAATTGCGACCCCTCTTTTTTCTACCTGACTTAACCAACGACTTAATTGATCAACTTTTGGACTGTCGCCATCTTGTCCAAGTGTAATGGTTGTCACGCCCATGGCTAAAAAATTTTCAAATTCAGGAGTTACCAGTGGATTGCCATGCGAATGTAAATCGATAAAACCTGGAGAAATAAACTGACCTTGTGCATCAATATGTCGCCCTATTCGATTGTTAAAATCTTGTTCCGTGAATTTAGTCTTACCGATAAATTTAATCTCATCTCCTACAATGACAAGATCAGACAAGATAGGTTTATTGCCCAAACCGTCTATTAGTTTTCCATTGGTGATGAGCAAATCGATTGTCGGATATTGCGCAAGAAACGATTGCTTCTTTTTGCTGACAAGAAATGTTTAATAAAAGCAACGCAGAGAAAAGCGTTATCATTAATATTTTTAACATTTTAGTTGGCCTTTTTATGGATATTGAGACAATTCATAGGCACTTGGTTTCTTTGAGTTATTCTTGTAAGTTGGTTTGTAGTCTAAAGCATTGTTCATTAGGCGTAAATAGCCGATATGAGGTGCATAAAAAAACCAGTACCGAAGCACTGGTTTTTAAACACCATACGAGTGATTATTGATTAATAGCTGTAGGTTAGTTTCGCGTAATAGAAACGACCATTAGAGCCATAAGGAGTGGTTGATGAATAAGTACGGCCAGACGAAGTACTAAGGCCGGCCGCATTAATTGCAGCCCTTGGACCATTTTCATCCGTCAAGTTGTTGATACCTACGGCAAACCCAGTAGAATCATTGATGTCATAACTTAATTCAGTATCAAAAAGCCATGCAGTCGGTCCATCGATATCAGGGCCAAATTGCTGCCAAGTACCGTAATAATTAACACGACCCATCAATCTTAAAGCATCTGCCGTATAAGAGGTTGTAAATGAACCTTTAGTTTTAGGCAAGCCTCTTTCTAAACGGCCTATCTTTCTAGCATCGACGTTATTACCGGCAAAATCGACGGTAGTTTCAGTCCATGCAAATGCCAAAGAGTAAGATAGATTTCCACCAAAGGCTTCGTTGGAGTAGTTTGCAACCAAATCCAAACCTTGGGTTGTTGTATCGAAATCATTGGTAAAGAATTTAACTGAAGTTAAGCCGATTGCATCTGTAACGCCCAAAGCGGTTAATTCTGCTCGGTCAGTATCGGTTAATGTGATACCAGAAGTTTGACTAATTCTATCGGTTACTTCGACATTAAAATAATCAGCAGTAAGGAAGAAATCACCGTCTTCATAAACAAACCCACCCGCGTAACTGACTGATTCTTCAGGTGTCAGTTCTTTACCGCCAAAGCGTTGTGAAACAGGATTGGTTGGAGGTAAGGTTGCGATATCGACTAGCTCCGTACCCACAAACTGAGTTTGAACACTACGAACATTGGCTTGACCAATGGTTGGCGCTCTAAAGCCAGTGCTGACTGAAGTACGCAACTTTAAGTTGTCAGTCACTTCATACAATCCCGCTAATTTCCAGTTGAACGTTGAGCCAAAGTCACTAAAGCTTTCATATCTAACAGCTGCTTGAGCTAAGAAAGCATCGGATACATTATACTCGGTATCAAAATAGGCCGCTTTACTGGTTCGACTAGAGGTACCAGCATCGGCAGGCTTGAATCCAGGAAATCCATTTGAACCAATACTAAAACCTTGATCAACAAGAGGACCAATTACCCACGATGCTACATCGCCGGCGGTAATTGTAAATGACGTTTGTCTAAATTCTAAACCATAGGACATGACTAAATCATCATAATCTTTGGAAAAATCGGCGTTAAGGGCTTTCTCTAGTTGAGCATAAGCGCCAGGCGTAAATTCTGTAGGAGTATCTGGACCCAATGAAGAGTTTATAGTATTTCTCATAAAGAATTCAGTCGAGTGCTCTCCAACTGTACCACTTAGATCATAATTGGTACCATCAGAAAACACACCACGTGTTCCCATAGAGAGTGACAAGTCAACCACTTTTCCACCAAAGAAAGGTGTGAAACCGCCAGGGAAACGTAGGTTATGAGCGTAACAGTTAGCCGCTTCTAAAGAAGCAAGTGCTGCTGCATCAGGAATTCCATCTTGGCTTAATCTAACGATGGGACATGCTGCGTTATCAGTGGCACCAGGCGTTAGATCACCCACTAAAATGGTATCTACGAAACTACCATCTGGATTTAACTCAATTGGTAAACCGTTAGAACCATCTAGCAACGGACCATTAAATACACCGCCTCGGTTGGTTGGGTTACGGAAGTAAAAACCACCTTCAACTGTTTTTTCTGACCAGTTACCAAACATGTAGACTTCACTATTATTGTCTAATTCAAGGCCGGTATTTAAAAACAACTTAAAATCGTCTGAAATTTCAGGCGTTCCCCAAACTTGCGCGGCCGGTGTTCTTACTGCCGTGTTGCCGGCATCGATAAGCCCTTGAGCATCGCTTCTTTGCGTGCTTCTGCTAGTAGGATCTTGCTGATTAAGCTCGAAAGTAAAGTTAGCGAAGCCTCGTTCTGATAATGCCATACCAAGGTTACCAGACAGGGTCAATAAATCTCCATCACCTTCAGAATATTGGCCAGTCTTAATTTCAAAGGTTCCACCAGAGCTATTGTCTTTTAATACAAAGTTGATAACACCTGCAATCGCATCTGAACCATATTGAGCTGAAGCGCCATCACGAAGTACTTCAACCTGCTTTAATGCCATTGCTGGAATGACAGAAACATCAGGGCTTTGTGCGCCATCGGCAATACCACCGCCTGAAAAGGCAATTACAGAACCTTTGTGACGACGTTTACCATTAACTAAAATTAATGTTGAATCGGGAGATAGACCACGCAAGTTTGCTGGTCTAACAATTGTTGCGCCGTCTGAGATGCCTTGATCGTTAACATTATAAGAAGGTGTAACAGTTCTTAATAGTGAAGACATATCTGAAGAACCATTGGCTAGAAGCTCTTCAGCAGAAATCACATCGATAGGAACTGGAGAATCACCAACGGAACGTGGAGCGGAACGCGATCCGACGATGACCATTGTTTGTGCATCATCTGAAGCGGCGTCTTCGTCAGCAGCAAATGTAGGAGCAGACATAATAGTCATTCCCATACCCATTGCTATGACGAGACTTTTCATTTTGAAATTATTTGTCATGTTTAATATCCTAAGTTAGTTAGATTATATTTATGTACATAAGATAGGTGTGCATACCTTATATAAGCAATACTCTTCACCTTATATAATCCTTATGCGGTACAGCGAGCATCAACTCCCACCCTTATATGGTATTGAGTAATTAATTTCAAGCAGCTCTTTTAAAGCGCTTTTTTAACTAGATAAAAGTATAAAAAACTTGAGGGGTTGCAATCAATCGTTAGGCAGAGGAAAAAAGCATTTTATTATTATGTAGGCGGTTTTTTAATAAGTTGAATAACTGTTTGTTTTTCTTGAGATAAATGTTTTTTAATGGGTGTTTGAGCAGATGAAAAAGTTAGCAGATTTAATCTAGATTTTGTAGTTTGTAGAGCCGTATTAAGGGGTAAACTAGGGAACCTCATTATATTCACACTTTCTAATATAAGTAAGAGTTATAGCAAAAGCGTTAAATATAGGCAGATTCAACATTTTTAATCAATTGTCGATAAATATCCTATTTTGCAAATAGAAGGAGAACCTTCAACCATAAATTATCTTAAATTTGCATAATAGAGCTAGTTATGTTCCACTGTTTGGTGAATAAAGGTGTATCTCTTAGTGTTTTTAAACGGAATGAGAGCTATTCTCAACACCTTAAAACAACTCGAATAAAAGGATTTATCGTCGTGTGCAAGTTTAAATTTTCCTTAGCTATAATCATCTATTTTTTAATTGCTGTGCAACCCGCGCAAAGCACTGAAGTGGTTGCTTGTATTTCCTGTGATTCGACACAAATGCAACAATTGGCAGGGCGTACTCCTCTTTTTGGTAGTTTGTTAGTATTTGATCCGACTAACCACAATGCAAACAAATATTTAATCTCAAATTATCAAACCTCTCAGCGGTCTTCAATCGCTGTTCCTATCTACTTACCGCCGAATGAGCAGGCATTTGTGGTCGCCATGTCTGATGTCTATTCTCAAATCGGCAATAAAAAACATCTTGAAGTCACCTTAAAACTAGGCAAGATAGACGCCTTTAAGCAGTTTAATGCGCGAGAAGTGTTTAGCAAAAGCTATTTAAAACAACAGCTAGGGGATTTAGTGGCGAAAAACTTTGATCAGCTAGCGGAAGGCAATAAACAAGCTATTTTAATGATGAAAACGATGAAATTAGCGGTTAAGGCGATGCTTAAGGTTGATTTGTCCATGACTTTAATTGTTCAATGCAGTGATTCTAGCCAAATTGTATATAAAATCGAGGCCAAAAAGGCACTTTTGGCTGAATATCAACGTCAGGATTCAAGAAACTTCGATAGCCATCATCAAGTATTGGCCACTAATTAACCAAGAGCTTAAAACAATAAACTAGCCTGCTGTTACTAAATAGTTACTTATTTTACAATGGGTTATATAAGTGTTTGCTAATTTATGATGCAATTCATTCCTTAATAATGTTAGAGGTCAAGCCAAACACATAGGTTTATTGGTAATAAAAGACTATTTAGTTGTCACTTAGGGTTGCTTATAGCCTTTGAGATCTCTATAATTTGCGCCGCATTTGCTTTGTTGGTGATAATTTAAACAAGCGGTGCATTAGGGTCATTCAATTGCCGGTTATTTTGATTAAAGTGTCTAAGTTTATGAAGCAATCATTAATCAAAAACGGTATGCGACAAGCGCAAAAACTACTGGTAATTCAATGGGCTATTGGATTTTTTGTTGCCGCGCTAAGTTTGGCCATAGAATTTAAGGTGGCAATTGCTTTGCTATCGGGCGAAGCGGCTGTTTTGATAGCAAATAGCTACTTTGTGTACAAAGCTTTCTCCTTTTCAGGGGCCCAACAGAGTAAAAAAGTGGTTGGTGCCTTCTATTTTGGAGAAACGGTAAAAATACTGATGTCTGTTAGCTTGTTAGCAGCAGGATTTTATTTTTTACCCAATTATGAAATTTATACTTTAGTTGGTTATATTATGGCGTTACTTTCACAATGGTTAACGCCGGTTATTGTAAAAACCCATTAATGATTCAAGGCTAATGAGTTTATGAGTGAAACTGAACACACAAGTACAAGCTATATAAAGCACCATCTGCAAAACTTGCAAGTTTGTTCGACACAAGAAGGATGGCAGTTTAATACCGCTGAAAATCCGACACTGTGTAAAGGTAACTTCAACACGATTAACGTCGACAGCATGTTTTTTTCGCTCTTGTTGGGCTTTATCTTTTTGTGGATGTTTCGTCGGGCGGCCAAAAAAGCGACCATCGGTGTACCAGGTAAGTTTCAAGCTTTTATCGAACTCGTTATCGAATTTGTTGATACCAATGTAAAAGATACCTTTCATGGAAAAAACAAATTAATCGCTCCTTTGGGCCTTACTATTTTTGTTTGGGTTTATATGATGAACCTTATGGATTTAATCCCCGTTGATTATATCCCAACAATTGCGCATGCCATCGGCGTACCTTTTTTGAAAGTCGTACCAAGCACCGATGTTAATGTGACATTTGCTATGTCTATCTCGGTATTTATTTTGATTTTATTCTATTCATTTAAAATCAAGGGCATCAAAGGTTTTACTAAAGAGTTAACGCTTAACCCATTTAATCATTGGGCCGCTATACCGATTAACATTGTATTAGAAGGTGCTGCATTAATAGCAAAACCCATTTCGCTGTCATTACGACTATTTGGCAACATGTATGCGGGTGAATTAATTTATATTTTGATTGCACTAATGGGCGTTTATCAATTGCCACTGCATTTTGGTTGGTCGATATTGCATTTATTAGTCACATTTTTACAAGCTTTTATCTTTATGATGCTAACGATAGTTTATCTTAGCTTGGCGCATGAAGATCATTAACCATTAATTTTTGAACTTAACTATCCTTAAATAGGGGAACATCATGGAAACAATCATCAGCTTTACTGCAATATCTGTTGCAATTCTTATCGGTCTTGGCGCATTAGGCGTTGGTATTGGTATGGGTTTACTAGGGGGTAAATTCCTTGAAAGTGCAGCACGTCAGCCAGAATTAGCACCAATGCTACAGGTAAAAATGTTCATCGTAGTTGGTCTTTTGGATGCGGTTGCAATGATTGGTGTTGGTATCGCTTTATTCTTTACATTTGCAAACCCATTTGTAGAGCAATTTGCAAATCTTACAGCAAACTAAATCACCCTCAAGTAAACTTAAATTAGAGGAGATTTAACATGGATTTCAACATGACTTTATTAGGCCAAACAATTGCGATGATCGTATTTGTTTGGTTTACCATGAAATACATTTGGCCACACCTTGATGCCGCTATCTCCGAGCGACAAGAAAAAATTGCTGATGGATTGGCCGCTGCCGATCGTAGTCAACATGATCTTGAATTAGCTCAAAAGAAAGCAGCTGAAACTATGCGCGAAGCAAAAGACAAAGCGGCAGAGCTTTTGGATCAGGCAAAAAAGCGTCATGCTGAAATTGTAGATTCAGCTAAAGATGATGCTCGTGGTGAAGCGGATAAAATTAAAGTTGGCGCACAGGCTGAAATTGAGCAAGAAGTCCATCGTGCTCGTGAAGAACTGCGAAAACAGGTTTCTGCATTAGCGGTTGCCGGTGCTGAAAAAATCTTACAGCGCAGCATCGATGCATCTGCACATGCAGATATACTTGATAGCCTAGTTGCTGAGCTTTAAGTAAATTAAGATAATTATTTAGGATAAATTTGGAATGGCTGAATTAACGACATTAGCAAGACCTTATGCCAAAGCGGCTTTTGAATTTGCGATGGATGCTAAACAGTTGGCTCAATGGTCTGAAATGTTGGCCTTTGCAGCGGCAGTCGTAAAAGATGAAACGACTCAGCAAATGTTAACCAGCCCACATTTGACTAAGCAAGATCAACAGCAAGCTATGTTGAATATTTGCCAAGGTAAGCTGGATGATAAGGCGACTAATTTTATTAAATTATTAGCCGCTAATGGTCGCTTGTTGGCACTTCCAGAAATTGAGACATTGTTTGATTTCTTGCGCAGCGAGTTTGAAAAAACCATTGAAGCGCAAGTCACATCAGCTAGCGAATTATCTGATAAACAAATTAGTCAGCTTAAACAAAAGCTTGCCGCTAAGCTGGGTCGACAAGTAGAAATACAATTAAATTTAGATAAAGACCTGCTGGGTGGATTAATCATTCAAGCAGAAGATTTAGTCATTGATGGTTCGGTGCGCGGTCAGCTTGCCAAATTGTCAGATACATTGAACGTGTAACTTATAAACGTAACACTAGAGGAAGGCAGAGCATGAGCATGCAACTGAATCCATCAGAGATCAGCGAGTTAATCAGAAAACGTATTAACGATTTTGAAGTTGTTTCTGAAGCAAGAAACGAAGGAACTATCGTTAGCGTATCTGACGGTATTTTGAAAATTCACGGCCTAGCCGAAGTGATGCAAGGGGAAATGATTGAGTTGCCCGGCGGCAAATTCGGTCTAGCACTTAATCTTGAGCGTGACTCAGTGGGCGCGGTTGTACTGGGTGATTACTCGGATATAGTCGAAGGTCAAAAAGCTAAGTGTACCGGTCGTATTCTTGAAGTACCAACGGGTGAATCAATGCTTGGTCGTGTTGTTGACGCTTTAGGTAACCCTATCGATGGTAAAGGTCCGATTGAAAATACCACTTATGAGCCAGTAGAAAAAGTAGCGCCAGGCGTTATCTCGCGTCAGTCGGTTGACCAACCGGTTCAAACGGGATATAAAGCAGTTGATGCGATGATTCCAGTCGGTCGAGGACAGCGTGAATTAATTATTGGTGACCGTCAAACAGGTAAAACTGCATTGGCGATAGATGCCATTATAAATCAAAAAGATACCGGTATTCGCTGCGTTTATGTAGCGATTGGCCAAAAAGCTTCGACCATTGCCAACATCGTTCGTAAATTAGAAGAGCATGGTGCAATGTCTAATACGGTTGTTGTTGCTGCCGCTGCATCTGATGCTGCCGCGTTACAATTTGTTGCACCTTTTGCTGGATGTACCATGGGCGAATATTTCCGCGATAAAGGTGAAGACGCGCTTATCGTTTATGACGATTTAACCAAGCAGGCTTGGGCTTATCGTCAAATTTCTTTATTACTTCGTCGTCCACCAGGGCGAGAAGCCTACCCAGGTGATGTTTTCTATTTGCATTCTCGTTTACTAGAAAGAGCCGCTCGTATTAATGCGGATCATGTTGAGAAATTAACTGATGGCAAAGTCAAGGGTAAAACAGGTTCTTTAACTGCTTTACCAATTATTGAAACACAGGCGGGCGATGTTTCTGCTTTCGTCCCAACCAATGTAATTTCCATTACCGATGGTCAAATCTTCCTAGAAACTGATTTGTTTAATGCGGGTATTCGTCCTGCGGTCAATGCGGGTCTATCGGTTTCTCGAGTGGGCGGCGCAGCGCAAACTAAAATCATTAAAAAGCTCGGTGGCGGTGTGCGTTTAGCGCTGGCTCAATACCGTGAATTGGCGGCTTTCGCTCAGTTTGCTTCTGACTTAGATGATGCAACTCGCGCTCAATTGGAGCATGGTCAGCGAGTCACCGAGCTGATGAAGCAAAAGCAGTATGCACCTATGTCCGTTGCAATTATGGCTGTGTCATTGTTTGCTGCTGAAAAAGGTCACTTAAAAGACGTTGATTTAACTAAAATTGTTGATTTTGAAGATGCCCTTATTGATCACATGAGCAATAATGAAAAAGCATTAATGGATAAAATCAATAAGTCTGGTGATTATAATAAAGACATTGAAGCAGAGCTAGATGCTGCACTTATCAAGTTTAAAGAAACAGCAACTTGGTAACCGAACCTCGCGCATAACTTCATCATATATTGATAGGTTAAGCGCGAATAAAAGATTAACTTTAAGACTGGAAACACCTTATGGCGGTCGGAAAAGAAATTCGAACTAAGATCGGAAGTATTAAAAATACTCAGAAGATCACTAGCGCGATGGAAATGGTTGCTGCGAGTAAAATGCGCAAGGCGCAAGATCGTATGGAAGCAACCAAACCCTACGCTGATAAAATCCGTTCGGTTATTGGTCATCTAGCGATGGGTCATACTGAATATAAGCACCCTTATATCATTGAACGAGAAGTAAAGCGTGTCGGTTTTATTTTAGTATCCAGTGATCGAGGTCTTTGTGGCGGTTTAAATACTAACTTATTTAAAAAAGCACTAACCGAAATGAAGCAGCTACAAGAGCAAGAAATTGAACTCGATCTTTGTTTAATTGGCTCTAAAGCCGGTGCTTTTTTTAATCGTTTTGGCGGTAATATTGTAGCTAAAACTCATGGTTTAGGTGATGCTCCAACGGTGACTGATTTAATCGGAACGGTTAAAGTGATGTTAGAAGCTTATGACCAAGGCAAGATTGATAAGCTTTATCTGGTCCATAATGAGTTTGTTAATACCATGGTTCAAGAGCCACAAATATTACAGTTACTACCAGTTGAAAAACAGCAAGAAGATGAACTTAAACATCATTGGGATTATATTTATGAGCCTGATGCAAAAGAATTATTAGATGTGCTTTTAGTGCGTTACATTGAGTCTCAAGTTTACCAAGGCGTGGTGGATAACATTGCCTGTGAGCAAGCTTCAAGAATGGTTGCCATGAAAGCGGCAACGGATAATGCTGGTGATATTATTGATGAGCTACAGCTTAATCTTTAATAAAGCGCGTCAAGCGGCGATCACCCAAGAAATATCAGAAATTATTAGTGGTGCGGCGGCAGTTTAATGTCGCAATTAGCAGTTGATCAAAAAAACAGATTTACGAAATTTAACGGTTTAATTTAATTGAGGAATAAACAATGAGTAACGGCAGCATTGTTGAGATTATCGGCGCAGTAGTAGACGTGGAATTTCCACGAACAGATGTCCCTAAAGATTTATGACGCGCTCAATATTGAAAATAGCGTGATTGTACTTGAAGTGCAGCAGCAACTCGGTGATGGGGTGGTTCGTTGTATTGCCATGGGTTCATCCGAAGGTATGAGTCGCGGAATGAAAGTGGCTAACACCGGCAATGCAATTCAAGTGCCTGTTGGGCAAGAAACGCTAGGTCGTATCATGGATGTTCTTGGAAATCCAATTGATGATGCCGGCCCGATTGGTGAAAAAGAACGCATGTCGATTCACCGTAAAGCACCTTCTTATGAAGATCAGGCGGCGGCTAATGAATTATTAGAAACTGGTATTAAAGTAATCGATCTTATCTGCCCTTTCGCCAAGGGTGGTAAAGTCGGTTTATTTGGTGGTGCGGGTGTTGGTAAAACGGTTAACATGATGGAGCTTATCCGTAACATCGCGACTGAGCACAGTGGTTTCTCTGTATTTGCAGGTGTTGGAGAGCGTACTCGTGAAGGAAACGATTTTTACCACGAGATGAAAGATTCAAACGTATTGGATAAAGTATCTCTAGTTTACGGTCAAATGAATGAGCCTCCCGGAAATCGATTACGTGTTGCTTTAACCGGTTTAACCATGGCTGAAAAATTCCGTGATGAAGGTCGTGATGTTTTACTCTTTATCGATAATATCTATCGTTATACTCTAGCGGGAACCGAAGTATCAGCGCTACTTGGTCGCATGCCATCTGCGGTTGGTTATCAGCCAACACTTGCAGAAGAAATGGGCGCACTGCAAGAGCGTATTACTTCAACCAAAACCGGATCAATCACATCGATTCAAGCAGTTTATGTTCCAGCGGATGATTTGACCGATCCATCACCTGCAACGACATTTGCTCACTTAGATGCGACCGTTGTCTTGTCTCGTCAAATTGCTGAATTAGGTATCTATCCTGCGGTTGACCCATTGGATTCAACTTCACGTCAGTTAGATCCTCTAGTCATTGGTCAAGAGCATTATGATACCACTCGTGGTGTTCAATCTGTTTTACAACGTTACAAAGAATTAAAAGATATCATCGCTATCCTAGGTATGGATGAATTATCAGAAGAAGATAAGCAAACCGTATCGCGCGCGCGTAAGATTCAGCGTTTCTTATCGCAGCCCTTCTTTGTTGCAGAAGTATTTACCGGTTCGCCGGGTAAATATGTATCTCTTAAAGATACCATCGCTGGTTTCCAAGGGATCTTAAGTGGTGAGTATGATCACTTACCAGAGCAAGCTTTCTACATGGTAGGAACTATCGAAGAAGCCGTTGAAAAAGCTAAAACTATTTAGTCTCGGCTACATTGAGTTGAGCCTAAATCGTTTTAGAATTGGAAGGAAAATAAAATGCCTATAACTTTTCAACTAGATATCGTTAGTGCAGAAAAATCGATTTTTTCTGGCAGTGTTGATTCATTGGTTGCGACCGGTGAGTTGGGTGAACTCGGGATCAGTCCCGGTCATGCACCCTTGTTGACATCATTAAAGCCCGGTACTGTGACGGTTAAAGATCATGAAGGCAAAGAAGAAAGCTTTTATGTTTCCGGTGGAATGCTAGAAGTGCAACCACACATCACCACTATTTTGGCTGATACCGCGACCCGTGCTGACGATGTGGATGAAGCCGCAGCTATAGCAGCGAAAGAAGCTGCAGAAGCTGCAATGGCGGATCAAAATTCTGAAATTGAGTATTCAAAAGCCGCAAGCGAACTAGCAGAAGCTGTTGCTCAACTTAGAACTCTACAAGCGATCCGCAAAAAAGCAGGTAAATAAACATCGGTTGTTAAAACTGAATTTGCAAGTATTGCAAAAAGCGCCTTAGGGCGCTTTTTTAGTCTTTAGGCAAGCGAATATTAGAAAATAGCGTATTTTCATTACCTTATAGCACCTTTTTCATGATCTTATTTAAGCTTTTGGGTTTATCTCATTGATTAGACCAAGTAAAATAAGCCTTTAATCATCACAATTTGGGATCAAACACTGAATGGATATTCAAAGCATCATACTCGCCGCCGGTAAAGGCAGTCGGATGAAGTCCCAACTCCCCAAGGTGTTACACCAGTTAGCAGGCAAGTCTCTCGTTCAGCATGTTATCGATACCTGCTCTTCCTTATCCGTTGCCCACTGTCATTTAGTTGTGGGTCATGGTGCAGATCAGGTTAAGCAGTCTGTTACTTCCAATCGAATGCAATTGCACTTTGTTGAGCAAACAGAACAATTAGGTACCGGTCATGCTGTTAAGGTTGCACTGCCTTCACTAAAAACGGACTCCTTAGTATTAATTCTGTATGGTGATGTGCCCTTGATCCACCATGACACACTAGACGATCTGATAAAACTACAACAGAAAAATCCCCAAGGTATCGCTTTGATGACTTGTTTTCTGGATGATCCAACTGGTTATGGCCGAATTACCCGCGATGATGACGGTTTAGTTACGGGTATCGTTGAACATAAAGACGCAACACCTGAACAACATCTAATCAATGAAATTAATACTGGAATTATGTGCTGCCATTCTAGCCAGCTCAAAAAATGGATTGCTAACCTAAATAATAATAACGCCCAAGGTGAGTTTTATTTAACGGATATTATCGCCATGGCGGTAGCAGAAGGACAAGGTGTTGCAACCGCTCAACCAATTAATATTTATGAAACTGAAGGCATTAACACACTGCGCCAGTTGGCCGATTTAGAAAGGATCTGGCAACGAGAAATGGCTAATCAACTAATGGATGCAGGAGTCACCTTTCGCGACCCCAATCGATTTGACTTGCGCGGTAGTCTTACTTGTGAAGCTGGTGTTGTCATCGATATTAACTGTGTGGTTGAAGGCAATGTACAGCTTAAACAAGACGTACATATTGGCCCCAATGTCTACTTAAAAAATGTAACCATTGGCGAAAATTCTGTTATCAAAGCCAATACCTTTATCGAGAACAGCCAAATTGCTGATCATTGCGATATAGGTCCCTTTGCCAGAATTCGCCCGGAGGCGCAGATAAAATCTAATGTTCATATCGGCAACTTTGTTGAGGTTAAAAAGTCTATACTTTCGGAAGGGGCAAAAGTGGGTCATCTTTCTTATGTGGGTGATTCCGAAGTCGGTAAAAATGTTAATATCGGTGCAGGAACCATTACCTGTAACTATGATGGTGCTAATAAGCATAAAACAATTATTGAAGACGACGCCTTTATCGGCTCAGATACCCAATTAGTTGCTCCGGTCACCGTGGGAAAAGGCGCCACAGTGGCAGCAGGGACAACCGTTTCTGCTGACGTTTCACCGGGAGCGCTTTGCATCAGCCGAGTCAGACAAAAACAAATTGAACATTGGCAAAGACCAACTAAAAAGAAATAACACGGAGTTATAATATATGTGCGGGATTGTCGGCGCTATCGCCCAAAGAAATATCGCAGAAATTCTGATTGAAGGATTAAAAAGATTAGAATACCGCGGATATGATTCTGCTGGAATCGCCATTATTTCTGAAAATAAGATTTCTCGGGTAAGACGAGTTGGTAAAGTAAACCAGCTAGAAAAAGCCATTAACGCCAATCCAATAGAGGGTAATATAGGAATCGCTCATACTCGTTGGGCAACTCATGGTGAGCCTAGTGAAAGCAACGCACATCCGCATTTTTCCAATGACCGTATCGCGGTGGTGCATAACGGTATTATCGAAAATCATCAAGCCTTAAGAGAAGAACTAACCCAACAAGGCTATGTGTTTACTTCCGATACTGATAGCGAAGTGATTGCTCACATTATTGAAAGAGAACAAAAAACTACGGGTGATTTAACCGCTGCTGTATTAAAAGCGACCAAACTACTTAATGGCGCTTTTGGTACTTTAGTTATGGACTTGGCCAACCCCGACTGTCTGGTGGTTGCTCGTTCAGGAAGCCCACTGGTAATAGGCAAAGGTATTGGTGAAATGTTTATCGCATCGGATCAACTAGCTTTATTGCCTGTCACGCGCCAGTTTTTATTCTTGGAAGAAGGAGAGGTTGCGAAAATTAGCCGTAGGGAAGTTAAAATTCTATCTGCAGAAGGTGATGTTTTACAGCGAGATTTTGTTGAAACCAGTGTGACTCATGACGCGGGTGATAAAGGCCAGTATCGCCATTTTATGCTTAAGGAAATCTATGAACAACCAACGGCGATCAACAACA
Source organism: Enterobacterales bacterium (assembly GCA_030949565.1). Lineage (GTDB taxonomy): Bacteria > Pseudomonadota > Gammaproteobacteria > Enterobacterales > Kangiellaceae. Next base: position 61,685 of record JAUZSK010000008.1, read on the forward strand.
CTTTGGAAGGCCGGCTCAATAAAGATTCAGTGATTATTGAATCTTTTGGTAATCGTGCTCCGGAATTATTGTCGCAAGTCAAACAGGTTCAAATCGTTGCTTGTGGCACCAGTTATCACTCAGCGATGGTGGCCAAATATTGGATAGAATCCATGGTCGAGATCCCTTGCCAAGTAGAGATCGCCAGCGAATATCGTTATCGGAAAACCGTGGTACAAAAGGATTCATTGTTTATTAGCATTTCACAATCGGGCGAAACGGCTGATACCTTAGCCGCGCTTAGGATCGCTAAAAAGAAAGGTTTTTTAGCCAGTTTAACTATCTGTAATGTGCCGGGGTCATCATTGGTTCGTGAATCCGATATGGCGTTTATGACCCGAGCAGGCGCCGAAATTGGTGTCGCTTCGACCAAAGCCTTTACCACGCAGTTGACGGGTTTACTGATGCTAGCCACCGCTATGGCGCAAACAAAACAATCCATGTCAGCTAAAGATATAGCCACAGTAGTGACGCAATTGAGACAATTACCGCAGGAGATCAGTGATTCACTACTGGTCAACGCCAGTATTGAGCCACTGGCTGAGGAATTTAGCGAAAAAGAACATTGTTTATTTTTAGGACGTGGCGAACAATACCCAATAGCCATGGAAGGTGCGTTAAAATTAAAAGAAATCTCTTATATTCATGCCGAAGCCTACGCTGCTGGTGAACTTAAACATGGCCCTCTGGCTCTAATCGACCAAGATATGCCAGTGGTGGTAGTGGCCCCCAATAATGATTTAATTGAAAAATTAAAATCAAATATGCAAGTGGTGCATGCTCGAGGTGGACAACTTTATGTATTTGCTGAGTCTAGCGTTGGCATTAAACCTGAGCCTGGAGTCAAAGTGATTGAATGCAGCTCACAAGGCAATTATGTCGCTCCTATTGTGTTTACAATACCCTTGCAGCTTCTTTCCTATCATGTAGCGGTTATTCGAGGAACGGATGTTGACCAACCAAGAAATCTAGCGAAATCAGTGACTGTGGAATAGTTTCGACTTTAAAACCTAGTGGCCATGTTGGAGCATTGTTTCACTTGAATCGATCTCCTTATCGATTTTAAAGGAGTATCGAAGGACTTGCGTCCAAGTTTAAACAGCCGAACCCTATTTGGAAAGGTAAATTAATCGTCATCAAGGTCTGTTTTAAGCTAATATTGGGGTAATAACTGATTAAAGATTTTGCTGATAAAAAAAAATACAAGTTTTTTTGGCGAAATCATTTTTTGATAGAACAATTTCACTGCCACAATCATTCTATTATATGACTTATTTTCCTTGGATAATACCTTCAATCGTTGCCGCCAGTATTTGTATGATTTTGGCGCTTTTAGTATGGCCACAGCGTAAAATACCTGCCGCTAAGGCTTTCTATTGGTTTTTAACCTCTATTTTTATTTGGTCTATTAGTCAAACCTTTACCTACCTCAGTGCCAGCCTAAAGTGGAAACTCATTTTCGCTAAGATACAGTATATTGGCATCGTTTTTGTTCCCGTTTCCTACTTGGTTTATGGTGCTGTGATGCTTGATTATACTCGGTTGATTGGTCTTAAATTTATCCTTACTCTTTCGGTCATTCCGTTGATTACCTTGTGTTTGACAATGACCAATGAATACCACCACTTAATTTGGCAGAGTTTTTCTATTTCTAAACAAAACCCGTTATTTACCAGCATTGTTCACGGTCAATGGTTTAGCATCCACACGATATATTCTTATACGCTTATTTTAATGACCGCATTGATTGCGGTGCTATCCTATTTTAAAGATCCTAAAAGCCATGTTAGTTTTAAATCCATTATATTCGCGCCCATGGTGGTGACAATTCCAAATGTTATTTACTTACAGAAATGGATTGATATCGATGGTGTTGATCTTACACCGCTGGGTTTTTCCTTCGCTTTATTAATAATCAGTTGGGCTTTGTTAAAGGAAAATGTTTTACAATTAATACCTATCGCAAGAGATGTGCTTTTTCAAAAAATGAAGGATCCCATCGTCGTTATTGGTGAGGACTATCGAATAGTGGATTTTAATAGTTCGGCAGCTAAATTATTTAAAGTGAATATAAATGATGTAAGAGGAACATTCTTTACTGAGACGATTAGTGACAATAAAATGTTGACCAGAATTATTGAGTCTGAATATTCCGAAGTAATGATTAAAGATCACTATTTGCAGACACTACGCACCTTAGTAACTATAGAAAAAACAGGTAAAATCGGTTATTTGATCGTGTTTAGAGATATCACCGAGTTAAAAGAAATACAAAATAGTCTACAAGCAACCAGAATGGCGTTGGAACAATCAAATAAAGCCTTAAAGCTACTGGCTAACACCGATCCATTAACGGGTTTACCAAATAGGCGGCACTTGTTTGAAAAATTTTCTGCTGAAGTAGAACGCTCTGATCGCTATCATTCAAAATTTTGTCTATTAATTATGGATCTTGATGACTTTAAAAAAATTAACGATCAGTATGGGCATCCCACTGGTGACGAAGTTCTTAAAAGAGTTTCGACGGTGATTAAACAGACCGTTCGTGAAGCCGATCATTGTGGACGAATAGGTGGTGAGGAGTTTGCAATTATACTTACTGAAAGCGATAAAAAAGCCGCCAAAGGATTTGCAGAACGCATTCGAAAAGCCATTGAAGTTTGTCATTCAAAGGATGAAATTGCGGTGACTGTGAGTATCGGTTTAACTCAACGCCTTGAAAAAGATGATCTTGAGTCGATTTATGATAGAGCAGATAAAGCACTCTATCAATCAAAAGATAACGGCCGCAATCAATATACTTTGGGTTAAACAGATCGGCTCTACTAGGAGGGTCTAAAGTGCTTGTCTAAATAATAATCCAGACTAAAATATTTTCCGCCACCGCTACAAAATAACGCCAACAGCATAACAAAATAGGTGACCCCAAATTCCATACCGTTATTACTAGAAGCCAAATGCCCTTTTTCGGTTAACCAATCATAGTTTCCGTATTCTCTAAGAATATCTTTAGCGATCCCTAAACGTCTAAGAGCCTCTTCTGCATCGGCATTAGCTCCCCAACTCATTAAATCGTGAGAGGCTTGCCAACCATGAGGCCAATGTACAGAAAAAATAGCCACTAGCATGGTAATCATCAATGGGATTGCAATCCAGCGGGTCGCCAGCCCAAGCAATAATAAAGCGCCACCAACTATTTCAGTGGCAGTGGCTAAAAAAGCCATCGCCCAAGGCAGCGGTAGATCCAAACCATCAGGGCCAAACCAGCCGACCACCCCTTCGAAACCGGCTATTTTATTGTTTCCCGCCACCCAAAACACAGGTACAAGAAATAGGCGCAATGCTAAGGGCCCTAAAGCAATCAAGATTGATTTGTCATTAAATAAAGTATTATGAAGCCGATAGTATTTTTGTATTAAATTCATTTATTTCTCCATTTTGTTTGCATACTAGACGGAGTAACGGATCATATGTTTCATTTTAAATGCTCAAATTAAATCATGCGCTCAAATCTATTCAACCTTAGGCTGGGTGATCGACTTTTCTGGTATCTTTGCATACCAGAGTTGTATCGCATAATGATCGAGATAGGATAGTTGATAGGTTGCAACGATATCCTTATTTTCACCGTTAGTTTGGGTCCAAGTGAGCGGATAGCTCATAATTGACGCCTCATCGTAGGCGGTTTGGTAGGCTTGTTTTTGATTGAGTGTTTTATTGACCTCTCGGCAGCGATCAATTGCTTGTTGAGGGGTATAACCAATCGCCTCCATTTTGGGGTAGCACTTGGCGAGAATAATTCGCAGTGGTTTTTGACCATAAGGCCAATAGCGGCTTTGGTATTCATGCTCAAAGCCCAAAGCATGACCAAATTCGTGCAAGATCAAACGAGTGGCAGCGCGTTGACTCATTTGATCAGAATTGAGTCGTGAAAGGTTCATGGTTGGAAAACGCGATTTGTAATCACGGTGGTCACCGAGTTGAGAGCCGTTATGCCGTTTAAAACTGATCCGAATATGGGTTTGTGCTGGAATTTCATCCAGCGCAGTAAAAAAGCGAAAGGAAAGCCGAGTTTGCTGTAACCACTGCGGAGCAATCGTCTTCACTTGTTGCTGTAATTGAGGGCTCCCATCTAAGAACAATACATTGAGTACATTAGGCTGCTTCCAATAGTGAGCTCTTACTAACACAGCGGCTTTAACGGAGTTGATAAGGGTAAAAAGGATCAATAACGCACAGACATTGATGCTTATCTTACTGTTGAAAGTCATTGCCTATGCCTCCGAAATCAAGATGTGTTTATCCAGCTGCTGATAAACCGCATCGGCAATCATCATATGCCCTATCTTATTTAGATGGATTTTATCCTGACTAATACTTGCAGGATCTCTAAATTTCATAAATTGGTCAAACACGGCTTGTAAATCCACGCAGGCGAGATCCCATTGAGCCGCAATCTGTGCGACTTTTTTTGCATACTGTAGCATCATGATGCGCATTGGATCATTAGGATTAGGCTGTAAAAAGTAGGGTGCAACCAACATGATCTCTTCTACCTGAGTAATGCTTTGTTCGACTATGGCATGATAGGTTGCCGTAAATTGCTTTAAATCCACTTGATTTTTATCCAACGGCCGATCAAATTGACGCCAAACATCGTTGATCCCGATAAAAATGATCAGTAAAGTTGGTGATAAATCCAAAACATCCGACTGCCAGCGCGCGGCTAAATCCGTGATCCGATGCCCATTGCAACCCATGTTGAAGGTGTTAAATTGTTTATCCGGATGCCGCGCCACCAGCATTGCATCAACCAAAGACACATAACCGCTACCCAAAGCATTAGCCAAATTACTAGCTAAACCCACAGCGCAACCAACCGGACGCGCACGCGAACAGTCAGTAATGGAATCACCGATAAACAAAAGATTCTTTAGCGTTGTTTGATCCATAGAGGGGCAATCCTAATCTCTAGTAAATAGGAGTATAAGATATTTAGTGATTAACTTCTGCCCATAAGTTGGATAAAATAAGCCTCTATTCATCACCCCTTTATGGAATTAAACTGGAATCGTGAGTCATTTAAAGCAAAAATCGAGCGCGCGAGTGCTTATGATTGATAATTTCGATTCTTTTACCTTTAATTTGGTACATTATCTTGAGGCATTGGGTGCTGCGGTTACGGTGGTGATGAATGATCAAATCGATCTGCATGGGATTGAACAGTTGGCACCGAGTCATATTATTATTTCACCGGGTCCTGGACATCCGCGAGAGGCTGGTATTTCCTCATCTCTTGTCGCACATTTTAAGGGTAAGATACCGATTTTAGGGGTTTGTTTGGGGCATCAGGTGATTGGCCAATATTTTGGCGGGCAGGTTTCTGTTGCACCCGAGATCATGCATGGAAAAACTTCACATATTGAGCATAATAATCAAGGCTTGTTTGCCGATATTAAACGGCCGTTTATTGCGACACGATACCATTCTTTAGTGTTAAAAGCCGATAGTTTGCCATCTGAACTGACTATAACCGCTTGGACCAAGCATAAAAATGGCGATATGGATCAGGTGATGGCGATCCAGCATCTTAAGCATGCTCTTTTTGGGGTACAGTTTCATCCTGAATCAGTTTTAACGCAATGTGGTCAGTCGTTACTCAAGAATTTCTTGAATTGGAAGGGATAAAATTAGTTGGATTGTTGTTCAAGCAGTTGCAAAAACGCTTGCGAGAAACAATGTATATCACCCGGCCAGCGAGCGGATAAATAATTACCATCACGTAAACAAAAACCACGCTTGGTATTATTTTCATTGTCCCTAAATAAAGGCTGTGGACCCTTTACAAATTGGTCATAATTTTCTAATAATGATTTAACTTCATCTTCAACATTGGTGGCTGGATAAGTCAGAAAATAGTCTCCTTTCCACCAGCGGGTTAAGTGATAGGCAAGGCGTTCTTGTTTTCTTAACAGACCGGTGGTTTTTCTTTGGTAAAGGATGGATTGTTCGGTTTTAGGGTCGATGCTTCTAGCAACCAACAAAACCCCATGACACACTGCTGCAACCGGTTTATTCAAACTGAAAAAGTTGACTATTTTCTGCTGTAACACTTTTGACTCTAAATAGGGTTTAATCGATTTATCATGGCCACCGGGTAATAAAATAGCTAGAAAATCATTAGGCTCAATTTCATCGTAGGCGATGGGGTTGTTAAACAGTTCATCTTTTTCCATGGCTTGATAGGCTTGCTTTGCGTCTTTAGAGGCTTGTAAAGAGGCTTTCCAGATCCCGAGCCCCTTGCCGCTAAGCATGACCGCATCAGCTGCGCCTTTTAGCCCATCCGGAGTGGCAAATTGAACCTCATATTGCTTGGTTAGATATTGCCAAGGAATGGCCGCTTCACTCGGATCAAAACCCAAACTAGGTATCGCAATTAAGATCTTACTTTTTGCTTTCACGCATGACTCCTTCTTGCGCGGTGCTGGCTACTAGCCGTCCAGAGCGGTCAAAAAATCGGCCAAGCACAAAACCTCTTTGGTGTGAGGCTGAAGGGCTTTCAATTTGATATAAAAGCCAGTCGTCAAACCGAAAATCATGATGAAACCACATACTATGGTCAATGGTGGCCATTTGGAAATTCTTGGTAAAAAAGGAAATCCCATGGGGCTGTCCAGCCACGGGTAAAAAGGCCATATCAGAGGCATAAGCCAGCATATATTTGTGCACTCTTGAATCATCCGGTAGAGAACCGCTAGTTTTCATCCACACATGCCTCACCGGACTCATGGCTTCTGGCTTAAGCGGGTTAAAGGATTCAACGGGACGTATTTCAATCGGGCTTTCTTGCTCAAATCGCGAAGGGATTGGCATATCGGCTTGTTGCGCTAGCTTTAAAATTCTCTGGCGGGTGGATACCAGTTTATCAGGCTCGGTCACTTGCGGCATCGGTGCTTGGTGTTCTAAGCCTTTACTTTGCACGTGAAAAGAGGCGGTCATAAAGAAAATCGGCTTTCCGTGTTGAATGGCTTTAACTCGTCGAGTGGATATACTGCGGCCATCTCTCAGATTTTCGACATCGTAAATAATCGGACGGGACGCATCGCCCGGCCTTAAAAAATAGGAGTGCAGTGAATGCACAGGTCTTAAATCTTGCAAGGTGTCTTTTGTCGCTGAAAGCGCTTGCCCAATCACCTGCCCACCAAACACTTGCGGTAGCCCAAGATTTTGGCTTTTTCCTCGATATAAGCCTTGCTCGATTTGTTCGAGGCTTAGTAGGTTGAGTAAATCCTTTAATAGATCTTTTTTCATTGCATAGACTCGCTAAATTGATGGTCTGATATGGGTTGATTCGACATTTTGATCGCTTTGTTTTCGATACTTGGCAAATAAACTAAATTCCCAAGGTCTTACAGCGCCTACTAAGCTACAACCAATACGCTCTTTAAAGGGTAGTTTTGCATCCTGTTTGGCCAGTTGGTTAAATTCAAGCATGAGTTTTTCAATCTTTTTTTGTACTATTAACATATTAGCACGGGATAGCATGGCACCTGAGAATTTCATAGAGGATAAACTGCCGTTAAAGTGGGACTGAAAAAACTCCTTGCGGATATGCTGCTGAAACAAACGCTCAATCGGCCCATTATTTCGCCATTTAAAATTACGGGATGTTAGAAGTTTGACCCGATTACCAGGCAACAGATCAATAAATTTGATGCGGTCTAGGTGAGCCAGTAGTTGTATTCCCTCTAGCTCTTCAATTTGGTAGTGGTGAGTGATTTCTTCAAAGCTAAAGTCGTTTAATAGCATATAAGCAACAAACAAGAGTTTGGGTTTTTTTAAGGAACTCTTGCTCTTGTTCAAGCGTTAGCTCGGAAATGACCTCTTGTTGCTTTTCTGCTCGGCGCATAAGATCGGTCAGTTCCATACCAAGCAGTTGGCAGATTATATCGAGCCGATGTAGAGAAATGTTTTTTTCGGAAAAGATACGCTTGATGCTTGCCTCGCTGAGTGATAAAGCCTTTGCGACATCTACATAGGTTAGGTTTTTTTCCTTTAAACAATGTTTTAAGGTGTTTAAAACTAGTTGGGTTTGCGCCATAAAAATCCTTTATTTTCTAGGAAGCGAAGAGCGAGCCTGTTGCTGTATATCGATATTTATTTTGAGATTAACAATACATGGTTTGTTTCCAATAATTTAATTGTTTTGACATTATTCAGATAACTGAATAAAGTAAAAGCCTAAAATCGAATCGTTTACTGGCTGATTCTACTCACAACAATAATAACTTAAAACAAAAAATCATGCATCTACTCATCATATATAACCCGCAAGCGGGCGGCGGCCGTGCTAAAAAGCTATTACCGCAGGTAAAAAACTATTTAAAACAACAGTCTATTGAGGCAACTTTTTTATTGACTACCCATTGTGGTCACGCCAAACAGCTGGCGGCAGAAGCTGACTTGTCTGCTTATGATGCGCTGATCGCTTCTGGTGGTGATGGCACTCAGTTTGAGGTACTGAACGGCTATTATGCCAATCAATCGAACAATAAACCGCCCATGGGTTTGATTCCGAATGGTACGGGTAATGCATTTATTCGAGATCTTGGTTTGCGTCAAACAGACTGGAAAAAAGCCATTGATATCATTAAAATGCAGCAGATCAAAAAGCTGGATGTAGGTCATTTTACTGCAGAGGGACAAGGCTACTATTTTCTCAATATCGTCGGTATGGGCTTTGTGGCTGATGTGGCGGAGTTGTCAGTGCCTTTAAAATGGCTAGGTAATACGGCTTATACTATTGCTACCTTGATAAAGATGATCCGATTGCGCTCACAAAAAATGATTATCGAGGTGGATGGTGAGCGCCTAGAACGAGAGGCTATCTTTGCCGAAGTCGCCAACTCAACTTTCACCGGTACGACATTTTTGATGGCACCGAAAGCCAGGCTGGATGATGGACTGCTGGATCTGGTGTTACTGAATAAAACCGGTCGCTTAAAATTACTCAAATTATTTAGCAGCATCTATGATGGTAGTCATATTAATTATCCCGAAGTTGAATATATTCAGGCACAATCAATTAAGATAGAAGAAGAAAAACCGGGCAAATTGATACCCGATGGCGAAATTTTAGGTAGAACACCGGTAGAATTTAAGTGTTTAGCAGCGGATTTGGATTTTTTTATGGGATATTTAATCAAGAATCCTTAAAAAGCTGAGATAAGCTAGTCAAAATAGAGACCTATTTTATGCTATATTGGTATCAGCTAATAACATTTGAGACTAATGGACGGGTTGCATTTGCAAAAAATCGATCGTACATTAGCTTTTGATAATCGTGCTATTAACCCGCTCTATTTTGTTAAAAGGTCTAGTTATCGTGTTTTACCCCTGATCTAAAGGCCATCGACAAGTCGTAAAGAGCGTAAATTCATTCGTTAGCAAGCGTTTTTCAGTTAACAGAGGGTCTGTTAATCGAATAATAGCTAAACACCGTCGTATACGACCCGATTTCACTAACTTTAGGAACCAAGTATGCAAATAGGTATCGTTAAAGAATCACTTGCCAAAGAGGCGAGGGTAGCCGCATCGCCTTCCAGTGTTGCGCAATTAATCAAACTCAATTTTAGCCTTGTAGTTGAATCTGGAGCAGGCCTACTGGCTAGCTTTTCTGATGAAAGCTATAAAGATGCGGGGGCAACCATCGCAAAAGCCGCAGAGGTTTGGAAATCTGACATTTTGTTTAAGGTTAATCCACCTTCTGACGCTGAAATCAAAAAAATAAAGGCCGGTGCAACCCTTATCGGTTTCTTCTGGCCGGCGCAAAATGAAGCTTTAATGGCTAAGTTAGCCAAAAAGAAGATTAATGTATTGGCGATGGACTCAGTACCACGTATTTCTCGCGCACAATCAATGGATGCTTTAAGTTCCATGGCTAATATCGCGGGTTATCGAGCGGTGGTTGAAGCCTCGCACCAGTTTGGTAGCTTTTTTACTGGTCAAATTACCGCTGCCGGTAAAGTACCACCAGCTAAGGTGATGATTATCGGTGCCGGTGTTGCAGGTTTGTCAGCTTTGGGTACTGCGGGTAGTCTCGGTGCTATTGTACGCGCCTTTGACACGCGTCCCGAAGTTAAAGAACAAATCGAAAGTATGGGTGCTGAATTTTTAGAGCTCGATTTTGAAGAAGAGGCCGGCAGTGGTGACGGCTACGCCAAGGTGATGAGTAAAGAATTTATCGCCGCCGAGATGGCATTGTTTGCAGAGCAGGCGGAAGAGGTTGATATCATCATCACCACCGCCATGATTCCGGGTAAACCTGCACCTAAGTTGATCACCAAAGCGATGGTTCAATCGATGAAGCCAGGTAGTGTGGTGGTGGATTTGGCAGCAGCTGGTGGCGGTAACTGTGAATATACTGAAATGGGTAAAGCGGTTAATGTCGATGGTGTGACGGTGATTGGTTATACCGATATGCCATCGCGCTTACCCACTCAGGCTAGTCAACTCTATTCTAATAATATCCTTAATTTGATTAAGTTACTTTGCCCAGAAAAAGATGGTGAAGTGGTACTTAATTTTGAAGATGAAATCATTCGCAATGTGACGGTTACCCGTGAAGGTGATATCACTTGGCCACCACCACCGGTTAAGGTGAGCGCTGCGCCACCGCCTAAACCTGCGCCGGCTGTCGCAGAGCCAGAACCAGAGAAAAAATCCTCAGGACTGATGAAAAATATACTGTTGCTGGCGGGAGGTGCGCTTTATGTGTGGTTATCCACCGCGGCACCAGCCGAATTTATGCAGCATTTCACCATTTTTATATTAGCCTGTTTTATTGGTTATTATGTGGTTTGGAATGTGTCTCATTCTCTACACACGCCGCTAATGAGTGTACCAATGCCATCAGTGGCATCATAGTGGTTGGTGCTTTGCTACAAATATCTAGCACTAATCCGCTGGTGATGTGGATTGCAAGCGCTGCGGTACTAATCGCTTTTATTAATGTCGTCGGCGGATTTGTGGTGACTAAACGCATGTTAAAAATGTTTAGGAAGGAGGATTAAAGCGTGAATTTTATTGCAGATATGTCTCTTATTAATGGTGCTTATTTTGTCTCAGCACTATTGTTTATTTTTAGTTTAATCGGCCTTAGCAAGCAAGAAAGCGCAGAAAACGGTGTGTTGTATGGCATTGTCGGTATGACCATAGCGCTGGCAGCAACAATCGCCAATCCAGCCGTTTCCAACATCCAGACCATTTTAATTGCAATGGTGATTGGCGGCTCAATAGGTACGTGGCTGGCAGTGAAAGTTGAAATGACTCAAATGCCAGAGCTAGTCGCGATGTTACATAGTTTTGTTGGTCTTGCGGCGGTTGCGGTTGGCTACAATAGCTATTTTGACCTGCATGGTGTTGAAGGTATGATGCTTAATATTCACCTCGTTGAGGTCTTTTTAGGGGTGTTTATCGGTGCCGTAACCTTTACTGGATCGGTGGTTGCCTTTGGTAAGCTGAATGGTTTCCTCAATAGTAAGTCGTTAATGTTACCGCACCGCCATAAGCTTAATCTTTTAGCTGGCGTGGTGAGTTTTGGTTTGATGATCTACTTTGTTAAGCAGGGTGGTGATGATCAGTCGTTATATATTATGACGGGTATCGCACTGCTTTTCGGATGGCATTTGGTCGCCTCTATCGGTGGCGCGGATATGCCGGTGGTGGTTTCGATGCTGAACTCCTATTCAGGTTGGGCAGCGGCAGCCGCAGGATTTATGCTGGGTAACGACTTATTGATTATTACCGGTGCTTTGGTTGGTTCTTCCGGTGCGATCTTGAGCTACATTATGTGTAAAGCCATGAATCGCTCATTTATCAGCGTCATTGCCGGTGGTTTTGGAACCACCACCGTGGTTAGCGAAGATCAGGACTATGGTGAGCATACTGAAACCAATGCGGAAGATGTGGCGGACATGCTGAGCAACGCAAAATCAGTGATTATTACCCCTGGTTACGGTATGGCGGTGGCTCAAGCGCAATATCCAGTGTATGAAATGACTAAAAAACTTCGCGATAAAGGCATTGAAGTTCGATTTGGTATACATCCAGTCGCAGGAAGATTGCCTGGACACATGAATGTCCTGTTAGCAGAAGCCAAAGTACCCTACGATATCGTGTTAGAAATGGACGAATTGAATGATGATTTTCCAGAAACTGATGTGGTATTAGTGATTGGCGCCAATGACACCGTAAATCCTTCCGCAATGGAAGATCCCAATAGTCCCATTGCCGGAATGCCAGTGCTTAAAGTTTGGAATGCCAAACAAGTCATTGCGTTTAAACGCTCCATGAATCCAGGTTATGCCGGTGTACAAAATCCACTGTTCTTTAAAGACAACACCAGCATGCTGTTTGGTGATGCCAAAGCCAGCGTGGATAATATTGTGAAGGCGCTGTAAGCGGAATTGCTCTCTTTATAGCGATTAAACCAAATGGCGATAAAACAAAAAAACCATTCGATTGAATGGTTTTTTCTTACTTGCTTATGGTTTTGGATATGATGGAGGTATTGGAAACTTAAGGCTTTTAGAATCAATGCCTAAAGTTTTTAAATAAGCTCTCGCAAGGTCCTGTGACACCCAAGGATATTTTGTACCTTCATGACTCGCAGGGTCTAACTTGCCTTCGTAAGGTGTAGCATTGGCATTTAAAAACGGGTAGGTTATAAAAATAGAGTCATAACTTGTATCGTTTCCCGTTTTTCGTTTAAGAAAACGCCAAATAGGCTTAGGTGATTCATCAACAGCACATTGGTGAATTTTGGTTCCATAAAAACTAGTAGTTGGCTTAATATGTTGATCGATTAGAAGCATATTATCAAGGGCTGGACTATTTTCTGCAAGTGAAGACACAGCATACAGTAACGATGAGGAGTATAAGAGTTTCTTCCAGACTTTATCGTTAAGTTCTTTTTCTTTTGTTAGCGAATAAACCTCTAGTTTCCTATAGATATTTCGGCTTGGTATTACGAAGTTGTTAAATGTTGATTGATTGATTGCTGGAACTAACATGATAACTGTGTTGAGGCTATTTTTAGCATTATTTTCCGCTAAATATTGGATTAATTCTGCCGTAGGGATTGCACCAGCAGAGTGAGACAAGGTATTGATCGATAGATTGCGATTAGTCAGTTTAAGTTTAACCAATTCATCTATAAGATAACGGCCAGTACTGTTTTCTGCGAAGCATTGTTTTGCATGTTGTTTAACTTTATTCCAATGACTTTTACCGAGAGCACCAATTTTAAATACCTGTAGAATTTCTTCTTGCCATGTTGCATAAAAACCGTGATCGAGTTTAAGAGCAAACCTAGCCAGAATTCTCAATACTCTTAGTTTTAGGGTTTTCAAATTTGTCTTTTTAGTGGCTTCTTTTTTGTTCAGAGTTTTAAGATAATTGTTTTCCAAAATTTGCAATTTTAAGGCGATGTCATCAATAGGGCTTATACTACCTTTTCCCCGTGGTTTACCTATATTTCGCCAGTCTAATATTTTCGGAACTTTATTATTACTTAATATATCGACGTACTGCTGTTTTTCTGATTTCGTTAACTTTAGGTGGTCCTGTATTTTGCTGGTCTTCACCAGATGAACACCTCTCAACAGACGAATACTATTATTTCGCAATTTTTCGTCTTTCGACTGCTCGTTATAGGAATCTAGGTAATGAATAAATGTCTTTGCCTCCTTTTCAAAAGTTTTGTAATCGTTACTTGAAAGTAATGCTTGAGTCCTATTTTTGAAAAGGGTCCAGCTCGGTGTTACTTGCGCTGCTTTATCTTCTTTCGTTAAAGTGTCGAGCGGATGAGCATCATAGCTTACAAATATTGGATATATTGCTTTGTCGACTTTTTCGTTTTTGAACATGCTAGACATTAACCACGGACCGAGATCTTTTATCATATACTCTTGTCCGCTTAACCCACCGTGAAAATATAATACAACCTGCTTTTTTGAATTTTTAACCGCGCTAACAATTTTATTGACCAATTGCCTTTCTTTGTTATTCTCGCTATTGATATTTGCTCGGCAAGCCAAGAAATTTAGAGGGTAATCTTTATGGGTTTTGGTTTCTATATTTAGTTCCTTTACGCTAGGCGCCTTGCGTAAAGAATAATCAATAGGTTTGTTATAACAACAACCTAAAAGCATTAAGGTTATGATAAAAAATGATAGGGTTTTAATTGAAGCGGAATATACAGTATTCAAAACTATTCTCCTTGTCTATTATTGAATTATCGGGTATACACCAGAGTCAAACTTGCTCTATTATCCATCTAAAACATGCTAGCATGTTCTCTTTATCAAAGTAAATAGAGCATGGAAAACATAAATGTTTGATTTACTGGGTTTTTTGTTCCATTTTTTATTGAGAGATGGTGTTGAGGATTAAAATTAATAATTGTCTACTTCGCTATATAGAGAAGCTTATTTCAGCTTCAACAAATTATAAATGGGTAGTTAAATCGGTTTATGCAGTCATTGGTGGCGACATCAATCAAGCCTACTGCATTCGATCCGCTGATCAAAAATATTTTGTTAAGCTAAATGCTCTAAAATATCTCGAAATGTTTAAAGCTGAAGCCAAAGGTTTAGCGCTGTTAGCATCGACTCAGAGTTTTAAAGTACCGCGGGTGGTCGTCTGCGATAGCTTTGAGAAACAATGTTTTTTGGTCCTCGAATACCTCGATCTATCGGGACCGACCAATATAACCAATTTTGCCCAAAGCTTGGCAAAACTACATCAACAAAACTCACAGCAACAAAAACAATCTGAATTTGGTTTAGATCAAGATAATTTTATTGGTTTAACAGCGCAAAAAAATAATTTTAGCGCCAACTGGGCACAATTTTTCGCTGAGCAGAGATTAGGTTTTCAGTGTGAATTATTAAAAGCGAAAGGCATCAAGCATTCGGTGCTTGATCCAGTGGAATCAGTTATCCAAACTATCGATGCTTTTTTTATCGACTATCAAGCCTCTGCGTGCCTTCTGCATGGTGATTTGTGGCAAGGTAATTATGGCTTTGATCCATCAGGAAAGGCGATTATTTATGATCCTGCCTGTTATTATGGTGATCATGAGGTGGATTTAGCCATGCTAGAGTTGTTCGGTCACCCCGGACAGAGCTTTTTTAGTGCCTATGATGCCGTTTATCCGATTGATCCCGGATATCAACGTCGTAAACACCTGTATAACCTTTATCATATTCTAAATCACGCCAATCTGTTTGCTGGTGGTTATGTTAATCAGGCTCAGCGGATGGCTATAGATCTGTTGCACATGATCCGATAGGAATTCAAGACTTTGTTTTATAGAACATGTTATATTGATTTAGAGACCTTTGCACCAGACGTATGACAGCTAAAAATGATTAAAATAACACTGTTTTTCTTTTGCCATAGTCTCATGCAAAGGTCCCTTAAAATTATTCTACTGAAAATAAGATGATGTATATTCCAAACACTTTTAAAATATCCGATCAAGAAGCTCTCAATTTTATTCAAGCGAATGCTTTCGGGCAATTAATTTCTCGTCATAATGGGCGGACTGTTTCTAGTCATTTGCCTTTCTTAATCGATAAAAACAAAAAATTATTGAGCTGTCATTTAGCTAAAATTAATCCGCAATGGCAAGACCTAGAGCAGCAAGAAGTGCTAATCAGTTTTCTCGGACCACATGATTATATTTCACCTTCATGGTACCAAGCGGGCGGCGTGCCTACCTGGAATTATCAAGCGGTGCATGTTTATGGTCAGGTAAAAATTATTCAGAATACCGAGCAGTTACAACAAATGGTTAATCAACTATCACACATTTATGAATCGGGCTTTAAGCAGCCTTGGCAGCCGGATTACAATCCCGCGATGTTAAAAGCAATTGTTGGGGTTGAAATTGCAATAACCGAAATTCAGGGCAAATATAAACTCAGTCAAAACAAAAGTTTGCAAGATCAACAAAATATCGCCAAACAGTTAAAATTAAAAAACAGCGCATTAGCTAAAAGTATGACCTCACAACCTGGTTAACTAGAAAAGCATAAAATTTTTTATGCTATGATTCATTAACAATCATGCAAAAGGAAACCGATTATGAAAAGCGTTTATAGCAGTGAAAATAGAATATTTGTGATGAATAACAGAAATATATTGCAAAATGCGGGCATTGATGTGGAAATACGCAATGAACACACGCCTTCCGGCACCCCGGGTAATTTAGTTTGGCCGGAACTTTGGGTGTCGGATAATGAGTTTGAAAGCGCTTGTAAACTTTTGTCGGTTGGTGATGATCAAGCTGAAGAGGATTGGCAATGCAATCAGTGCCAGGAGGCAAATCCAGGTAGCATGAATATTTGCTGGAATTGCCAAGCTTCGGTGCAGGTCGCTTAAAGTTAGTCATGCCAAGCAATGAGTCTTTAAAAAACACTGCTCACTTCTCTAAATGCCGACAATACCGCTATGCACTATGGCGAACTTGGGATATCGAATTACCCAAGGTGATGTTTATTGGGCTTAATCCATCCACTGCGGATGAGACGATAAACGATCCGACACTGATCCGTTGTATCGGCTATGCAAAATCTTGGGGTTATGGCGGCGTTATTATGGCAAATCTATTTGCTTACCGAGCAACCGAGCCTCATGATATGAAAAAAGCACTCGACCCGATTGGCACCCGCAATGCTTATTGGCTTAAACGCTTGGCAAAAGAGTCCGCTTTAGTGGTTGCCGCTTGGGGCAATCATGGTCAGTTTTTGCAGCGATCAACAGCGGTTAAAAAATTAATTTGCGATCTACATTACTTAAAACTAAATAAGGGTGGTGAGCCTGCGCATCCTTTATATCAGCGTTTAGACATCAAACCAAAAAACTTTAAGTCAACTCTTTTGTGTGAATAACGTGAACTGATTTCATTTTTTTCACGTGTTATTGCTAACATAATATCTTGGTGTAATTCAAAATAAACTAGTTTGTTAACTTGGTAGGTTTTGGTAAAACCGGTTTGTAGATCCTCTTTATGTTGCCATATTCGTTGCACTAGATTGCTAGTGACACCAATATAAAGGGTGCCATTCTTCTTGTTTGCTAAAATATAAACACTGGACTGGTCGTGCATTGAATAAAATTTCCTTTCTAGTTTATTCCGTGACATTTACCCACTGTATAAAACGAACGAACGTTCGTTTTATTTTAGGCGTAGCAATTCTAACCATTGAAAGGTTAACTAGTCACGCAAGGTGGGTTAATATTTATCACTTGACTTTAATATCGTTGTTTCAACTTCGCCCTGCTTAGAATTGAGTTGAAACAGGAGGTTATACTCATTCTCTCCGATCACTATATTTCTATCACCGCCTAATATTTTTATTAAAGCTGGAGTCGTATTGCTATGTCCCACGACAACTATATTGCCTTCTATATTGGAAATATATTTGGCGAAACCTATTAAGTCTCTAGGGTTATAGTTGGTAATAGCGATACCCAGTAATTTTGAAAGTGGTTTAACTGTTTCCATGGTTCGGAAGTAGTCTGTTGAAAAAATGGCGCTAATACGTTTGTCCTTCAATTGTTGAGCAATATTCTTTGCGCGTTTTTTTCCTTGTTCAGTTAAATGTGGGTTACGACCCGCGTTTTTTTGTTTTTCGGCATGTCTAAATAGAAAAATACTTCGCTCAATTTTAGTTTTTGCAACTGTATTTTGATCAGCTGTAACGATTTGTAAAAGACTAAAACTGAAAGCAAGAGTGAAAACAATATACTTGATGGTGATATTATTTGGCATAGTATTACCCTTTAGATGTTTATTTTGTCGGTATTGCTTTTTGTTATTAAATCCTATTATAAATCCAATCGGGTAAAATTTTCATTAGCCATGCAATTAATCGCCATCGCTTGCTTATATAAGCCAGCTTTTTATTTTTTTCAATTGCTCGGATAATTTGATTTGCCGCTTTGTCGGTTGATACTACCCAAAAACGTTGTTTTGATTGTCCCATCGGGGTATCGACAAATCCGGGTAGAATATCTGTTACCTGAATCGATAATTTCATTTTAATAAACTTCTTTCTTAGCCCAGCAAGGTAATTGGATACATAGGCTTTGGATGCCGCATAGCTAGGGGTGGCATCACTTCCCGCCAGAGAGGCAATAGAAGATATACCCACTAGGTGTCCGCTTTTCTTTTGAATAAAATATTTTGCTGCTGCGCTGCAAATAGAACTAAAACCCAGTACATTGGTCTCGATAGTTAGCTGCTGCTTCTCCCATCCAAGGCTTTTATCAATAAATCCGACGCCAGCGTTGACAATAATAATATCCGCACCTTGCATGGCGAGTATCATATTATCCAGTTGTGCCGCGGCAAGGATTGGCTTGGTGACATCCATCGGTTCAATATATGCCGTACCCAAATACTTGTCTTGCATTCTGCGCAGAACCGATTCATTTCGTCCAGTTAAGCCTACCAAGTGGCCAGCCGCTAGGTAGTGTTCTGCAAGTGTTAAACCAATGCCTGACGTAGCGCCTACGATAATGACACGCTTTTGATTAGCTATTGGCTGTTGCACAGCGTTTGCTTGGGTTGGTTGCTTCATAGCGAATTAAGTTAAGTAACAGATAGATCTATTGAACCCTATCAGGGCTGAAAATTCAAGTCAGCCCAAGGTTTAAAGGTTTTCTTTAGTTAGCAGAATAGTTAAGTTCAGCGCAATGAGAAAAAGCGTCTTCTGCATTGGTCGAACTAGCAGGCCCTTGAAGAGTGACACTATCCAGTAGGATGACCAAAGGGGCGTTATCTCGGTTGACCGCGTTGTCCAGTGTCAGACGAATCCAAGGTTCATTCTCGCGCCATGGAACCATCCATTCAAAATCGCGACTAAATTGCATATTTTTAATGCGCCAACCTTGTCTTAACTGCCAACAATGGGAGCGTCCCGTTTGGTTCCAAAAACCATTCATGCGGCAGTAGGCTCTATTCTGGTGAGGATAAGCCATCCAACCATTCACACCATTAAACGGACAGTTTTGATCGCCGCTAAAGCTGTAACCATATTTTTTTGCTGCGGCAATGGCTTGGCTGCCAGTTAGCGTAAAAGTCTTTACATGGCGTTGGCTATAGGGGCGTGTCGGTGCGATAGTCGGTTTGGATCGAGAGATATCCCGAGGCTTTTTGTAGCGTGGTTTGTTTGAGGCTGGTTTAGCAGGATTTTGCAGTGGTTTAAAACGAGGATCTTTGATCGGTTTTTTATCATCGGCCATCCCACTTAAGCTAACCATAACCAGCCCAAGGGTAAAGAATAAATGCTTCAAAAATACTTTCATAGAGATTCTCCAATGGTTGTTTTAAATTTTCTTATCGATAGCCTGTCCGATCACATTTCACTCAAGTAGGGAGGGATAAGCAGGATTGAGTATAAATTGAATTTTTACAGGCAGCTTGAAATAGCTGGAAGAATTATGAAATAGTCTGAAAGCGGATGATTAAACAAGCATCAAGAAAAACAGGGTCTTAAATGTGCTGTTTATTACTTAAAACAGTTAGGGTTTTGAGTGAGTTTGCTAGTTGCTCTCTTACTATCTGCCTAGTATGATGGTTCTTTTATAAAAATTAGCAGGTCCGTATGAAAAAAACCGTTGTTTTATGTCTCGCCTTTATCGCAGGTTTTTGTATTATGTCCTTCGAACTCATTGGCGGGCGTTTGTTGGCACCCTATTTTGGTAGTAGTGTTTATGTCTGGGGCAGCATTATCACGGTGTTTATGCTGGCGTTGTCATTAGGTTATCTTATCGGCGGTCGTTATTCGTTGAATAATGCGAGTTTAACCCGCTTTGCAGGTATTTTTATTGCGGCATCGGTCAGTATGTTACCGATGATTGCTGGATCGGAAATGGTGATGGATTGGGTTTTTTCGATGCTTGAAGATCCTCGTTATGGTTCGCTATTTGCGTCGAGCCTTTTGTTTTTATTGCCGACCGCTATTATGGGTATGATTGCACCCTACGCGGTTCGAATTTTAACAGAGTCGACCTATTCTTCTGGTCAAACAGCGGGGTTTTTGTACTTTGTTTCTACCCTAGGCAGCGCCATTGGTACTATAATGACTTCCTTTTATCTTGTTTTATGGTTAGAAATCGATGAAGTTTTTTGGTTAGTTTCCGGCTTGATGTTCTGTGCCGGTGTTTTTGCCTTGTTAGTTAGCTTTACCGAGGATAAAATGACATTGAGCCATACGGCATAACTGACAGGAGTTCTATTTTGTCACTTTATTATCCAAAATTCATAATGTTTCCCTGTTTTGTGGCGCTCAACTTATTACTGCTCGCCAATCCGTTAGTGGCTAAAACGCTGCACAAAGAAAAATCCCTTTATCGCAATATTGTAATATCAGAAAAGCTGCAACAGCGTTGTTTACATTTTGAATCTCGGAAAAAAGCCATCGCTAGTCAAGCCTGTATTAATCTTAAAAACCCTGACGAATTAGTATTTCAATACACGCGCTCGATTATGGCGGGGTTGGCTTATAATTCTAACCCAAAACGTATTTTGATTATTGGGTTAGGCGGAGGTAGTTTACCCAATGCTTTCGCAAAAATTCTACCACAAACGGAAGTGATATCGGTGGAAATTGATCCGGCAGTGAGAAAATTAGCTAAGCAGTATTTCTTTTATAATGAATCCGATAAAATTAAAAGCGTGATCCAAGATGGTCGTGTCTATGTTAAGCGAGCATTAAAACAAAAACAAACCTTTGATTGGATTATTCTCGACGCCTTCAATGGTGAATATATTCCAGAACATTTGTTAACCGTAGAGTTTTTAACCGAGGTTAAAAACTTGTTAAACAAAGGTGGCATCGTTTCTGCCAACACCTTTACCGGTAGCCAGCTTTACCATCATGAGTCAACGACCTATCAAAAGGTTTTTCCAGAGTTACGAATTTTAAAGTCTTCAACCAAGGGCAACCGGATTATTTTTGCCTGTCATTGTCATGCTATTGATGTAAAACTAGGATTTGACTCTGAACTTGTAGAGCAATTAAAAGTGCTCAATGTTAATTTACCTAATTTGGTTTCTAGAATTAGCGCAGCGGTTGATTGGGATGTCTCGGCTAAACCATTAACCGATCAGTTCTCGCCGGCTAACCTGCTTAACCGATAACCCATTACTTTCTTTATATGTCTATTGAAAAACAACAGTCCAGCTGGTTCTTATTTCCGATAAAAGGTTTTATAGCAAGAGCTATGTTGTCTTTGGTTTATTGGTTGCCATTTCCAATTCGTCGTAGGATTGCTGTGGCTCTTGCCAAAATTATTTTACAAACCTCAGCCAAACAAAGGCATATTATTGAAACAAATCTAGCTATCGCTTTTCCCGATTTGGATAAAAAAAATAAAGAAAAACGGGTTCAACAATGTGCAGAGCATGCCGGTTTACTGTTGGCAGAATTTCCAATTGCTTGGCTTTGGTGCAAAAGATCAAATTCAATTACAGTTTAAATCAGTGGTTGGAGATGCGTTGCTATCAAATATCCTAGCGGCTAATCGCCCGGTCATTGTGGTGATGCCTCACCTTGGTAATTGGGAACTTTTAGTGCAATGGATTCAGATCAATTACCCCATGTTTGGATTGTATAAACCATCAAAACTGCCGCAAGTGGACCAGCTTATTTACAATGCTCGAAGTCAGTTTGGTTGTCAGCCATTTCCCGCCACCGCTCGTGGCGTCATGGGTTTGATGCGGCAGCTAAAAAAAGGTGGGGTGATGGGGATTTTACCGGATCAGGTACCGCAGCAAAACGGTGGGACTTTTACCGACTTTTTTGGTCAACCAGCTTATACTATGACACTATTGCATAGAATTACACAGAAAACGGATGCCCAATTATTGTTTGCTACTTGTCTTAGAAATAAGAATAAGCAGGGCTTTTCAATCCAATTGCAAGCGGCAAACTTTGACACAAAACAAGACTCGGTTGAGATCTTCAACCAAGCACTTAACCAGCAAATTGAATCCATGATTAGACAAAATCCCGAACAGTATGTATGGGATTATAAACGCTACAAACGACAACCAGATAATTCAGATATCTATGCGTTAGATAAAAAATTAAAAGGGTTATAACGGGCTTTATTTAATGGTTGCTAGTGGATGCAAGCGTCGATATTTTCAAGCCAAATAGCGGCTTCTTCTTTGCCGAGGATATTAAAAGAACCATACCAATGAACCCATTTTAGTTGATCGAGATCCGGTTTGATTGTTCGGTTCCCAGCTAACGCCGATCAATAACCGCTTCTCGACAATGACTGTCAAAGTCAACGCCGATCTGTTCTAGGGAATAAAATGAAACCACGGCATTCGATGGATAAGCTATCGTGCTTCACAAGGGATGATAAATACGAGTATGCGGTTCATCAATCAATGGTGCGAAATCTTTTTGAGCCGGCTATCAACAAGACCATCAGCTTCATTTTAGGAGAGCAACTTAACTTCCCTTTGTGACCAAATCCGACTTAGTGCGTAACTCATCAACTAAAGCGTCATTTTTTCCGAGAGCAGCCACTGCTTGCGCCTTGCATGCGTTCAAAAATGTATTGTAATAAATCCAATACTGGAGGGTTTTCATGTGTAGCCCCTGTACCAATGAATGGCGTTAAGCCAAATAAAAATCTATCCAGCCCAATTATTAGTTGTAGGGCTATTTTTTAAACATTGTTGGGCCTGCGATGATGACAACGTCAGTGTTTATGACTCAATATTTTCGGTTGCAGCCTACGCAATCTAAATTTCGACTATAGCAACACCGGCTGCATTGAGATTACCCAACCATCTAGTTCTAATAACAACAGCTTGTTGGTTATGGTTTCTGATGTGGGTGAATTGGCTCGTTGCTCCAAAATGGTGTCGAGTGAGAGGTGTCTCAGAGACAGATGGAATTTAAGGAATTCAGCGGCATATCCTGGTTAAGCTGTGGGCGGGTTTCCTGAGCTAAGCCATTTTGCTTTGCGCAGTAGCTAAGGCGGGTGGTTCATCAAGCATAACGTCGCTTGCTTCTACTAGCTTTGCACCTTGTTTTATGAGGCTATGGCGACCTTGCTGCCAGGTATTGTTAATCTTTCCGGAACCGCAAAGACTTCTCGACCTCTCATCCATAAAGCAATTCGAGCGGTAATCAAGGAGCCGCTTTTAGCGCAGCTTCTGACCACTAGAGAGTGCCCAAACTTAAACCGGCAAATGATGCGGTTTCTTCTTGGAAAACTTTGCCGCGGAACCGCGTTCATCCGGAAAGCACTCAGAAAGCAATAATCCTTGCTCACCTAATGCTGTGGGCTAAGTTGCCTATGCGCCGCCGGATAAAGACAGATTAAGTCCGGTCCCCATCACGGCAATAGTATAACCCTTTTTCATCCAGTGCGGTGCGGTGAGCTTTCAAGCATCAATCACCAAAAGCTAGTCCGCCGGTAATGCTTAAACCACTAGCAACCAAGAGACTGACAAAAAATATTTCGTAGTTGGAAAGCCCTAAATGAGTGGGAGTCGCGGCCTTCCAACCACGGCTATCTGCGGATTAGGGATCTGCTCTAATATTACCGATGGCAAATAGCAAGAACCCGGTTGCTAAGGTGGTTTCGGCTTGAGTAGTGGAGGATGAGCTGGAACCCAAAGCAAACGGCAATGACAGACGTGGTCGACCGAGCCATTCTAACAGGGGATCAAGGTGGTCCAAATCCATATTTTGGATGGACCGTTGGATTTGAGGTTTTAGTTTGAGCGATTTTTAACTGGTCGGTTCACTGCAGCATTGAAGCTCGTTTTTGGCGGCGATTTAAAATCGTTCGGTAATTCTCATGGGCGCCGGCATGCCGACCCTCATAATACTTTTTAGCGACCAAACCAATAGCGTATTTCATTTTCATCCATGTTTTTTCTTTTTGTTGTCGCTAACTAAGCATCATAATTATAGAGGGGTTTTTACATTATCTCCAATCATGAATAGAACGAGAGGATTTAAGTACTAGCGCTAAGCTGACTCTCAAAGGTTCATAAACACCATCAACAGTGCCGGCTTTTTTTCATCTGGGAGCTTGACCGTGTCGCTTGCGATTGCTATCCTCCTCTTCAGCGAGCTACCTGGTGCTTGCATAAATCTCCACCTCGTTGATAGATCATCCATAACGGCGACCCGACTTCGATGTTTTTCTCGATCACCTCGATTAATGGTTGCCACGTTATATTGACCATGTCACTCGTTTCGCCGCCATATTACCGCCGATTATCTGACCACCGCTGAAGTTCTGCGCGGCGCATGAGAGAGCAAAGCGGTCTGGCTTGTTGATCATCGGTGGGCCATAACATCGCCTTTTACGCAGCTCTGGGCGGGATTTTTTAACCTCGCAGCACGCCAGGATCGCTTGCCGTGACAGAATTTTGCCCTTCACCTGTGATGCCGATTTTAAGCCTTCGGTACCACTTATACTCCACCCGTTTGGCGGGTCTGATATAATCTCTTTACCTCGCCTAAAAACGAGAATTTATCAATGGACTGATCTTTAATCGCTCTAACGTAAACCTTATGTTCTTTGTGCCGCTAGTAATCGGTTGTGCTATCGCTTCCTACAATGTAGGGTGCGGTTTCAAATTCGGATTGATTCAATACTCGAGCGGAAGTCCAAAAGGGTAAAATGGCATCCAAGGAGGGTATGGTTGTAATGGCTTTTGAGTCGGCAGTCAACTGTGCCTTATCGGGATCATTTAATAGTCCCTTCTTAAGGTATTTGTTTTTGGTGATTTTAGTTTCGCCGCCACAACATAGACTAAGGGATAACGCCCGTCACCCGG
>JAUZSK010000009.1 GCA_030949565.1 Enterobacterales bacterium
CGTCTGGTGTAGGATACTGTGTTATGAAAGTCTCATTTAAAATCGTCATTACGCAGGCCTGCCATGTATGCCTTCTAATCGTTGTTCCAATAGCCTTTTTAAGTATCTCAACCAACTCTCTAAGCGCGGGTATGAGCTTACAACAAACCATTGAAACTAAAAAAGTTCTTTCCATCGCGGTTTCGCCCAATGGCGAAATGGTCGCTTACCGTCTGATGATCCCGCATAGGGTTGGCGTGGATGATGATGGAAAATCTAATATCGCGCTTTATTTAATCAACAAGCAAGCACAGAATATAGCATTTGTTAGTGGCTTAATTAGAGTCGGCCGAGTTATTTGGAGCCGCGATAGTCAACAGATTTATTTTTTAGCACAAAAAAATAACGATCCCTATGTTAGCATTTACAAAATTTCCGCCAGTGGCGGCGAGGCGAAAAAAATAATCGCCATCAATGAAGATATCTATGATTTTACGCTTAGTCATGATGCTCAGGCGATTAGTTATTTAGCTAAAAAAGCAAAGTCTAGACAACAAGATTCCTATCATAAAAAAGGTTTTAATGCGCAGATCTACGAGGAGTCTTTAGTACAGAATAACATCTACTTAGCGATCTTAAACCGAGGCAAGTTACCGCATATTTCGCTAGAAAATCCCTTTCATCTAGTCAATTTGAAATATCATCCTAGCAGCCGATTGTTACTCGCTCGTACTGTTAAAACGGCGTTAATCGATGATCTCTATATCGCTTCAAGTTACCAAATTTTACAACAATCCGGTGAATCCATTAGTCAAATAAAACTTAAAGGTAAATTAGCAGAAGCACACTGGAGCCCTGACGGAAAACGTGTTGCGATAATTGCCGGCGCTGATAAAAAAGATCCAGTGGCGGGACGTCTATTTTCGATTCGATTAAAAAATGGTCGCATTCATCAACTAGTGAAAAAATACCCTGGAGATATCAAGCAGGTTCATTGGATCAGTAAAAATAAACTACTCGCGGTAGCCGCTAAGGGCACGCAAAGCGAATTAATTGAAATTGATGTAAGAAAATCGAATTGGGTAACACGGGTTAGTCAAGAAGGCTTGCATCTTATTGCAGTCGATAGCGATGAAAAAGGAAAAAATATCCATCTAGTTGCCAGTCGCTCTAGCCATCCCGCAGAAATTTATCGATTGCATAAAAAACAATTAACTCGAATAACCCATTCAAATCCTTGGTTAGATTCGATTGAATTACCCCAACAACAAAGTATTCAGTTTAAAAGCAAAAGATGGTTTAGAATTGCAAGGTCTACTCATTTATCCGTTAAATTATAAAAAAAACAGGAAGTACCCTTTAATTTTAATGGTGCACGGTGGTCCCGAAAGCCATGTCTCCGATGGTTGGATCGATCGTTATAGTTACCCTGTTAAATATGCGGCGAGTCGCGGTTTTATGGTTTTCCTACCTAACTATCGAGGTAGTAGTGGGCGTGGTGAATCCTTCGCCAAATTAGCGCAAGGCAAAACCGCAGGTAAAGAGTTTGATGATCTGGTGGATGGGGCTGTGTCTCTGATCGATAAAGGTCTAGTGGAGAGGAATAAAATCGCTATTTCCGGTGTTTCCTACGGCGGTTATGCTGCGGCATGGGGCGCGACCGCTTTAACCAAATATTTTGCAGCCAGTGTGATGCTTGCAGGCTATGGCGACCAGATTTCAAAATTTGGTACCACGGATATTTCGAAAGAACTGTATCAAGTACACCTCAGAGCCCATCCTTGGGATGACTGGCAAAGAGCTTTGCGCATCAGTCCTATTTTCTATACCGATAAAGCGCAAACCCCTTTGCTTATTTTACACGGTGAAAAAGATCCTCGGGTGCATCCCAGCCAAGCCTTAGAGATGTATCGCTATATTAAAACGCGTACTGATACCGCAGTGAGATTAGTTTTGTATCCCGAAGAAGCCCACGGTTTTTCATATAACGCGGCGCAGCTAGATGCGGCTATTCGACTGATGCGCTGGATGGAGTTTTATCTTTTACAAGATCATAAAAGAACCGAAAAACCGAATGCCGAAGTTGATTTTGAGCATTATTTATCCGAACCCCAGTAACAGTGTATTTACTGATAGCGAAATGAGTGAAATGTTTGTAGAATAGCCATTAAAATAAAACCCAGCATTCTATTTTTTTGAGGTCAAAATGCAAAACAATCAATCGAATGAAGCAGTCGACAAAATGATGTCAACTTTTATTACTTTAGCATTAAACACCAGTGACCCTCTTGAATGCTGTCAAAGATTAAGAAAGATCATGCCACAGTTTGAGCCTGATTTTTTTGCGCAACCCGGCCAAGATTTAATGGTGTTTTGGTTTGCATTTCAAATGTGGAATAATTTCCCTCATCCTAAAAATGATTTTAAACCAATAAAAATTGAGCCGCCTAAGCGTAATCTGCCATGCTACTGCGGTTCAGGTAAAAAATATAAACATTGTTGTGTTGGCGTTCCCTATTCATCGAAAATCCCAAAGGATGTTTTTTGGCCATTTTTTGCTGAACAGTTACCCGATACTAGTATTTTTCAGGCGGCTAAACAATTTCAGTTGCCAATGATAGCGCTGGAAATCTTTGCAGCAAATTATTTAGAAAATGATGAACCACAAAAGGCTGTCAAATTGTTAAAACCCTATTTTGCCGATAAGGGTAAGCATCTTAATTCACAATCATCGGGCCTAGTGGATATCTGCTGTGATGCTTTTGATCGCCATTATGCAAGCGACAAAAATAAATTAGATATGCTACAGGGGTTAATCCATCATGCTAGCAAAATTGTGAAATCAGAAGCGCTGCAAAGGCTGGCGTCGATTACCATGGATAATAAAGATGTTAAAGGTGCGTTAAACCTGCTGTATCAGGCGATAAAAGTGAATCCGAGCGATTTAAGTAGTTCGGTATTAGAAATACAGTTTTTGGTGGTAGATAAACAAATCGACCATGCCAAACAAAGAGCCAGTTTTTGGTTGGCTAAAGTTCAGCGCAGTGTACATGGTTTTGAGAAGATCGAAGACTTCTTGCAGTTGGCAAAAAAGGATCCTCAAGCAGCGATTATCGGTTTCTTTAACCAAGATGAAGAGGATCAGCGCTCAGTACTTTTATTATCCTTGTTAAAAAAGCAGGCTGATCTCACTGAGGATGCTTTTCGGTTGGAAAACATGGGTGAAGAGGCGGACTCAAAGCAAACACTGTTGCGACTAGAAGAATCTGCCTCGCTGGATGAATTAGTTGAAGAATGGATTGAGGTTAGCCCCCTATCAAGACACATGATGGCTGGTATGCCTCAAGCGGATAACCTGTGGGATGATCCCGATGAGGTGGAATGGCTGGAATTTTTGATGCAAAACCCCGCGGCTCTAAATAGTGTCCAAGTTTTGAATGGCATCTTGGAGATCCTTGCTCAGCATCCGAGTCGCATGTTCCCTGTGAGTCCGGTACTTCAGCAAGTGCAGGCGATTGCGGAAAAGGTGGTTAAGCGATTACAGCAAAAACTTGAATCACAGCCTGCTGATAGCGCATTGACTTGGATGTTTAGGGAAAATAGACCGATAATCAGTATTCTAACCCATCTGATTCACTTGCAGCCCAATGAAACCGATAAACAACCCTGGTTAGAGTTATATTTAAGACTCAATCCTAATGATAATCATGGTTTGCGTTGTCTTCTCATTAACCAACGGATTAGGCAACAAGACTATCATCAAGCATTAGAACTGAGTGATTCCTACCCCGATGACGGTATGCTCGATATGTTAATGGGAACCGCGCTGTGCCATTATATTTTGGCTGATGAAAGCAAAGCGAAAGCGTTACTACTCGAGATGTTGGATAACCGACCGCATGTCATTCCCGCTCTTATCCGTGACAAGGTTAGTAAACCTAAGTTAGATAGCTTTGGCGTTTCATACGGCGGCAAGGATGAAGCTTGGTTATACCGGGCCGAAATGCGTGATGTCTGGAAAACCACCCCTGGCGCATTGGATTGGCTTAAAAAAGTGCATAAGCAGATCGACTACTCTCGCTAAAAGGGATTTAATCTTAGCCGATTTTTTTGGCAAGCGTGATGAGGCTGCCCAGCATTATCTTGCAAATTAGTGGCAGTAGATGCCATTCTTTATTCGTGATTCGCAAATAGAGAATGAAGAATGTTGAAACCACAAGATATACTGGTTCTGGTTTAAGGTATGTTTATTACTCGTAGTGTTGAATGGTCCGAGGGAACCCCACCGCTCATGCCGCAGAACCTTTCAATAAGGCTTGATATGGCATATAAGAACTTCGATCTAAACCTCTCATATTGATTATCGAGGGTGAGAAATCTTGATTTACATCGCCTTTGTGGGGTGTTAGTATTTGGGATATAGGAAGTCGTACCAATATCGCGTAATGGAACGCAAAAAGCAATAAGGAGAGTTAAAACTAGGATGTTGAAAACCACTAAAAATAGCCATTCTAGGTGCTTCAAGCCTAAATTCCTGCATAAATTTGTC
>JAUZSK010000010.1 GCA_030949565.1 Enterobacterales bacterium
TTACGTCTAAACTTGAAAATATTAAATCAGGACGGTTGGAAATTCCTCATGAGATGTATTCTGAGTTTTCCGTTGAAATTACGTCTGGGCCGTATTTAAAAGTTATAACAATAAAATATTATTTTTCATAATTGAAAAAAATTTCCCGTAGGTTGGGCTAGTTTTATCAGCCCAACATCAATGGTTGAATAAAACTCACATTCCGCGCCAAATCACTTTGCTATATTCAGGGTCGGACCTCAGTATCTAATTGAAAGTAAATAATAAAGTGTTAAAATAAGGGCCTAATATGGGCTTAAAGGGCTATTTTTGGACCCTTTTTCATTACTTTAAGGAAGGAAGAAGGAAGCAATCCATTTAGTGGAGGATGATTGTGTTGTAAAAGATGCAATTGGCGCTTACAGCTGCCTTTTTGATAGCTAAAAGGGGTGTTTAAGTGCTAAAAACAGCAATTAATTATGACTAAAGGTAATAAAAACATATAGTTGCTGAGGTCCGACCCCGAAAGGGCGCGACGTTTACCGACTTTTTCAGCGAAGGCGCTAGAGCGTTGTTTGTAAATAATGCCATGAGAAACAAACTGGTCATGTTTTGAGCAATGCGCGCATTCCAGTTCATTTTGATGATAATCAAGAAGAAAAGGGTAAAGGCATTAATGGTGCAAAAATCGGGATAAAATCGTTTCATCTGGGCATTAAACAAAAAACACCAAACGGACTTCAAGAGAAATTTAGAAATTCTGTGGGGAAATTCACATTCCCAGAATAGCGTTATAAGGATGTGGTATGATTAGGATGCTAATTTGGTTGGAAAGTGACCAATTCTACGGCAGTAAATTGGTAATTAACATTACAAAAAGTCCTTAAACTTCTCGGTTTTGTAAGACATTGCCCTGAGTCTTTGCAAGATCTAGCTCATAGAGTGGGTGCCTGATAGCTACCTTCACCGCGACCGACTAGGCTCCATGATTGGCAGCTTTGATGAGCAGGGCAATCTACGGCAACACCACAGTTATGATCCCTTCGGCAAGCCGCGAGATGGGCGATTAAGGGATAATTTTACCTATAACTTAACCAGCAATGCTCTCAGTCAGCCTATCGGTGCAAATATCCTCGGCGCAGAGACCACCAACCGCGGCTTTACCGATCATGAACATTTAGACGATGCACAGTTGATCCATATGAATGGACGGGTGTATGATTACAACCTCGGAAGATTCTTGAGTGTCGATCCCTTTATACAAGCACCGGGTAATTCACAGTCAATGAACCCTTATTCATACATTATGAATAACCCATTGGCGGGGACGGATCCGAGTGGATACGCCGCAGATATAGACCAAGACAAATTAGAAGTCAAAGTTACGAGCCAATCAAGAACCCGTAGTGCGCCAACAGGCTCAAGAATAAAAAGAGATACCTCTCGAACCATCACCGCGACGGTAACCGATGAGAGTGGAAAGTCGAGTAATTATGTCTACACGGCAGCACGCAATGGGAGTGAAAGGGCTTTCAAAATAACGCCGAAAACATTAAAGCTGGATAATACGGATTTAGGTTCAAAAGGGCAGGTGGGTGTTGGCTCCAGTCAGAATAGTTTTGGAAGTGGTGGTTGTCCTGAAAATCTGGAATGCGCTGGTGGGGGAGCTGAAACTGTAGACGCTTCTAATGGTTGTTTTGATAATGGTGAGTCGTGTTATGCCAGGCTTCAAAGTAAAGCTAAGCCTGTCCCATTTATTACTGATACGGATATAGAGTCTCTTATTGATGCCCAGATAAAGAGAGTTAGGGAGGCGGGTGTTGGTTCTCAAAGCCGAGGTGCGTGGATTGTTTCTGGTGAATTTCAGGACTGTTTTTTCTTTTGTTTCAATAAAGAAGCTTTAATTTTGTCTCAAGTCATAATAACCTCGGGTGGTATCATGCCGACACCTAACGATGGTTATTTTGGTAAAATAGACAATGGTATAGAAAGAATTGATTCGTTTTTGGTAAAAATCACCCTCGACATTAGCTCAAATAGAACAAAACTTTATAATCCGAATGTGGCATCAAATTGGAAATCAAATGTTAATTCTGCTTTAGCTGATGCGCGTGCATCAGGGATCACCAGAATAATGATTGACCCAAGAACGAATACAATCTATAGATTTAATACAGATGGTAGAACCGCTATTATAAATAATAAATTTTATGAAAAGGATTAAACCATATATGTACCATACAAAACGAATACTTTTTTTTATTTTTTTAATTTTTTATCTCACTAGTTGCAAAGATAAGAACATTGTCGAATATGAGAGGGTTTCAATGATTAATCTAATTTCTAATTTAGCAGAATTTGAAGGAAAAAAAATAGAATTTTCAGGATACTATGCGAACATCGGTTATGATGGTCCAATTATGTTCTATTCCAAAGATATGATGAAAGCTCATTCAGGGGTGGATGGCATTTTAATAGAGCTGGAGTCTATCAATAAATTAACTGATGCCTCAAAGTGTGAAGGAAAGAGAATCGAAATACGGGGAATACTGAAAAAAACTCCGATCATTCCGACAAAAAACAATGTTATTTTGACTAAAGTGACTCGGTTTAGAGATGTTGAGAGTGATTTGAAATGTGATAAGCACTAACCGAAAAACATGAAAAATAATGAAAAATAATGGACAGGCATCTTTGAGATATCTCGCACACCAAGTCGGGTTGTTCTCTTACAAAAATTCTTTGATTTTTACGGTTTTGTAAGACATTGACCCGTGTCTTTGTAGGAAATTGACTATAGAGTGCCTGTCTGATATCGTTCGCGGAAATATCTATAATTCTCACATAAAGATCTATAGACAAGACTAACATTGCACTCAAGTGTACACCAATGTACACTTTAATTTCTTAGAAGACCAATTTAGGGTTCCATGATAATGCTTAAAATTAATTTTACTGAGTTCAGGAAAAATGCATCACTCATTTTCTCTTCGGTTGAACAAGGGGAAACGGTACATGTTTTACGCCATGGAAAAAAATAGCCGAAATAACCCCTATCGACAAAGCAAGCCAAAGCTTACCTTCTTGGAAGAAAAAAAGAGTAAGGCTCACTCTACAGGGAGAAGAACTATCCAAGACCATTATTGATGAACGAGAATATTCTGAATGAAACTATTTTTTGACTCATCGTCATACATTAAAAAATTTATTGAAGAGCCCGGCAGCAGAGAAATAGACGATTTATTGCAGAAAGCATCAACGCTGGCTCTAAGTATTATCTGCTTACCTGAGATAATGTCGGCGTTAAACAGAAAGGTTAGAGAAGGAAGCCTGACAGAAAACGGTTATCAGAGTGTAAAACAGCAAATTATAGAGGACATACATGATATTCAAATGATAAATCTTGTACCCGAGGTAGTTGAAAATTCTATTAAGCTACTAGAAAATAAAAAATTGCGTTCTTTGGAGGCCTTACATATAACTTGTGCTTTAACATGGAATACAGATTTATTTATTTCATCTGATAAACGGCAAATTATTGCTGCTGAGAATTCAGGTTTAAAAGTTCATCTGGTTGTATAACTTGAATATCAAGTTATTTTATCCGAAAAGATGAAGGCTTAACTTTTAGTGAGAACTCAAAGCTGAACCTCAAATATAAACGCTCGCCGAATAATAATTTACCCCTTGTTATTTATCCCTTGTTCAAATTGTATTGAATTGATTAATTATTACGCCTTATAATTTCGTTCAATATTTAATTTTTAAAGAATATTGAACTAAATCTGAGTTTATTCGTCCCATTTAAACCAGCCACATTTTAGGTACAACCATGAAAAAACTAATCTCAATTGTTTTGTTTTCATTTATTTTTGTGGGTTGCAGTAATAAACAACTGTATCAAGCGGGGCAAGACTATCAAACTAGTTTATGTGTTGAACAATCTGCATCGCAGCAAAAACATAATACCTGTTTTGAAACTAATAAAAAAACTTACCAAGAATACGACAAAGAGCGTAAAGAGACTATCAAGAAACACCCCTTATCAAGCCTCTAATTCCATCTTCCACATCAGCTAACCAAAGGCACCTTTTATACCATCAAAGACATACTGTGTGGCGAGCGCAGCGAGCAACACCCCAAGTATTCGAGTGATCGCATTAGCAACGGTTTGCCCTAACCAATCAATAATTTTAGTCGCGGCCAGAAGTACAAAAATGGTCGCCAGCAGTACGGCTAACATGGAAGCGATGACGATGCTTTGAGCGTGTATCTCACCGCTATTGTGACTCATCAATAACATAATATAGGCAATACTTCCCGGCCCAGCTAAAAAAGGGATAGCCATTGGAAAAATGGAGATATCATCAAACTCATGGTCAATGTTTGGCTTGCTTTCACTCACCTGCGTATGTTCGTGGGAAAATTCTTGTGAGGTTTTTGCCCGTCGCTCACTACGTTTTTCAAATACCATATCCAGCGCAATTAAAAATAGTAAAACGCCGCCCGCCGTTTTAAAAGCATTTAAACTGATGCCTAGGGCTTGCAATAATGCATTACCAATAAAAGCAAATAGTAGTAGTATGATAGCGCCGGTTAAGGTGGCCTTTAAAATCATGTTTCGTTTAAATTGAGCCGACGCACCTTCAGTCATTACTGCGAAAATAGGGGCGATGCCTAAAGGATCAATCACCACAAAAAAGGTGACAAAACTACTGATAAAAAGCTCGTACATTGCTTGTTCCTCTTTATAAAATTTTTATCGAATTATTAACCTTGTCAGACACATTCCCTTATTCTGATAATTCATCATAATTTAATTAGAAATAAAATAAAAGCAAACTCATTAAATCCTCAGAAAAACCCCATTTAGTTTTTGACTTCAATAAGATACTGGTTAATCGCCTGATTGGATGTTAGCTGATGTTTTGTGCCTTGAAATGCATTAAATAATTTTTGATGTGATCGCTTTGAAAACTCGTCATCGCGGATTTCATAATCTTTAATCCAATTGATCAGCAATTCAAGATTGGCATCTTGCGCTTGTTTAGATTTATATTTATGCGGCTCCCAAGGACGGGAGTTGCAGTTATCAATGCAGTCTTGCACGGATGAATTTATAAATAGCATTTTGTTGGCTTTATCATTAAGTAATGCCAATAAATCGGCGTAGCAACCTTCAATAACCCAGCGTTTATTTTTGGTGCAAAAAGGTTTCAATCACCTGTTGGCTCTGTTCTAACCCAGCTCGCGTAGGCGGTTGAGTATCAAGCCACGCTAAAGTATCGAGATCAAGATGTGTTGCTTGATAATGCTGTGCGAGTTTTTGGGCTAAACGACTTTTTCCTGCACCAGAGTTTCCAAAAAATAACGATCTGTGTCATGGCTACTCATTCCCTTAGATGCAAAAGATTTACTATCTTATAAAATCTTAATTGCCGACAAAGTTAAATCATCCTGCAACTCATTAAGACCATTGAAAGTTAGTAACGCTTGTTCTACTTCTTCCACTAGCTGTTGCGGATTATCTGAAGCTGACCTTAGGGTTTCAACTAAGCGCTGCTCGCCAAAGTCCTCTCCTTTTAAGCTGCGAGTTTCAAGCACAACATCGGTATAGATAAACAAAATATCTTGTGGTTCTAATTTAAACTCCTTAAACTGCCACTGATAGTCTTGTAGAACACCAATAGGTATCCCTTTTGATTCATCCAGCACAATCACTTGTTCTCCTCGTTTAACATAGGCATTAGGGTGCCCGGCTGAAACATATTTTAAAATACCGCTATCGCTCTTATAAGAAAAGAGCATGGCGGTCACAAATTTACCGCGATCGCGACGAGTAAAAAAGTGCTTATTTAAATAGGTAGCGGCTTTTGCTGGTGTGGCTTCTTGATCGGTTGGAAATGTACGCAAAATAGCATCAACCATCGCAGCTTCCACGGTCGCACTAGGACCATGGCCGGTCACGTCAGCTATGATACCTCCCCAGTTCGGCCGGTTTGTTGTATTTTGATCCTGACCCAATGGAAAAAGATCTAAATAATCACCTCCAGCCTCTTTGTAAGACTTAAAAGTAAAAGCGATTTCAGTGCCTTCAATTTTAAGATCCTTGCGTGGAAGTAAAAGCGATTGTAAACGAGAAATTTCGTGAAGTTCTTCATCAATCCATGAACGAGCATAATCCAATTGGCGCTTTTGTTCACTACGCAGAATATTTGTTAAAGCATAATTGAGCAACAAGGATAATTTGGTTAGATCTCGCTCAGCTTTGTTATCTTGGTTGGTCTGTCGCTGTTGGTCAAATATAATAACCCAACGTTCAATGGTTCCTTTGATCCAGATTGGAATCACTTGAGCAACGTCAAAGGCTTTAGATTCTACTTCAAATAACTCTGGGCAATTATTTTGTGTCACGCTAAAAGGGGAGGATTGAAGTTTCCAATCTTCAATAAAGGCACCCTCTATTTTTGAAAACTTAGGGCTGCCCTTTAACATTTCCTCTGCCGTATAAATAGGGCATTGATTATCATCACAGGAGCCGGTTATTTGAAAACAACCTCGGGGAAGCTTATAGCTTGTAATCATGGCAATTTTAAAATGATTAATTTCGGTTTTTACAACCTCATACAACACCGATAAAGGGTTGTCGTAGGTCGCATCTTTACTGAGATTGACAAGCAGTGGTATCAAAGTTTAGCCCTTTGTCTTAGACTGACTTTTAGTCATATCATCTAACAACCCTTGCATACCTTTTTTCTTAAGTGTCTTAGAGTAGTTGTTTTTGTAGGTTGTAACTATGGAGATCCCTTCTGGAATAAAGTCATATATTTTCCAAGTATCGCCGTTTTTAATCAGTCGATAACGCACAGGAATAGTTTTGTCAGAAGTTTTGATCTTAGTATCAACGATAGCATAGGTATTTTTTTTGGTCTGTTTTATTTGCTCTTTCGTAAAAAGCACCTTCTCATTATTGTAGTTTTTTAATAATGAAAAATAAGTGTCTGTCATTATGTTTAAAAATAATTTTTTAAATTGAGTTTTTTGTTCTTCGGTAGCTTTTTTCCAATTTTTAGAAACCACCCTTCTTGATAGACTATTAAAATCGATTTCTTCAGATAGTACGATGGATAAGGCTTGTTTTTTAGCCGTATCATCCATTACTTTATCCGCTGCGACTTCAATCAATCGATTAACCGCTATCTCTAAAGTCTGTGTCGGAGTGGCAGCCTGAATTGTATTAGTAAAAAACAAAAGGGCTAGGGCAAAAAGGAATGTATTTCTCATTATAGTATCCTGCTATTGATAAATAAGTTGGTCTATTGACGCCTAAGTTTAACTTTCGTTACTGAACATGTATTTACTGATAAGTTCTTCAATACTGATAGAAGGCTCGGTTTCAATAATTTCATCACCATCCTCAAGCGGGTCACCACCACCGGTAGAAATTTTGATAAACTTGTCACCAATAATACCCGCTGTACGGATAGAGGCTACCGCATCATCCTGAATCTCAACATTAGTTTGAACCTTGATCCAGACTAAAGATTCCTGAGTATCGGTATCAAGGTTAATACTTTCAACCTGACCGATTTTAACCCCAGCAATCTCCACTACGGCACCTTTTTTTAATCCAGACGAGTTTTCAAACTTGGCTTTTAGATGATAGCCGTCTGCTTCAAATATCGATAGACCACTCACCGCTACCGATAGATAAAGAATGGATGCCGTCCCGAAAACAATAAATAGGCCGACAATTAACTCTAAAGATATTTTTTTCATCAGGTTTTAAACTCCTTAAATCAAAAAAGAGCTGACAATATAATCAGCAAATAACATGGTAATGGCACTGGCGACCACCGCTTTAGTGGTGACTTTACCGACCGCTTCTGCACCAGAAACTCCCTTTTCTAGATGCACAAAAAAACCTTTAGCCATTGCTATCCAAATTAAAATTACGGCAAAAATAATCGACTTAATAAATGTCATTTTTAAATCCGACCAAGTGATAGAATTCTCAATGGTTTGCATATATGCCATTCCGCTTAAACCTTTTAAATAGACACCGACCAGGTAGCCACCAAAAATGCCGATAAGATTGTATATAGAGGTCAAGATTGGTAGCGAAATAATGGCGGCTAATAGACGCGGAACCATAATAAAACGATACGGGCTTATCGCCATACAAGTGAGTGCATCAAACTG
The DNA here is from genome assembly GCA_030949565.1 of Enterobacterales bacterium. GTDB lineage: Bacteria > Pseudomonadota > Gammaproteobacteria > Enterobacterales > Kangiellaceae. The sequence goes on from JAUZSK010000010.1 coordinate 8,182, forward strand.
CTGTTCATTTCGCATAATAGCGATTTCGGCGCAGGTGGCAGAGCCTACTCGAGCTATCACCATCAAGGCCGTCATCACCGGACCAAGTTCTTGCACCAAACTTTTAGATACCGCTGCGCCCATTAATTCAACCGCACCAAAATCCACCATCACCGCATAAAATTGTAAGGCCAAAACCATTCCCGTAAACAAACCTGATAGCAGAATAATTGGCATGGAGCTGGCGCCAATAAAAGCTATTTGTTTTAGCAGGTCACGAAAACCAAAAGGACGAGAAAAAATACTGCTAAAAACTCGGGATAAAAAAATACCCATTCGACCTAAGTCTTCAAATCGAGTGATGGTGGTAGCACCTAGTCTTTCAATTTGAGCCAACATTGTCTTAAGATCCCTTAGTTAAACGAGATAGGTATTTATCTGCATCAAGTGGGTTTATTCTAGGCTTCCTATTGATCAAGTTAACTACTCTCTCATCACTGCAAGCCTTTATATGTTCTACACTACCAATGGTGACTAATTTTCCATCAAAAAGCACTGCTATTCTATCGGCGATTTTAAAAGCGCTTTCTAGCTCATGAGTCACCACAATAATGGTCATATTCATAGCTTCTCGTAAGTCCAGAATCAACTGGTCGAGTTCAACCGATGTGACCGGATCAAGCCCTGCGGATGGTTCGTCAAAAAATAGTATCTTGGGGTCCATAATAACCGCCCGCGCTAAACCAGCTCTTTTTAACATACCGCCGGATAGCTCCGAAGGCATAAGATCTTCATATTCAGCTAGATTCATTAGTTCAAGTTTTAGGCGTGCCATAATGCTTATGGTTTTTTCATCCAGATCGGTGTGTTGCCTTAAAGGGAGCTTGATATTATCACCGACAGATAATGAACTGAGTAGAGCACCACCCTGAAACGCGACACCCATCGACTGTCTTAATTTAGCTAGTTCGGCCTGGTTAACTTTGCATATGTCCTTGCCGTTAAACAGGATTTCTCCTTGGCTCGGCATCATGAGACCCAGCATATTTCGGAGCAGCGTACTCTTGCCAGAACCACTACCACCCATCACCACTAGAATTTCACCCTGCTTAACCTCTAGATCAATATCAAACAGCACTTTACGTTCACCGTAAGCACTACTGAGGTTATTCACTTTAATTAAGGCTTGCGAGTCGCTCAACAGATTTATTCCTCTATATCCTCAAGACTTTCAACAATATGAAAAACCTGATTTAAACGTGTCAATTGCAAGACTTGTAAAGGTGCGTCTTTGGCGCCGACAATTGTTAATGTCAAATTCATTTTATTGGCTATATTTAGCCCTTCAACCAAGGTTGCCATACCTGATGAATCAATATAGGTTAAATCAGAAAAATCAACGATTACTGATTTCTTTCTATTTAAAATATCGAGCAGACAACGCCGCACATCTGGCGAATTATGTAGATCGACTTCACCGCTAAGGTGGAGTCGTTTATATTGTTTATAATCGGAACAGTCGAAACTCATTTTAACGGTTTCCCTTTACTCGGTTTTTACGCATTTCAAGAATATTGCCCTTACAGTCTTTGGTATGAATAAATTCCACCGAATCCATGACCTGACGCATTAACATAACACCTAAACCACCCGGCTCACACAAGGCGCTTGGCTTCTTTTTGATGCAGTCTTTTGGTACCTGCTTGGCGTAGTCATGCAATTTAAATATGATTTGCTGTGAATCCTGCGTTACATCAATTTTTATTACACCCTCTCGGCATCCCTTATAGGCGTAGCGCATTATATTGGTACAGGCTTCATCAATTGCAAGCACTATTTGGTCAATATCTGTCTGCGGAAAACCTAACGGTTGGCAAACATCCGCTATATTCTTACGAATATCCGATAGCTCACTGGGACAAGATGCCCATTGTTTACATAGAAGCGGTGGATGACTCACTAAATATACCTTTTGATTTCATTGCACTAGACTAACATAATCAAGCACTGAGTGACATTTCATTTACAGAATATCCTCTGTTAAGCCACTTAAATCCTCACAAAAATCGATGTCTACAACAGTGGTTTGTTACAATTTAAAATCCTTCTAAATTTGCACACTGCCGTGGAATAATATAGGCTAATATCTCTATTTATAGTCTTCTTGCGGAGATAAAACACCTATGTTAAATCGAATTAAACTCCTATTTTTAGTTTTGAGCTACAATTTAATCAGCCCTCCCTTAATGGCCGAAACATTAAATGATTCACTTCATAAAATTACTAATTTTCATTTTGTCTCCAAAGATATGGCTAGCTCAGGATTAATTGCATTAGATGACTATTCTTTGATAAAGCAATACGGTTTTAAACATGTGATTAATTTAATTCCAGGCGATCAAACTGAAGAAAGAAACCGAGTTCAAAGCTTAGGTTTAAGCTATCAGCAAATTGAAGTCGATTGGCATGAGCCATCCCTTGAGGATTTTGAAAACTTTGTATCCCTAATGAAAAGCTATGGCAAGGATAAAATTTATGTTCATTGTGAAGCTAATTACCGAGCTTCCACATTTTTATATTTATACCGGATAATTGAGCTAAAAGTCCCAGAGTCTATCGCTGAGAAAGATCTTTTAAAAATTTGGACACCTTCTACAAGCTGGGCTGACTATATTGAGAAGGTTAAGTTTGACAAGATGTAACCAACTTCTAGTTTAAACCTTAACAAGGTGTATAATAAACCAATCATAAACAACCGTATAAACTCACCATGCCTATTTACGCCTTAGAAGATTTTATCCCTGTGGTTAAAGCCAATTGCTATATACATCCTAGCGCTGAAATTATTGGTGATGTAATTATTGAAGAACACTGCTTTATCGGTCCTGGCGCGGTGCTAAGGGGAGATTTTGGTCGAATTTTTGTGGGCCATCATTCCAATATTCAAGATACCTGCGTGCTGCATAGTTTCCCTGATAAAGATTGTCATTTAGAGCCTTACAGTCACATTGGACACGGTGCTGTTTTACATGGCTGTCGAATAGGTGAACATGCGCTAGTGGGTATGAACGCGGTAGTGATGGATGATGCAAAAATTGGCGCAGAGTCCTTTGTCGCCGCCAGTTCCTTTGTTAGAGCGGGTTTTCAGTGTGATAGACGCTCGATGGTGATGGGAATACCGGCTAAAGTGGTTCGCCAAGTCAAAGATGAAGAGTTTGCTTGGAAAAAAACCGGTACCAATGAATATGTACAACTGGCCGATCGGTTTAATCAAACATTAAGAGAGATTTCCCCCTTAGGTAAAGAGCAAAAAGATCGACCAAGATTTAAGGATTCGGTTCATATGCCGAAGCGATAGGGGCAAAGGGTTAATTTTGAAATCCTATTAGTAGGGTAACAATTTCTAGAGGCTGTCGTTTTTAGAAACAGTTTCGCACCGCTGAGCTCCTGCACCCAATGACATCCGTAGGTTGGTGTTGAGCGCTAGCAAAACCCAACAAATTTGCTGCCTAAACTCTCAATTTAAAAGCTATTTCGCACAGCTGCGCTTGCGTGCGACATTCTTTTTTCAAGAGCTAAAAAAGAACGCAAAAAAGCCCTAAAGCTCGCCGCTGGGCACGGGCGCCTACTCTTCTTGTTTGATATAAGCGCAAGTTTTCGCACCTACCGCTGGTTTTGATATGGCGATCGGAGGGGTTTGGTTGTATTGAATAAAATTGCCTTAAAAAATCCCTTGTTTGGTTTTTTTTGATAAGGGCAAGTGCTTTATCCTCTGCACTAAAACAGTCATTGCGAAGAGCGCTGCGACGTGGCAATCTCCTAAAGCTATAAGCCGATCTCAAACAGATTGCCGCGTCGTTCCTCCTCGCAATGACCAAATTTCGCTCTAATTCTGCGACGTTTTGCTTGCCTTTACTCGCCCCAAGTTTCAATTTCAGACACAAATTGCGAAAGAAATAAATTGGTTTGGTGCGCATCAAGTGCTCGATGATCAATGGTTAGTGAAACATAGCATTTGGGACGAATTAGCATTTGGTCTTGCCCGTCTTTTTGCTCTACTACCACGCGCTTTTCAAGTTTACCAACGCCCAAGATTGCGACTTGCGGCTGATTGATAATGATCGGAGTGGCAATTAAACTGCCACTAACACCGTGATTCGAAATCGTCAGTGTACCATTTTTTAGATCGCGACTAGTCAGTTTCCCTTGCCTTGCTTTTTCGGTTTGTAGGGTTAAGGCTTTTGCGATTTGAAAAAGATTAAGCGACTGCACTTGATGCACCACGGGAACCACTAAACCCTCCTCACCTAATGCCGTTCCGACACCGATATTCACATCGGAAAAAACCTCTAAGCTGTCGGCATGAAATCTGGCATTAACCTGTGGCACTTTAGCAACCGCCTTTGCCATTGCCATTAAAAAATAGGCGGTGAAAGTGAGCTTGGCGCCATGTTCTGCAAATTCTTTTTTATGCCATTTACGATGTTCGATAATATTGCCCATATCCATTTCAAAAATACTGGTGACATGGGGCGAGATCTGCAACAGACTTTCTACCATATGGCTAGCAATAGAACGGCGCATATTGGAGTGGGGGATTGATTTACCCTGCAGTAGACGCGCTGCCGGTAGTTGTTGATCGATGGGTTGCTTTGGGGTCGGATATTCTACTTTTGTTGTAGCGTGTGATGTCTCAGTTTGAGCCTTATTTTTTCGAGATTGAAGCAAAATTTCAATATCGTGACGAGTGATCCGTCCACCTCGGCCTGTGCCTTGAATATTGGCACTATCAAGCTGATGGTCCATTAATCGCCGTCTAACCGCGGGGCTTAATTGTTGCCTGTTTATGCTGTCAGTAGAATGACCTTGCGCTTTCGCTGTTACATGATACACAGGCGACACTTCTGTTTCGACTTGAACAACCGCCCTTTCTAGTGCAACCTCATATTCTTGTTCGCGCTGCTGTTCAATTTCTCCCAGTTTTTGCAGGGGCTTAACCGCATCGCCTTGTTTGGCATCTAAACCAACAATAATTCCTGACTGAGGTGCACAGACTTCCATTGCCACCTTATCGGTTTCTAATTCTGCAATCGGCTGTCCTTTTTCAACGCGGTCACCCAGTTTAATTAACCAACTTGAAAAGCTAGCTTGAGTACCTTCGAGTTCATCAACTTCTATCTGAATTGGGGTTGTTTGGTTCATGCTTTCTTACCTAGATTTCCAATTGGTTAATCATACTTTGCTGGATCTTCTCTACGCTAGGAACAGCCGCATTCATCAAATGCAGGTTATGCGGATTAGGGATGTCTGGCATAGTTAATCGTTCAATCGGTGCATCTAAATCAAAAAATGCCTCTTTGGCTAACAACGCCGCAATTTCTGCGCCGAAGCCGGCAGTGAGATTATCCTCATGCACGATGAGACAACGGCCGGTTTTTTTAACTGAATTTAAAACCATAGTTTTATCCCAAGGTTGGATGCACCTTAGATCAATAATTTCGATACTTTCTTTCAGTTGTTGCGCAGCGGTTTCACAACGCTCTACCATGGCTCCCCAAGTGACTATCGTTAATGCCTCGCCCGCTTGGATCAGCTTGCCTTGACCTAATGGGATCACATAATCATCTCCGGGATAAGGCCGCCGCGACCAACGGCCATCCAGCAAGGAGCGATGCTCAAAAAAGATGGTTGGGTTGTTATCTCTTAACGCAAAGCGTAAAAGCCCGACGGCATCTTGCGCGTTGGATGGAAAGGCAATCTGCCATCCCGTTTTATGCGCCCATTCCACTTCATCACACATGGAATGCCAAGGGTCACCGCGTCCGGCAAATCCACCAGGAATTCGAATCACCATGGGTGCTGCGAATTGATTATTAGTTCGCCAGCGCATAATACCTATATCAGTGATCTGCTCCGCTGCTGGCTCTGCATATTTTCGAAACTGAATTTCTGGCACTGGCATTAAACCACTCAATGCCATCCCGACCGAGCGTCCGATAATGCCTTCTTCAGACAGGCTAGTATCAAATACTCGGCGCTCTCCATGTTTTTGATTGAGCCCTAAAGTGGCGGCATGCACACCGCCTTTGGGGCCTACATCTTCACCAAACACCAATAGTTTTGAGTTAATTGATAATTCATGATCCAATACATTGCGGATCGCGGTAAGCATATTAAGTCTAGGTCCGATAGGTTTTGCTTGTTCAGTAACCTTAGGAAAAGAATAACTATCGGCCAGTAGACCACCACGTAATTGAACTTGAGTTTTGTTGTTTGAGTCTGTTTCCGAAAATACAAAGCGTGTCAGCTGCTCTACTTTTGGCTCTGGCCGTAATTTGGCCTTGATCACAGCTTGGCTAACGTCTTCATAGGCTCCAGCCGCGAGTTCACGCCACTGGTTTTCATCCAGGATTTTCGATTGTTTCAGAAACTGTTTTAAGCGAGGCAGTGGATCATTGGCCTGCTCTTCTGCCAGCATAGCTTCCGGCTTATAGGTTTGAGTATCTTGAAAGGTATGGCCACAAAGACGAGGGACTTTGAGCCTTAAAAGGCAGCAGCCTTTACCAGAGCGTGTATAATTGACCGCTTCGGCAATTAATTGAGAGGCTTCCACTGGCTGACTGCCATCTCCCTCTATAATTTTTAAGTTTTTGTAGCTTCGCAAATTTGCTACCTGATCACCGCCAGGGGTTTGTACCTCTTGCGGTACCGAGATCCCATAACCGTTGTCCTCAATATAAAATAGATGCGGTAAATGATTGGTAGTGGAAATATTAAGTGCCGACCAAAAGCCATTGGTAGACATAGAGGAGTCGCCACCCATGGAAAGACCGATTGCGCCGATATAGCTATCATCCTTTAGCTGATCACGATGATAAATAATCGACTGAGCCCAACCCGCAATGGGTGTATATTGAGCGCCGACACCGCCACACATAGGTAACAGCATCGCACCCTTGCGTTCAACATTGGGGTAATTACAAACCACGCCAATATCCCGACCGTCACTATAACCACCGGACTTTGCCATAGGTGCTGCTACTGCATCTTCAATATCCAAACCAAGTGATAGCACAAAGGGTCGAGAGCGATAATAGCCAGTGGCGCCATCGTGAGGGTGGGTCATCAAGCAGCCAAGCAGAATTTGTGCTAAATCATGGCCTCGCGCTGAAAACTGATTAAAAACCAGCTTTTCAGGAACCAGTTGCTGCTCTTCTATATCATCCATAGCCCTTGAAAGCAGCATATAGTAGGCCACTTTGTGCCAGTCAAATGGAGTTTGTGACGAGTTATTATCCACTATCAGCGGTGTCCGAAGGGGTGGTTTATAGTTGGATTATAGACTGATTTAGGTTGTTTTTTCAAGTTTATACTTGCATCTGCAAGCTTTTATCGACTATTGGTTCAATCAATAACATTTTTGTTGGGTTCAAAAAGATCAACCCACTCGACCGCTTGACCAACTTGCTGTGTTGTTGCTCCTGCCAATGACATCAAGACTGAAGGCTACTCTAGACCACAGCCCTTTAATACAATAGTGGTAATGGATTCTGCAATTTGCTGATAGTCGGATTGGGCCATGGTATTTTTGCCTAAGGCCGCTACCACTTCCACATCAAAGTTGGCATAGTGCTGGGTTGAACTCCAAATAAGAAATAATAAATGATAGGGATTGATTGGGTCCATCGCACCTTTATCAATCCACTGCTGGATAACGTCGGCTTTTTCTCTAACCCAATCCTTAAAATCAGTATTAAGATGCTCGGATAGAATGGGCGCACCGTGGATTAATTCACTAGCGACAATTTTAGAGGCTTCCGGTTCATCTTTTGAATACATGACCTTGGCATAAATATATTGCGTCAAGGCCTTTTTCGGATCATCTTCTGCGGTAAAGTTGGCAAACCCTTGATTCCAAGTTTGTAAAATTTGGGCTAATAATTGCTGGTAAATTTCAGTTTTATTCTTAAAGTAATAATGAATATTCGATCTTGGAATACCGGCAATTTCGGCAATTTTTTTGATTGATGCACCCTTTAAGCCTTTTTCCACAAACTCCTTTTTAGCCGCATTTAAAATAAGCTGCTTGGCTTTTTTCGGATCTCTCCTTCATTTTTATTATAAACTGCTTTAGATGGCATTGTTCAACTGCTTTTGTTGTTTGCGTCTTTGATGTAGAAGCGGTTCGGTATAGCCGCTGGGTTGCTCCTGACCTTTAAAGATGAGATCTTTTGCCGCTTGAAATGCGAGGCTGTGCTCAAAATCTGTTGCCATCGGTGTATAATGAGGAACATTGACATTTTGTTGGTCAACCACTCTGGCCATTTTCTTTAGCGAATCCAGAACCATTGCCTGGTCTAACAATCCGTGTAGCAGCCAATTACAAATATGCTGACTTGAAATTCTTAAAGTTGCACGATCTTCCATACGACCAATATTATTTATATCGGGTACGCTAGAACAACCAATCCCTTGATCAATCCAACGCACCACATAACCTAATAAACCTTGAACATTATTGTCCAATTCATTTTGAATTGTCTGTAGGTTAAGATCCTGTTTATTCATTAAAAGAGGGATAGTTAATAGATCACTTAGATCATCCCGACTATTTTGATTTGAATAGTGATTCAATAATTGCTCTTGAATTTGTGCTACATTTAACTGATGATAATGTAACGCATGCAAAGTCGCAGCGGTGGGAGATGGAACCCATGCACAATTCGCTCCCGCTTTTAAATGGGCTACTTTTTCCTGCATCATCGCCGCCATTTGATCCGGTATTGCCCACATACCTTTACCAATCTGTGCTCTATTTTTAAAGCCACATTCTAAGCCAATCCTTACATTGCGATCTTCATAAGCGGTGATCCACTTTTCATTTTTCATTACCTCTTTTCTTACCATTGCGCCAGCTTGCATACTGGTATGGATTTCATCACCAGTGCGATCTAGAAAACCGGTATTAATAAATGCCACACGATCCTTTGCCGCAAAAATGCAGGCTTTAAGATTAACCGAAGTGCGTCTTTCTTCATCCATAATGCCCATTTTAATGGTGTTTTTTGCTAGTCCAAGACAAGCCTCCACCCTAGCAAATAGTTGGTCGCTAAAAGCCACTTCAAAAGGACCATGCATTTTGGGTTTAACGATATAAATACTGGCATAACGAGAATTTTTAAATTGATCATTACCTTTAATGTTATGCAGTGCAATTAAAGCAGTAACAAGGGCATCTAAGATCCCTTCGGGTACTTCTTGGTTATCTTGGGTTAATACCAGATCGCTAGTCATAAGCAGGCCAACATTGCGAATAAATTGCAGGCTTCGCCCCGATAGGTTAAAGCAATTATGAGTAGCATCCCTATACTCTCGATTGGCATTTAAATGACGAGAGACGGTTTGTCCGCCTTTGTTAAAGGTGGCGCTTAAATCGCCCTTCATTAGCCCTAACCAATTTTGATAGACTTGGATTTTATCCTCAGCATCCACGGCGGCGATTGAATCTTCACAATCTTGAATAGTGGTTAAGGCTGACTCCAAAATAATATCCGTTACCGAGGCAGGATCAGATTTTCCAACAGCAGAATTCGGGTCTATTTGAATATCAAGATGCAATCCATGATGAACAAAAAGAAAGGCCGAAGGGCTGTCCACCTTTCCTTGATAACCACGCCATTGATTAGGATCTCTCAGTTTGACCTCATCACCCGATAACAGTGTGATCACTAGCTGATTATTAGCAATAGAGTAGCTTACAACTTCTTTATGAGAAACCTTATCTTCAAGCGGTATCGCTTGATCAAGAAAGTCTTTGGCGTAGGCCTGAACCAAAGCGCCCCTGGTCGGGTCATAACCAGCCTGATCGGTTTTTTGATCTTTCTGAATCACATCCGATGAATAGAGAGCATCATATAAACTACCCCAGCGCGCATTAGCGGCATTTAAGGCAAAGCGAGCATTCATCAAGGGAACCACTAGCTGCGGTCCGGCAATTTTTGCGACTTCTGGATCCACCTGCTGGGTGGTGATACTAAAATCCGCTGGCTGCTCCAATAGATATCCAATTTCACGTAGAAACATTTCATAGGCATTGGGATCAAAAGCGATATTTTTATGAGCTAAATGCCAAGCATCAATCTGTGATTGCAAAGACTCACGAGTTTTTAACAAGGCTTGGTTCTGCGGAATAAATTCACCCAAAATAGCAGCGAGATCTTTCCAAAATTGCTCGGATGAAATATTAAGACCTGGCAAGACCTGTTGATTAATAAACTGGTAAAAAGAAGGCGATATTTTATAGCCAAATTGTTCAATCATCTGCATTATTACCTAGTCAAAAATTGAATGTATCAATGAACTATCAAATGCTTTAATTGCTGTCGGCATTTTTTAATAACCAAAGGGCAAGATAATCTCTTTCATCTTGCGTCATCTGAGTTTTATTCATAAAAGGCATATCCTTGGCATCGATCACCCGAGCCTTTATTCGAGACGACCACTGCTCGATGTTGGCTTGACTATCAAAACTGACGCCAGCAGGAGCAAGTTTAAACACATCATCTGTAGGCGTTACCGAGTGACAAGAAACACAGCGTTGCTGAATAATTTGTGATACCCGGTTAAAGTCGATATTTTGCTGTTGCTGCTCGGCGCTAAATTCTTTTGTTTTTGGTGCAATTAAGTAGGCCAGCAAAATAGTAAAGGCAACCGCAGCTACCATGATCACAGGTTTATTCTTACCAAAATGTCGCAACACAAAATACTGTCTTACTGCGGCTGTAATAAAAATAATAGCAACTAAAATCAGCCAGTTCATATGATGATTGAAGGTCATGGGATAGTGATTGGAAATCATAATAAAAATAACCGGCAAGGTGGTATAGGTATTATGAGTGGAACGTAGCTTGGCGTTTAGTCCATATTTTGGATCTGGTGCTGTTGCATTTTTAACCGCATTGACCAGTTCTTTTTGTGCTGGAATAATACCAAAAAAAACATTGCCCGCCATCATGGTTCCTATCACCGCTCCCACATGCATATAGGCGCCGCGAGCGCTAAAGACTTGTACCAATCCGTAGGACAATGCGGTAATCAAAAGAATCAAAATAAGACCTAAAATCATGCCATGATCTTTGAGTTTGGTTCGCACCAAGATCTCATAAATACTAACACCCACCACTATCGAACCTATGCCAAGCCCAATGGCTTGCCATTGGCTAATATCGGCAACTCGCTTATCAATTAAATAGGTATCAGCGCCCACATAAAACATTAAGCTGAGTAGCATAAAACCCGTTAGCCAGGTAGTGTAGGCTTCCCACTTAAACCAATGTAGAGTTTCAGGCATTTCTGGTGGTGCTAGTTGATATTTCGCCACCTCATAGAAACCGCCGCCATGAACCGCCCACAGATCGCCCTTGATACCTTTTTGTTTTTTCCAGTCCGGTGGCGTTTGCAGGTGATTATCTAACCAGATAAAATAAAAAGATGCACCAATCCAAGCGATACCCGTTATTAGATGGGCAAACCGAATGACCAAGTTGAGCCAATCGGTAATATAGGATTCCATAAACCTTCCTCTTAATTTTGTTTTTTATTGTTGTAGTTAATTTTCGTTCTCTTGACCAAGAATATAGGTGGCCGCTACATGCCTCTCATCACCAAGCATGCTTAACACAAAAAGTTTTTCCGTTAAATTCTTGCAGAATTGCATTCGTCTCGACATTAAAGGCGTTGCGTGATAATCCAAAACAATAAAATCGGCTTCGTTGCCCTTAGCGAAATTTCCGATAGTAGCTTCTAAATCTAAAGCAATCGCACCGCCCAGCGTTGCCAAATAAAAAGATTGATAGGGACTCAATTTATCCGCTCTTAGTTGTTGGGTTTTGTAAGCTTCATTCATGGTGCTGAGCATGGAAAAAGTCGTCCCTGCTCCAATATCTGATCCTAAGCCCACATTAACCTGATGCGCTTGCGCTTGTTGTAAATTAAAAAGGCCACTACCTAAAAACAAATTGGAACTAGGGCAAAATGCAATGGCTGATTGGCTTTCACCCAGCCTTGCACACTCCTCATCATGTAAATGCACGCCATGAGCAAAAACACTTCTGCGTCCTAACAGCTTAGCCTGATCATAAACATCTAAATAGTTTTTGCTCTGGGGAAATAATTCTTTTACCCAAGCAATCTCATCTTTGTTTTCTGATAAATGGGTATGCAAATAGACATCGGGATATTCATTGAGAAGCTCGCCGGCCTTTCGTAACTGCTGTAGGCTAGAAGTGGGCGCAAATCGTGGCGTCACTGCATATTGCAAACGATCTTTTTTATGCCACTTTTCTATCAAATCTTTACTTTCTTGATAACCGGTTTCGGCAGTATCTTGCAAGTAGTCGGGACAATGACGATCCATCAAGACTTTACCGCAGATCATTCTTAGGTTTTTCTTCTCTGCCACTTCAAAAAAAAGCCTCGACTGATGCTTTATGCACGGTGGCGAATACTAAGGCGGTGGTGGTACCGGCTTTTAATAACTGCTGTAAAAAAAAACTCCGCCACTTTGAGACCGTGAGCTTTGTCGGAAAACTCTCTTTCCATTGGGAAGGTATAATTTTCTAGCCATTCCAGTAGTTGCTCACCGTAGGAGGCTATCATCTCCGTTTGCGGATAATGCACATGAGTATCAATAAAGCCCGGCATAATTAAACCGTTTTGGTAATGGGTTATTTCGATATCATCGGGCAACTTTTTTAGTAAGTCTTTTGCGTGACCTAGATCTTCTATAAAACCATCCTTAACCACTAGAATGCCGTCTTCAAAATATTCATAACTCTGCTCAAGCACCACCACCGATGGATCAGCAATAAAATGCAAGATTTCACCACGAAAGGCTTTCCGCTGATCGAGAGATAACGGTTGTTCTAGCTTCTGACGCTTGTCTGGCACGGCTTTTTTATCTATTGGAGTATCCATAGCATCCACATTAAAGCTCGATTAAAAATGGCTGGTGTAACTTCTCTAGGTCACAATTATCACCTTCTCCGCCACGATCAATGACCAAAAAATCACTGGTTTGATTAAGCGCTAAACTAAAATGGTGCCAAGTTCCCGCATGATAATTAACGCCCTGATCGCTCGAGGCTAAAAAGACTTCAATGGCATCTTCATTAAAATCACCAGCAGGGGCAACCACCACCAGATAGGGCTCGTTGCCTAAGGGCATAAATGCTTGACTGGATAACGGATGTCGTTCCATTTTTTTTATGGTCATCGGCAAGGCAAGCGGCGTAGAACGAAAAATATTGACTAACACCTTGCCTTGATTGGCTAATAGATCAATCTTTGCAAGATCATGATATCTTTGGCTAAAGCCATCATTAATTGCAAACACTTTTGCCTTGTCGCTCACTTGGATCACATCACCATAGATGGTAAAAGCCTCTTGGGTTAATATTTTCGGCTTCACTGTTTTAATATCTTGCTTCATATTGATTTTCACTCGCTTTAAGCGTTAACTGCCTCGATAAGTGGAATAACCAAAAGGTGATAGTAAGAGTGGAATATGATAATGAGCGCCATCCCCGGCTAGTTCGAACACCACATCTACATAAGGATAAAACACCTTATCACAATGCTGTTTAAGATAACTTTTGGTGGCGAAATGCATACGATAAGTACCGGCATTAAGTATTACTTCATCGGCTAAAAAAATACTCACCCGTCCATCTTGATTAGTCGTTCCTTGAGTCAAACTCTGCCAACCCTCAGTGGTTTTTTCAAATAGCTCTATGTCAATTCCTGCTGCGGGTAAGCCGCGTGATGTGTCTAGCACATGAGTGGTAATTTGACTCATAGTTGCTCCTCGAATAATTTATTAATTCGCAGTTGAAATATTTTTCTTTGCTCTTCTGCGGCATTTGCCAGCTCTTGCTCACGGCTATTCGGCAGCCTGCCAAGCAGAAGGTCGAGCATTTCATCAGCACTTTTTCCACTGGCGCAGACAATGAAAATAAAGCCGAACTTTTGTAGGTAGTCCTGGTTGCCTTTATCGAGTTTTTGCAGAAGCTTATCACTTGCCTGATTAACGGAGCTTTGTTCGCCGCTAGCTAGTTTTTCGGTTGAGGCATACTTCTTTTTTAAACTGGTTACATCACCAATTTGTGGATGACCTTCAAAGGCTTGTAAAAAAATCCATCTCTTGCATGGACTGCCAGAGCTTATCTGCCGCCTGTTTTAACTCGGTCACATTGTTATAAGGTCGGGCTTTTACTAAAACAGATATCCATTTAGAAGCACTACAACAATCACTCAGATATTGCTCTGCTTGTTCACTGGTTAGCTGATTAAAATCTGCTATCTTCATGTCTTACGCCGCCCGAAAATACGCATACGCGATACCCCGCCATCGGGAAAAATACTTAGCTTTAAATGGGTAAAGCTTTGATTTTTATCCACCAGTATTTCATCAATAAATAGATGCTCGCGGTGGGCGTAAAGCGACCTTTTTTTTCGATTATAGTTTGCCAATTTTGGGTCTCCAAACTGGCATGATCCTTTATAAAATCATCACTATCACTGACTAAACCTTGTAACATAAAACTATCAGGAAAATTGCCTTTAAAATGACAGGTGTCGATAATGACCTTTTCAACGCTACCCTTATCGGCAAGTTTAATAATCGACCAATCAGGGCCGGGATCTCGGCGTCGTTTGGTTTCCCAGCCATCCCCCATGTCCTTGCCGCGTCCTGGCATAAGCAGATTGTTTTTGTCACTAAAAAAACATATCACTCACCAGCATCGCTTTGCCGCCATTTTTTATGGCGGCTAAATCGATTAACTCGCCTTTCACAAACCCATCCCAATTAACATCGGCTTCGCCATAAACTCTAAATCTTGCAATACCGCCATCGGGATACATCTTTAATCTAAGGTGAGTCCAACTTTGCCCACTATCCACCGAAAAAATATTTTGACTATGAGATTTAACCGAAACCTTTTTAATAATTTCTGTCCACTTTGTTGCTTCATTCGGTTGCTGTTCACTGTTGCATGCTTCGAGAGATATTTCCTGTGGCGCATTGCCGCGAAAATAATTGGTATCCACATCAATCCCTTTAATAAAACCAGCAATCCCTAGACGAACAACACACCAGTCATGGTCGGTATTCGCTTGCTGTCTAAAACTACGACCATAACTGCGGCGCGATTCCCAACCGTCCATCCATTTGCCGCGCTCAGTATATTTATCTTCAATAAAAATACCGCGTCCCGCTTTGATCAGGTTTTCCATCGGCGCAAAAAAGTCATCACTGCAACTTAAAGTTTCACCGCCCACCCGTTCACTGGCTAAATCCACATAGTGTCTTTTATAGTAGGCTAGCAACTCTGCCTGCTCACCGCTTAACTGAGTCATCTGCTGTATATTGTCGATCATTGATTAATCCTGCCTAGTAACTGCTATCGATTGTTTTAATAGGGTATGCCCTAATGGACCCCCAATAAAACAATTGTTTTCAAAAATTTTATGGCCTCTTAAATAGGTTTGTTCAATCACTCCGATGACCTGCTGACCAACATAGGGCGAAATCTTATGCCGATGCTTAATCATCTCACGGCTAATTTTGTAGGACGGTGTATCATCAAACACGACCAAATCCGCATCAAAACCAATCGCTATTTGACCTTTAAATGAATCCAAGCCAGCAAACTTTGCTGTTTCATAAGACATTAAACGGGAAATCTCTGTGATAGAAATATTTTGCTCAATGGCTTCAGTCCAAATCAATGGCAAACCAAATTGTAAGGCTGATATACCGCCCCAGGCTTTTTCAAGATCGCCGCTATCGATGGCTTTGAGTTGCGGCGTACAGGGTGAATGATCCGATACAATAAAACTAATGGTTTCATCCTTAATTGCCTGCCACAAATGCTGACGGTTTTTTTCTTCTCGGATCGGCGGACAACATTTAAACAGCGTTTTTCCATCGGGGATAGTTTCTGCTGCCAAAGTTAAATAATGGGGACAGGTTTCAGCACTAAAATTCAACCCTCGCTGTTTAGCCTGACGAATAATACCTAAAGCTTCATCAGATGATAAATGAACGATATGAATATGATTTTTTAACCCTTTATTTTTTGCTTCAAGCGCTAAATCTAACATTAAACTGACGGCTTTATTTTCCCAGTTTTTCGGTCGAGAATCTAAGAAGCCTCGATATCGCTTGCCAATTTTCGCTTGTCTTTGATCGCCGCAATCGATCTCCGCATGGATTAAATAGGGTACCTGATGCTTAGCTAAGATAGGTAAAGCCCGTCGAATATGCTCCGCGCTGACATTGGGAAACTCATCAATTCCTGAATCAATTAAAAAAGACTTAACCCCTAAAACACCAGCGCATAAAAGCTCATCAAGCTGATCGAGATTACCCGGAATTACACCGCCCCAAAATCCACAATCAGCCCATAGTTTATCTTTAACCGCGTTCAGTTTTTGTTCAAAGGCAGCTTTAGTAGTGGTTACTGGAATACAATTAAGTGGCATATCGACCAGTGTGGTAATGCCACCAGCCGCTGCCGCCTGGGTTGCGCTATTAAAGCCTTCCCATTCGGTTCGGCCTGGTTCATTAATATGGACATGGGTATCCACTAGGCCAGGCATTAAAAGCTTGTTAGCTAAATCTTTCACGGCGCAGTCTAATTGTGCATCATAGCCATGAATTGCCGATATTTTACCCTCTTTTATTTCGACACAAGCGGCTTTTATCTGATCATCGATAATCACTCGTTGGCTTTTTAGCGCAAAATGTTGCAATGGTGGGCTTTGACTCATGGCATTAGCTCTTCGATCAAATTTTGTTTCACTCGCTGCTGATTTTTGTTGGTTACTGGTAACGCTAATTCACTGTAACGACTAACCACTTGAGCGGCAATTGATATGGCAATTTCAGCAGGAAGTTTGCCTACCACTTTTTCAAGTCCAATCGGACAGCTAACGCGGTCAATTTGTTGTTGAGTGATGCCATCACGCAGCAATCGTTTCTTAAAACGACGCCATTTTGTATGGGAACCTATAAGACCTAGATAGCTAAAATCATTTCGTGTCAATATTTTTGTGCAGAGTTCAAAATCCAATTGATGCTTGTGAGTCAAGACAATATAAAAGCTATTGCTAGGCATCTGTTCGACCTGGGAAATAGGATCTGCACTTACCAATTTTTCGACATTGGGTGTAACCGGTAGCCCATTAAGAAGCTCATTACGGCTATCCACCCATCGAATTCGACAGGGTAAACTGGCGAGCAAAGGCTGTAATGCCTGTCCCACATGACCGGCACCAAAAATCATTATGTTGACCCGCGAGTCCTCAAAGGCTTCAAATAAAACCTGAGTCCTGCCACCACAGCATTGATCGAGATGAATTCCCAGATCAAATTGTTTTAAATCTTGCTGCGTTTTATTTTCAAGCAGCATTTTATTGGCTTGCTTAATAATTTTATATTCCAGATGACCACCACCGAGCGTATCATAAATCGCGTTTTTAGCGATCACCATTTTACTGCCGCTGTTTCTTGGCGTCGAACCTCTGGTCGTGATCAAGGTTGCGATAACAAATGCTTCACCTGCCTGATCTAATTTTGCAAGCGCTTGGCTCCATGAAATTTTCATTTTGTTGAATCCATTGCTGAGCGTATTTTTGTAATAGCCATTAGCACTTTTTCTGGCGTGGCGGGTGTATCCAGTTGCACTTGAACCGACTGATCAGACAGGCTAGCTATGGCCTGCCTTAAGGCCGACCAAACAGATATCGCCAGCATCAAAGGCGGCTCACCCACCGCTTTAGAATGATAAACCGTTGACTCATTATTATCCGCATCATCCATTAGAGCAACATTAAATCTTTGTGGAATATCGCTTATGGCTGGGATCTTATAGGTTGCTGCATTATTGGAAATAAGCCGTCCTTTTTGATCCCAAAGTAGCTCCTCAGTGGTTAACCAACCTAAGCCCTGCACAAATCCGCCTTCAATTTGACCGATATCAATCGCAGGATTCAATGAACGACCGACATCCTGCAAGATATCCACCGCTAATAGTTTATATTCACCGGTTAAAGTATCAATAATCACTTCAGAAACCGCGGCTCCAGTAGCAAAATAGAAAAAAGGTCGCCCCTTGGCTTTTTCTCGGTCAAAATAAATCTTTGGGGTTTTATAAAATCCAGTTGCCGATAAAGAGACTCTCGCCATATAAGCTTGTTGCACGAAATCGGCAAAGGTGAAGCTCAGACTTTCTGAGGTTTTTATGTTCACTCGGTTGTTGATAAATTCAATAGCTTCTTGTTTGACCGAATATTTTTCACAAGCAAAATCAATTAAGCGCTGTTTTAAAATTCTCGCCGCTGCTTGGGCTGCTTTACCATTAAGATCGGTTCCAGAAGAAGCCGCCGTAGGAGAGGTGTTAGGCACTTTGTCGGTTCGTGTGGCTGACATACCGATGGTCTCTATATCGACTGAAAATTCTGCCGCAACTATCTGCGCCACTTTGGTGAAAAGCCCTTGCCCCATTTCGGTGCCACCATGATTTAAATGAATACTGCCATCGGTATAAATATGCACTAATGCACCGGCTTGATTTAGATGCTGCACGGTAAAAGAAATACCAAATTTTACCGGCGTTAGGGCAATGCCTTTTTTAAGAATTTCACTCGCTTGATTAAAGCTTTCTATTTGCTTTCTTCGCTGTTGATAGTTGGAGGTTTGTTCTAATGTTTCAATCAATTCCAACAAGCGATTATGTTCAATTTTTTGACCATAGTGGGTGGTATTTCGTGACTCTTTGCCATAAAGATTGAGTTTTCGTATCGCTAATGGATCTTTGCCTAAATGCTGCGCGATATCATCCATCACCAATTCAATGGTCATCATTCCTTGCGGTCCACCGAAACCACGAAAAGCGGTATGCGAAACACTGTTGGTTTTACAGCGATGCCCTTCAATTTTTGCCTGCTCAAGATAATAGGCGTTATCAGAATGAAACATAGCGCGATCAACGATAGCATCGGATAGATCCGGTGAGATCCCACAATTGGCACTTAACTCAATATCAATGCCCTGAATTTTTCCTTGTTGATCAAAACCCACCTGATAATGGTTGCTAAAGGGATGACGCTTGCCAGTCATACACATATCATCGCTTCGACTCAAACGAAATTTAACTGGCTGATTGGTTTTTTTAGCCAAAAGTGCTGCAATGCAAGCCCAAGGCGCGGCTTGGGTTTCTTTACCACCAAAAAGCGCCGCCCATTCGTCGTGTCTCAACGGTCACTTTATTAAGTGACACATGAAGCACTTCTGCCACCAGCTTTTGCACTTCACTTGGATGTTGAGTAGACGAATAGATTAAGAATTCATCATTTTCCAGAGGCTCGGCAATCGCCACCTGACCTTCTAAATAAAAGTGTTCCTGACCACCTATTTTAATCTGTCCCTTTAGTTTATTTTTTGCCTGCTCTAGACCTTGCTGGCTATCGCCTCGCTGCATCACATAGCTAGGGCGTACAAAGCTCTGTTGCTCAAGCGCATCCGTAATGGATAACACCGGGGGTAACTCTTGATACTCAATTACCACTAAACGAGTCGCTTTTTTTGCCAGCTCTTGGCTAGTCGCCGCTACCGCAAAAATCGGTTGTCCCACATATTCTAAATTATCTTTTGCCAACACCAGATCACCAGGAAAAACAGGACCAATATCAATATCACCCGGCACATCATCGACCGTAATCACCGCCTTTACACCAGCCGCCTGCCTAACCGCAGAAAGATCGATGGATTTGATCTTAGCATGCGCAACGGGACTTTGACCGACGGCGGCAAATAACAAATTTGTACTGATCACGCGGTCATCAGTATAATGCGCTTCACCGGTGACATGCTGCTCGGCGCTTTCATGTTTACGTGAGTGCCCGACCTGACCTTGAGGGCATTTATCGGCAGGCTTGTTTGAATCACTCTCCTTGAGCCTACGCATTTTCACTTACCCTAATTAAATGACAGCTATCCTCTTCAGTTTGATCAACCGAAAGGATTTCCAAATAAAACCTTTGCAGAATATTTTGCGCCGCTAACATTCGATAATCAGCACTGGCTCTCACATCTGACATTGGAGAAAAATCTTTTGCCAAGGCTCTTTTTGCTTGGTCAATATTGTTTTGTGACAAGCTTTTGCCTAGCAAAAATTTTTCACAATGGCTGGCTCTTTTAGGGATTGCTGCCATTCCACCAAAAGCGATTCGAATTTTACTGATGGTTTGATCTTCTAACTCAATAAAACAAGCCGCCAATACTGCAGAAATATCATCATCAAAACGTTTGGATAATTTATAAACCTTTAATCTTTGATTGCTTTTGAGTTTATTTATTTGGATGGAAAGAATAAATTCTGCAGTTTTTAATTGGGTCTTTTTATAATCAATAAAATAATCTTGTAGAGCTATTTCTCTGATCTTATCACCCTGTTGCAGTTTAACCCTTGCCCCCAAAGCAATCAAAGCCGGTGGCATATCTCCAATGGGAGAGGCATTAGCGATGTTGCCGCCTAGAGTTCCAGTATTTCTTACTTGGGTAGCGCCAATTCGGCTAATCATAGCGCCCAGTTCGGGATAATGCTTTTTTAAAAGCGGTTCGAAGTCACAATAGCTAGCCGCCGCGCCAATAACAATCTGCTGGTCGTTTTCGTAAATGGTTGTTAACGCTTCAAGCTGACCAAGATAGACCAGTTGTTCAAACTCAACCAGATTTTGAGTGACTTCTAAGACTAAATCCGTACCACCAGCCACCAATTTAGCCTGTGGGTTTTCAACTAAATAGTCAGCCAATTCATCAGTTGTTTTTGGCGAAAAAAAGCGGCGCTGTTGACTCTGAAAATCTAAACTCGACTGCTGCGCTATTGCCGCCAGTTGTTGGATAACGCTTTGCTCTCGCTCGCTGCTGCCTGCAATTTCTTCACAAGGCTGCATAGCAGCATCAATAATTGATCGATAACCAGTACAACGGCATAAATTACCAGCTAAGGCTTGCACTACCTCTTCTCTGTTTGGCTGCGGGTTGTTTTGATGCAAAGCATAGCTCGACATCACAAAGCCTGGTGTACAGAAACCACATTGGGAGGCATGATGATCCACCATCTGTTGCTGCACCGGATGCAACCTGTCACCCTGTTTTAAATGCTCAACGGTGATCACTTGCTTGCCATGCATTTGACCAATCAGGCTAATACAGGCATTCACCGATTTGTAAACCAGCCGATCAGATTTTTTAGCATCAATTTCTACGCTTACCACAGTGCAGGCGCCACAATCTCCGCTGGCACAACCTTCTTTGGTACCGCTTTTAAGCTGTTGTTCACGCAGGTATTTTAACAGGGTTAAATTTGGATTAACCTGCGTTAAGCTGATTAACTGATCGTTGAGCAAAAATTGAATGGTATCGGTCATAAGCGTCTAAGCTATCCATTAAGTGTTTGATTACTACTGAAAAATCGAAGCAAAAATGCTAATTACGAGCTTTAGAGCCTACTATAGCAGATTTAAATCCTGACACAAGTGTCAGGATTTAAATCTGGAAGGGATAATTGCTTAGTGCTGGATAAAGAATAGATAAACCCTGCTAAATGATTTAATAAGCAGAGTTTTGTTGCTGATATTTGAAGAAAACTCAATGTGGATGACTTCCAAGTACCCGACTTTGTATACGAGTTATCACAAAGGTGTCTACCGGCTAATTTTCTCTAATAACCAGATTTAAAATTGATAACCTAATTGGAGAATGATGGCATTTCCACTGTTAGAGCTATCTGATAATGTTCCGCTAACTAGTGATATTCCAATATTGGTTCCTTGTTTATCAATACCATTGAAGAAATAATAATAACCAACACCTAGACCATGTACTGCTTTATCCTCAAGAAAACTTCTATCAGTACCTATTACACCATAGTATGCGCCAAGAGCATGTTTAGGGTTACCATCAAAAAATCTGGTGGTTATCCAGCCAAGTCCAAAACCACAAGTAGAACCGTTGAGAGAAGAATAACTAATGCAACCTGCAGATATATATGTCAAATCTTTATCTGATTGCTGTGCTAAATTTAAACCAAGTCCTGTGTAGGAAAGCCCGACACCAGCGCCTAAAGAAAATCTGTCTTCCGCACTAATACTTGATGATAACATCGTAGTAATTGTAAAAAAAACTATTATAATAATTTTGTTCAATTTTAAACCTCCCTATTTATTTTGTTCTTTAAGCTCATTAATTTTTCTAAAACATTCTTCGTAGCTGATCGTTCGTTGTTTGCAATTTCGTTCTAGAGCTCTCTTTGCCGAATAGTTATCATTCTTTTTCGAGATTCCTTTTACAATGCTGGAGTCGATTTCTTCACCCAGTCCTTGAAAAAGCTTTGCATTGCTATCAAATAGAATTGAATCCGTTACCGCTCCTAGCAAGGTGCAACCATTTAAAATTGAAAATGTTAAAAAAATAAAAATTGTTTTATCTCTCATTTTAACTCCAAAACAATTCAGTAGGATAAACTCTCATATATACTAAAAATAATTGAGAGTCCTTGTCTTAATCAAAAATTTAAAAGGCAGACTGACCATTGCAAGAAAAGCAATAGGGGTCTACATAAAAAGTAAATGTTGTTTCATCACTTTTACCACCATCAGAAACAGTTAACGTTATACTATGTTCTTCGGGTTGGAATTCTGGCCGAGCAATATCAAAAGAAGTCATACTGCCGACTTTAACTATATTACCGTAGGCCCATGTGTGGGTCAAAGGGTTATTATTGGGATCACTTGAAGCTGCGGCTGTAAATACTATTTTCTGAGTCTGCAATCCAGTTGTAGCTTTACTGAACACATACCCTACGGCTACTGGTGGATCGTTGGGCACTACCACAATTTCTGCAATATCACATCCTTCCAAAGAGAGTCCGGTTGTTCCAAAACCAGAGGAAGCTAAACTAGTGTGCTCAAAACCACTTTCAACGTCGAACGACCCAGTGAATCCTAATTCTGCAACATAATCTTCAGTGTACACTAAGGAAGATAATGTATAGGTTCCAAGCTCTTTCCATACATGAGGAACAGTGTTAACCTGTTTTTTTTTGGTTAATCTTCGAATGCCATCCCCAAAAGACCAATAGTAATATGTATCTATTAATTGTCTAGTGGCCTAATGATGTCTGTGCGCTGCAAATTCAAAAGGCACTCCTTGATTAACTGTAAACGTTTTAATTGAAGTTGTTGTACCACTGTATGTAGTATAGTTTATCCAACCATCTTCGTTAGATATTATACTCATATCCTTGTAATAAGATGTATCCGGGCAACTCCTTTTGAAAGAATTGCTCCATGGTTCTCCCGTACCCGGCATGGCCGGTTCGTATCCATAGACTCCAACCTCAATAAATAAAGGTGTATCAATATACACTAAATCAGTATATGGATAAGGTAATTGATAATTTGGATCATCTAAATTTAGGTCCCATAAAATACAAGGGTCAGAAGTCGAATAACCGACTGGGCAAGGAGCATTCGAATCCCAAAAAGCATGAACTAACCCCAAAAAAGCATCCCACCATAAATTTGCTCGTGCCTGTGAACTTACGGCTAATCCAAGCAGCATACTAATTAATAATATTTTTATCTTCATTTAAATTCTCCATTGGAAATAGTCAAGCGCACAACAACCAAGATATTGGCATGCCATTATTTTTAAAACCCCTGTATTTCAAGTGCTGTAAACCAGTTAGTTAAAATTTAATTAACGAATTAAGCAAATAAAATTAATAGCCATTTTTTTTCTCACGATGTTAGTAGCCGTTGTTCCGCGCCTAATCAATAAATAATTTGCTGATCACTAGTGTTAAATATTGAAGGACCTTCGAAAGAAGTATCCATTGTCGTCCTTCTCTATTTAGATTAATTTTCCTATTTTTAGCATTCTTGGTAAATGTGAAAGCTTGAAGAATGCATTTTACTAGGGGGGGGTGATTGTCAAGCGATATTTTGTAGAAACTAAATCAGATTATCTTTGGAGTCATAGGTGTCGTGTTTTTCGTCCTGCATACAAATTAAAAAATTAAATAATGTAGAACTCTTTTCCACTTCTAGCGCTAATCTATATAACTTTTAGTAAGACACGTGATGCGCGACGAAAGGTTTGAGCCAACAAAAAAGCCCATTAAGTCAGACTCAATGAGCTTCTAATAGATCAGGGATTTAACTAGTTAATTTTTGCATCTAACTCACCAGATTGGTAACGCTCAAACATATTATCTAAAGAAATCACTTTAATTTTACTAGCCTGCCCTGCTGTACCAAAAGCTTCGTATCTTGCGATACAGAGATCCTTCATCGCATCGGTAGTAGCTTGTAAAAACTTGCGTGGATCAAAGTTGGATGGATTATCGGCTAAGGAACGACGCGCTGCACCGGTAGATGCTAAACGCAGGTCGGTATCAATGTTGACTTTTCTCACGCCATTTTTGATGCCTTCGCAGATTTCTTCTACCGGAACGCCGTAGGTTTCAGGAATTGCGCCGCCGTATTGGTTAATCACCTTAAGCCACTCTTGAGGTACTGAAGATGAAC
>JAUZSK010000011.1 GCA_030949565.1 Enterobacterales bacterium
GCTTACGGTTAATTCACTTTTGTTTCTAAATCCTTCAGGTAGTTTTGATTTCAAGTGTTGTATAAAAAAATTGGATTTTTATGTCGCATTGATAATTTTTTCTAATTTTTATTTGTGCGTTTGGCATGTCTAATAAGCGCTGGAATGATTGCACCGCGCAAATGCCGCTTCTAGAATAGGCTTTACTGGATTGGCCCATTTCATCATACAGGCTGGTACACTGCTCAAATGCCTCAATAGAAGTAATCTCTATTGCTTGAGCAAACATTGTGTATGAAATAAAAATGGTCTGTAGCATAAGCTGCATTATTTTTTATCGGTCGTATTTTTGTCCAAGGATTTCTTATGCGACAAATTTTGCTGTAACAAGGCTTGTTTAATTTGTTTCGATTTTTTGGCTACTTGTTGTTTAAGTTGAGCCACATCAATGGTTAAAACTTTACCATCTAACATTAATACTTTACCGGCGACAATGGTGGTGCTGACATCTGAGGAATCGGTAACATAAACCAGGTGAGAGTAGAGATTGTAAATCGGTTGTAGTCTGAGTGAGCCCAAGTCAATTTGGATCAAATCTGCTTGCATACCAACTTTTATTTGCCCTACCTGTTTTTCTAATCCGATGACTTTTGCGCCCATTTTAGTCGCCATTTTTAGTGCGCTGTAGGCCGGGATCAGCTTAGGATCTTTCTGCTGATTTTTATGGATGAGCGCAGCAAGACGAATTTCTTCCCACAGGTCGAGATCATTATTGCTGGCTGCACCATCGGTGCCAAGACCGACCGCAATTCCTTGATTGAGCATGGCTGGTACGGGTGCAATGCCTGCCGCTAGTTTTAAGTTTGATGTTGGGTTATGCGCCACACCCACCTTTTGTTTAGCCAAAATTTGGATATCCGTTGGGTTTGGATGCACCATGTGAGCAGCAATCACTTTATTATGATCAAATAGTCCTTGTTGTTGCATTAACTGCACCGGGCTGGTGTGATATTGTTGCTGGATCATCTGCTCTTCACTGCTGGTTTCAGCAATATGAATCGTGACTGGTGCATGCATGGCGCGCGCCGCATCCGCAACTTGTTTGATATGCACTGATGACACGGTGTAGGGTGCATGAGGGGCAAAGGCGGGTATGATCCTTGGATGTTTACCTTGCCACTTTTTAACAAATAGCTTAGCAGCGGCAAAGGAATCATCCCAACCGCTAAAACCGGGGCTAGGATAATCAATCATTGGCGCACCAATCATACCGCGTAAACCACAATCGATGGTTTGTTGGGCAATAATGTCTGGATAGAAATACATATCCACAAAACTGGTAATGCCACCCTTGATCATTTCATAACAGGCTAACTTTGAACCGATTTTGATAAACTCAGGATCGACAAACTTGCCTTCCATCGGAAAAATAAATTGATTGAGCCACGGCATCAGTTCCATATCATCGGCCATTCCACGAAACAAGGTCATGGCGGTGTGAGTATGGGTATTGATTAACCCTGGCATTAAAACTCGGTTTTTGCCGGAAATAATTTGCCTGGCGTGAAACTTTTGATGGATGCTTTTGGTTTCACCTATAGCAATTATTTTACTGTTATCAATCACCACCGCCGTTTTTTCTAATGGTGGCTCATCCGCTTGCATAGTGATCAGATAATCGGCTTCCACGATTAAATCGACAAGCCTTTTATCCTTAGCGACTAGTGGTAATGGCATTAACACTGATACCACAAACAGCAGCGCCAACGCATTTAGAATAATCCGAGTAACTGCTTGCATCATTGGTTTTTTATCCCGCTAAAAAAGTATCTATTTCGGCACGATGAGGAACAGAAGGTTGTGCGCCTAAACGCGTGACTGCAATGGCTGCCGCGGCATTAGCAAATCGAATGGCTTCATCTATAGTTTTACCTTCACTCATGGCAGTGGTTAATGCACCGCAAAACACATCGCCGGCGGCAGTAGTGTCGAGGGTGTCAACCTTGTTGCCTTTAATCAGCCCAGTAAATTCATCGCTATCCACATAGGCACCTTTCGCGCCCAATGTCACAATAACCACCTTAGGGCCTGTTTGTCTTAACTGGGCGGCAATTTTCGCTACTGCTTCATCACCGTCGAGGGTTTGACCGCTGACAATTTCAGCTTCGGTTTCATTCACTACTAGCGTGTGTATACGCTGTAAAGCGGTAACGCTCAGTGGTTTTGCCGGCGCTGGATTAAGCATCACTGGCGTGTCCCAAGCTTGTGCTTGCTCAAGCACATACTCGACGGTTTGCATCGGGATCTCAAGCTGCATCAATATCAGACTAGCCGCCTTAAGCTCCTCTGCCGCAGCATCCACATGTGCTGCTTTAAGAAAATAATTGGCGCCCGGCGCTACCGTAATGGAATTTTCACCATCGTCACCGACAAAAATAAGCGCCGTTCCAGTGGATTCTTGATCGGTTTGAGTCATAAAACGCGTATCAATGCCTTCATTTTTGAAGCTACTGATTGCCGTATTACCCGCTTCATCTTCACCTAGCATGGCAACAAACACCACTTGACCATCAGATCGCGCTGCGGCTAACCCTTGGTTGGCGCCTTTACCACCAAAGGTCTTAGAAAAACGACCCTCACCGACGGTTTCGCCTCTGGCTGGGATATGACTGACTTGCATGATCATGTCCTGACCGAAACTTCCAACCACTGCTACTTTACTCATTGTTTTTACCTCAATTGTTTAATTGATTGCTATTTTTAATCACTTCTATCGCACCAGCGCCTTCACTTAAACCCAAGTAGATTCCCGATTAAAACAACTCGGGAATGACGGGGTGGTTTTGCCTCATCTCGCGTCACACGAACTTAGAAAGCATCGACTTCCTACTCATAAATTTCCCTTTGAAACCCAAGTAGATTCCCGATTAAAACAACTCGGGAATGACGGGCTGGTTTTGCCTCATCTCACGTCACACGAACTTAGATAGCATCGACTTCCTACCCCTTCGCTACAATAATCAAAGACAAACCCACAATAAAGCTGATAAACATCATCCAAATCAGTTTATTGGTTCCCTTGGGAGCCGCTGCAAATTCTTTCCACACAAACACGCCCCAAGCGGCGGCAACCATGGTCGCACCTTGACCAAGGCCATAAGAAATAGCCGGCCCGGCAGAGCCACTCGCGATCATATTAAGGGATAAACCGATACACCAGATCACACCGCCAAGAATTCCAATCATGTGTAATTTTGGGCTTCCCTTGCTTAAGTAGTCACCAAAGCTGACGGGATCGCCACCGGAAATCGGCTTATACATAAAGAAGGTGTTAAATATAAAGCTAGACAAGAAAACCCCAATTGAGAATACAAAAACAGCAGTATAAGGCGTTAATAACCCCGCTTCAGGGACTGCAAAATCAGCTGGTAAGGTTTTGGCAATAAAACCATAAAAGAAGCCCATTAAAATACCTGCCGCAATTGAAATACCAAGCCCTTTTCCAATACCTTGGCTAGAATCACTTTCTTGATTAGCTTGCATGCGTTTATAGGCAATTGCATTAAGAATGATGGCTAAAGTAACCAACGCAACACCTGCAAAAATAAAGGTTGGATCACCGACTGGTCGTTTTATATAGTTATCAACCACGCCTAAAACCAAAGCTAAACCAATCGCTACCGGGAAGGCAACTGCCATACCTGCTATATCGATTGCGGCGACTAATAATAGATTCGCAATATTGAAAATAACACCCGCAATAATGGCTGACATTAACATATCGCTATTGGCTTGCTGCAGGTTTGCAATAAACCCTTGACCTTCCGCGCCGCTTGAACCCAAGGTCAAACCGAGTGCTGCCGAAAATAACATAACACCGATAGTGTAATCCCAATAAAACAATGGAAAGGACCATTCTTTACTGGCAAGTTTTTGCGTATTGGCCCAAGAACCCCAACAAATCATAGTAATGACGATTAAAAATACCGCCAGTGGATAAGATTGAACAATAGTCATTTTGTAATTCCTCTTGTTTTATTATTAATTGAATTATTATTGATCGCTAAAATTTCTAATTTTTATTTTTATTTATTTGGATTCTGTTTGACTTATTGACTCGGAACCTGGTCACGGTATTTCGGCCAATGGTCAACAATTTCATTAACCACTGCGCTACCCACTTGATAGGCCGCCTCAAGCGCAATACCCATACCACTATAATCTTCGCCTTCTTTGGTCAGATTTTCGGCAGCGGTCACACCCTTTGGAGGAATAGTGTAGTTACTGACGGTTCTTAATACCATAAAACGATTCACATCGGCTTTACCGGCCTTAGTAAGATACAAAAGCGATTGATAGCTGCCGGTATCTTCCATCGCAGAAGTGACAAATTCACCTTTGCCATCACTCCAGTAGCTAACCCATTGATTAGCCCATTGATTCATAATTTCACCATGCCAAAAAGTCATGGATGCCAGTTGATCGCCTTGCATCACACTGGGTGGTAACAGTGCTTTGGGATATTTTTTATAACCCAGTCGCGCTTTTGCGGCTTTCGGATCATCTTTGATCTTAATATTTTTGGTTAACTGGAAAGCCCACTCGGATAGCTCAGCATTTAGATGAAATATTTCACTTTGAGTCGTCGGTTTGTTGGGGTCATAAGGACCTTTTGAAAACAATGGAAAATAACCCGTTGACCAGTCCTCAGGGATTTCTCTAGCGTCTATTTCATGGCCATAATCACCGTCTACTAGGTATTCTGCCCACACCGCTGAGCCCGTTGATGTATCCGCTGGGTCACCGCCGGATATACCCGCTACCAGCCAATAGGCATGCGTAAAATCAAAGCGCGGGTCAAGCCCCAAAGCCATAATGGCTGAGGCTGAACGGGAAGTTCCCATGCCAGTGACGATTGCCAACACACCCTTTTTCTCATTCATAAAAATATCGTGGTGCGACTGCGGAAAAGCAAAACGCTTATTTAAGCCATACTTTTCCTTCCAGTGTTGAAATTCTCCGGCCGCATCGCCCGTGTCTTCACCCATTTCAAACATCGTCACCACCACCACTTTAACCTCTATGGGTTTAGTGACATTGGATGCCAAAAGCATACTCGATTGAAGTAGAGTCAATAAACAAATGAATGCTAAAAGGTGTTTTATAGGCATATTTTATTCTCTAGTAGTGTCGATAGATTATTTTTATATTCTTCTGAAAGGGTTAACCCAACTACCTAAATCACCTAATCAGCGAGTCTAGGAAGTTATAAGCATTAAAAACCAAGGTAAAAAACTATCACGGACTGACCAGATGGTCAATTTATTCTTGGGGAAGGGAGCAAAAGGTCAGTGGAACTAACCTATATTAGGCTACTAAAGGTCGCTTTTATCAAGGCGGAAATAAAGTCGACCGCTAAGTATGGACGACTTTTTGGATAAAGAAGAGATAGTTACTGGATAATTTCTTTTGCCAGTTCAACCTTTAGTCTATCACCGATGGATTTCGATAGTGGTCCATATTGCGGGTGATCGATACCAATAAACCAATCAGATGCGGCTAGGATCTGTTGCTTTTGTTGATCATCAAAATCAAAAAATACAAAATGCACGGCAGATGTTTTGTCTTCATTAGAGCGTTCAAGATCGGGATTAACTGTAGGGATAAAACGTGTCTTTCCCTCCGAATCTAAACCAAACCAAAGCGTTTCTTCAACGCCTTTTAACTCGGCCAAACGCTTTTTCCTCACATCTGGATCAACATATTCAATCATCATGGTGGCGCGCCAGCCATTTCCATCGGGGATTAGTGGATTATAAGAATCCAACTCTTCTTGAATACCTTCTGCGTCAAATATTTTTTCAATCCTAAGCATCTCCTGGACTTGATATTTGACGGTCAATTCTGATTCAAAATAAAAAGCGATGCTTTCACCAATATAAAACCGTCTTGCTGTTTTATGTTGCATCACTTGTTTTCTAAAATCAGAGCGCTTTTCACTGTATTCTTCAAGTGATAATAGATCTTGTCTAGTGAGTGCCATGATTATTCCTATTTAAATATAAAAGTTAGATGCCGTAGGCCTGTTTTAACAACACCAATGGATGAATACTTTTTTCGGGTGCGTCTGCCAGATTAGCAATATGGGAGGCCGCCATCGGACAATCACTAGTGATGCTATCAGGTTTTGACTGCCCCACTTTTCTGACAATAGGACGGGCGATTTTTTTGGCTTTAGCAAAGGTTTCTTTGCGCACGCCATAGGTCCCATCATGACCAGAGCAACGGGCAATTTTGTCTATTTTTTCATGCGGTATTAAGGATAAAATATCCTGTGTTCGATTACCAAAATTTTGCACCCGTTGATGACAGGGTTGATGATAGAAGATGGTGCCAAACTCACCACTGAAATCAGTTTTTAATTGGTTATTTTTCTGTAAACCCCATAAAAATTCGAAAGGATCAACAAAGGCCTCAGCAACGATTTTTAAACCACGATCATCCGGTAGTAAAAGTGGCAGCTCCTGTTTAAACATTAAGACGCACGAAGGGACAGGGCTGGTAATTTTCCATCCAGCTTTCGCCAGTGGTAGCAGGGTGGATTTATTCTTTTTCCAATAGTCGACTGCGCTGTCTAAATCACCCAGCTCTAACTTTGGCATACCGCAGCAAGCAGGCGTTTTAACACGCTTTACTTGGGCTTGATTATGGCGCAATACATCTTCTAAAGCTTCAACGATCGCCGGTTCATTATATTCACCGTAACAGGTGGCAAAAATAGCCACTTGATGGATTGCTTCTTCAACAGTTTCATCTTCCGCAGGTTTTAGTTTCTCATAAGGTGGTAAATGGGCTTGCTGATCGACATGCAGTATTTTGTCCACTAGTTTACGGCCTAATTTACTTTGGTTAACCGCGTTAACCATGTTCACTACCACCGGAATAGTGGCTACTTTACCAACGCTGGTGGTACTGGTTAATACTTTTCGATGCAGTGGTGTTTGGCCTTTTTTAAACTCTTGTGCTTTAGCTCTTAACATTAAATGCGGAAAATCAAGATTCCATTCATGCGGCGGTACATAAGGACATTTGGTCATGTAACAAAGATCGCAAAGGAAACATTGATCGACCACCTTATGATAATCCTTAGTATCCACACCATCCATTTCCATGGTTTTAGATTCATCGACTAGATCAAATAATGTCGGAAAGGAGTCGCATAAGCTGACGCAACGGCGGCAACCGTGGCAGATATCAAAAACACGATATAACTCTTTGTTGAGAGACTCTTCATCATAAAAGTCATCAGATTGCCAATCGATGGGATGCCTTGTGGGGGCGCTTAATCCGCCTTCTTTTTTTCCTTCGCTCATGATTTCGCCTTCCTTTAAATAGAGATGTCACTATTCGTTTTCGAATTCAGGGTGATAAGAGCCACCTCAATACAAGGTGGCTGGATACTGCTTGATAACTTATTCAGATAGTCTTTACTTAATAAGCTACCCGCTAGCGCATAAAAGTTATGCTTGCGAATAGCCTGGTAATTAAGCGTCTAAATTATCCAATGCTTTCTGGAAACGGTTGGCGTGAGAGCGTTCTGCTTTGCCAAGTGTTTCAAACCAATCAGCTATTTCATCAAAACCTTCTTCGCGAGCTTCTTTAGTCATGCCTGGATACATATCAGTGTACTCATGAGTTTCACCAGCCACCGAGGCTTTTAAATTATCCGAAGTGCTACCAATTGGAAGCCCTGTTGCAGGGTCACCGACTTCTTCTAAATATTCAAGATGACCGTGTGCATGGCCCGTTTCACCTTCTGCAGTTGAACGGAAAACGGTTGCGACATCGTTGTAACCTTCAATATCCGCTTTTCCTGCGAAATAGAGATAACGACGATTGGCTTGTGATTCACCGGCAAAGGCGTCTTTTAAGTTTTGCTCAGTCTTGCTTCCTTTAAGATCCATAGTATTACCCTCTTTTGTATGGTTATTTAAGACTCGTCTAGTGTTTTAAGATCAGGAGACCTTATGCTACTAACGCTCAGCCTACATGATACTCTTATCATTTGTACAATAGAACTTATTTAACAGAGCTATAGTTAAAAACTATTATGAAATTAGTGCCTAGAAAACGGTTATTCTACTATTCGATGCATTGTAAAATCCTATCCTAACCTGTGAATATATCACAATTTTAGCAATTGACAGCAGCTCACTGCTGATCGCATAATCGTTGTTTAATAAAATAAGTGCGAGTAAATGTAACTGATTGCATAACTCCATACTACAATAAAATTTAAATAACAAGGAGTATCAAATGAAGCCCTCTTTCAACCTTCGTAATTTAGCTATTGTCGCATTGTTAATGATTACTGGTTGCTCAGTAAATGCTATTCGCCCTTTTCCAGACACCGCCGAATCTAAAGTAGTCCAAAGCGATATCCTAGTCAATGTTTCCCAGCAAGAAATTTATGCCGAAATAGATCGTTCCAATACCACAGCTGCTATGGGTGGAGGTCTATTATTTGCATTAATAGACAGCGCTATCGATGCTAGTCGAGCAGATGATGCAGAAGAATATATTCAGCCTGTCAAAGAATCGCTTTTTAACTATTCATTTGACAAGAAAATTAAAGATGTTTTAGATGAAAATTTGGCAAATATACTTTGGTTGCATAGCCAGCCGGCCGTTATACTTAATGATGCATCTTCAAAAACAACCAATGAAAAATATAGCCAATCGAAAAGTGATATCGTGATGGTAACAAATTTGGATTACCACCTTTCTCCCAACCTATCCCAACTGATTGTTAGTGGTTCTGTAAGCGCTTACCCTAAGACAAGTGAATTAATAGAATTGCGAAATAATTATTTTAAAAAAGTGCCCAAAATAAAGAAAGATCGATTAGCGGTAGATAACTTTGATACGACTCTTTACTACAATAAATTTTATATAACTTATCGAATAAAAAGCGATGGTGCTGAAGAAGCAATTGGTTTTGCATACAAATGGTCAAAAAATGAGGGTCAAGTTATAAAACAAGCGCTCGACCAATCTATAGAATGCATGGCAAAAATGATTGCATACGACATTAATTCAAAGGAAGTTGACAAAAACAATTCAAAGAAAAAGAAATCACTCCGAATTAATATCGATTTAATACCTGGTGTAACGATTACAAAATCAACAAGAACAGGTGTCTATCAAGCAACCATTAACCACCACGACAGAAATGAATCTGCATCAAATTAAACGCGGCTTCTACCTAGTTGCTTTAATAACGAGCTTGATTGGCTGCGTATCGAGTAAGCCTTTTATACTTTCCGGTGAGACTTTGGGCTCATCGGAAATCAAGCAGGTCAACATTGATTCTCAATCGAGTGATTTATCTTGTAAGATCCCAATTCAAATACAACCTAGTAATATGACAAATCTGGGTTATGCTGCTGGTCGAGAAATAAAGAGCACAGATTTTGATGGTTGGTTAAAAGAACAGATTGAAAATTACTCAAATAGAAAATTAAGCTTTGTACTTTCTAGTAACGAACAAAACAATGAAAAAGCAATCCTGTTGATCCCATACAAGGCCTACCTGAAATCCATCAGTACAACTATCAGCGTCAATCTTGTTATGGGATTAAAAATACCTGGTGTCGCTAAAGAAGTTGTCTTAAGAAGTTATCAGTCGAATAGCAATTGGGCTTCAACAGACAGTGAATTAGATAGAATTTTTCACCAAGCATTTAATAACTACATTCATAATTCTACTATTTATCTGAAGCGCTATTGTAATAATAACCGAGTTAGTTCAAACTAAGAAATTAGAAATTAGAAATTAGAAATGATTATTTAGTCTTACTACCAGCCGTGAACTGTTTTGATTACTAAAAACCTATTAAATTTAATTCCCTATGTATGCATTTTTATAGTTAGCGGATGTTCAACCGCTAATTTCTATATTACACCGCTCAATACCTCTTTTAACACCAATATTCTAATT
This sequence comes from Enterobacterales bacterium, assembly GCA_030949565.1. GTDB lineage: Bacteria > Pseudomonadota > Gammaproteobacteria > Enterobacterales > Kangiellaceae. The sequence continues at coordinate 9,980 of JAUZSK010000011.1, forward strand.
GGTTTAACCACTAAAACTAAACCCGAGGAGCAAGTTTTTAGAGGTTACACCGTCCAATATAAGCGACCAAGGTCCGAAAAATCATTAATTATGATCTTTCGCCAAACTTTTGAAAATTTTATGCAGACTTCGTCAAACGTTTTTTTGGGTTTATGTGGTCATAATTCACGGTATAAAGAATTACCAATAGTGTCGCACAAGACGACTATAAAATAGTTGAAAGGAATCGATTCTATACCAACATCACCAAAAGTTATTTCCATTTGATAGTAAAAACCGCTATTAATCGTGTTTTAAAGCCTTTTATCCAGTTGTTGGAGATAAAACCGTGAGAAATAAGCATGAATAATAGCCTGATTAGTCAAAGCGAGCCGGTTGATAATATCAATATTGCCTCGCAACAAGTCCTTTTGACACCGAGAGAGTTAAAGCAAAAGATGCCTTTAAATGAGTCTGGAGCAGATTTTGTCGCAGCTTCTCGACAAACGATTGCCAACATTATACAGGGCAAGGACTCAAGAATATTGGCCGTGGTTGGCCCTTGCTCAATCCACGATATAAAGTCGGCTAAAGAATATGCACTTAAACTTAAAGCGCTACATAATCAACTAGAAGATCGGCTGTTTATTGTGATGCGAGTATATTTTGAGAAACCCCGCACTTCAGTCGGTTGGAAGGGGCTAATAAACGATCCTCACCTTAATAATAGTTTTGATATTGAGCAAGGCTTAACCACTGCTAGAGAATTATTGCTTTGGCTAGCGGAATTAGGTTTACCTGCCGCCACCGAAATGCTTGATCCGATTATCCCTCAATATCTATCCGAGTTGATTAGCTGGACCGCTATCGGCGCTCGCACTAGTGAGTCCCAAACCCACCGTGAAATGGCCAGCGGTCTATCCATGCCGGTTGGTTTTAAAAATAATACCAGCGGTTCCGCCGGTGCTGCTATCAATGCGATGAAGGCTGCTTCCTCTTCTCACAGCTTTTTGGGCATTAATCAACAAGGCCAAGTGACGCTGTTGAATACCAAGGGCAATCCCAATGGTCATGTAATCCTGCGTGGCGGCAATGAGCCGAATTATCATCCTGAACAAGTCAAGGCCTATCAACAGCGACTAACAGAATCGGGGCTCGCCGATAAAATTATCATTGACTGTAGTCACGCCAACAGTGGTAAAGATTTTCGTCAACAACCCAGAGTACTAGAAAGTTTATTGGACCAAATTGTGGCTGGTAACACCTCGATCATTGGTTTTATGCTAGAAAGCCATCTGAATGAAGGTCAACAAAGCATTCCTGAAGACGGTGTCACTATGCAATATGGTGTTTCCATCACCGATGGTTGTATCGATTGGAAAACCACAGAGATATCTTTAACCGCTGCCGCCGACCAACTACGAGATGTGAAAACTCATGGTCAAGCACTTCAAAATGGGGTGACTTTCTAGTTTTGCCACTTTTTTAAGTCGATTTAAGCGAATACTAGCAAAAATCGGTTAGAATATTGTTTTACATAATCGATTTTTTCTATGCAATGCTTACTTGTGATTGGCTATGTTTGGCCAGAACCTAACTCCTCCGCTGCGGGCAGTCATATGCTGTCCTTGCTTCAAGTCTTTTTAGATAGAGACTGGCGAGTGGTTTTTGCTTCGCCAGCGGCTGATTCAGATTTTAATCTCGACCTAAGTCAGCAAGGCATTGAGCGGCATAACATTCAAATTAATGACTCTAACTTTGATAACTGGATAAAACATCTCGATCCGCAGATGGTTTTATTTGATCGTTTTATGATGGAAGAGCAGTTTGGCTGGCGAGTCGCTGATACCTGTCCCAATGCATTGCGAATACTCGATACAGAAGATCTTCAATGTTTGCGCCAAGCCCGGCAGCAAGCTCATAAAGAACAACGTAAGTTTCAACTAACTGACCTCAACAGTGATCTGTGTAAACGAGAAATTGCGAGTATTTATCGCTGCGATCTATCGTTAATTATTTCCAGTTTTGAAATGCAACTATTAACTGAACACTTTAAACTCAACGAGAGTATTTTGCATCACTTGCCGTTTATGCTGGGCATTTGCCAAATCAAAACAAGTCTCCCAAGCTTTGAGCAAAGACAACACTTTATTAGCATCGGTAACTTCAGACATGCCCCCAACTGGGATTCAGTACTTTATTTAAAGCAATTATGGCCACAAATTCGCAAGCAATTGCCACAGGCTGAGCTACATATCTATGGCGCCTATACGCCGCCAAAAGCCACCGCCCTCAATGATCCAAAACAGGGTTTTATCATTAAAGATCGCGCCAAAGAGGTTGATCCGGTGATGCAAAATGCCCGTGTTTGTCTTGCACCTTTACGTTTTGGCGCGGGGATTAAAGGTAAACTGATTGATGCAATGCGTTGTGCCACGCCCTCAGTCACCACAGATATTGGTGCGGAAGGTATGAGTTTTGCGATGCCTTGGCCGGGGATTATAGCCACTGAAGAAAGCGATTTTATCGCGGCGGCAGTAGAGCTTTATCAACATCCCGACCGCTGGCAACATGCCAGTCAAGCCTGTCTGCCTTTGCTCAAAAAACACTATGATAAAGAAAAATTAGCGCCCCATTTTTACCAAAGTATCGAATCGCTATTAGGACAACTGGATAGCCATCGACAGGGTAATTTTATTGGTCAAATGCTGAGTTTCCATAGCCTGCGCAGTACCAAATATATGTCAAAATGGATCGAAGCGAAAAATCGCTCATAGACAGAATAAAAGCCAAAGGTATAATGGACAAAACCTGCTTTTGGTATCCAAATCAAATCAAGAGGCTCCATATGACCAGCATCGGTACTCCTTTTTCAGTTACTGCCACCCGTGTACTACTTTGCGGCGCTGGCGCTTCATGCGTTATCTTACCAAGCTGTCAATCCAAACAACTAAGCTTTGGTCAACTCGACCAAGCGTTAACCGAAGCCGATACCCAAATTAGGTTGTTTGGCAAACCGGAGATTGATGGTCGCAGGCGCATGGGTGTCGCTCTAGCCAGAGCTGAAAGCATAGAAAAAGCCATCGAAAAGGCCAAAAGAGTGGTTGCCAAAATCACCATTAAACCTTAAATAGGGAAGGCTTGAAAATTACCAACGCCAGTAATTAAGCTCTTTTCTCAGCTTATAGTTGCGAAAAAAATTAAACGGCATTTTTTTGCTCGGTAAAGCTTTACCCGCTAGCATTTTTTCAACCACATCTAAAACTCTTTCGCTCGAAGCGCCATCGCTGTAAGGATGAAAATCCGCAACGCTGGTTACAATATTATCTTGATTGATTGAAGGATGCTGCAATACCTCTAATATCTTATCTTCTAGTTTATCAATATCATTCACATTGATTAATGCCGCTTCTTCTATTTCTTTTTGAAAAGTAATCACCGGTTTTAATTGGGTTAAATACTCATAAATGATAGAAGACAAATCGCACAACATGAGATCGGTTTTTCTAAAACTTTCAATCAACTCGGTGGTTTCCACAAAGGTGACATTAGGCAAATTGATGGCGCGATATTTTTGCTCGGTAGACTTATCCATTTTTGGGTGTAACGTGATGTACCAATCAAACTCATATTTTTGCATCATTTTAAGCAGCAAGGGATAAAGCACCTCCGCTTTAGAATATCGAGGGCTAAAGGTAGAGGCAAAAAATATTGCTTTGCGCTTTCGTGGTTGTTCATCTTTTGTAAACAATGGATCTAACTTGCACCAGCCGGTTTCCACAGCTTTAAAATAACCATACTGTTCAGCCAATTGTTGAAACCTTGTGGTAGAACTAGGCCCCTGAGTACAATAGAGATCAAACATCCCGCGAATAATAAAATGGTAAATCTCACCACTTTTTCGCCGTTTAGTCCCCGGCAAACCATGAAAAATTTCAACTTTTAAACCGGAAATAAAGGAAGGAACGACATTACCTGGAACAAATACTACATCCGGCATATACTCAATCACATCTTCGATCATGACCAAGCGTTTTTCTTGCTGTTGTAGATAGTGGGGGTTTACTTCATCGCCATAAACAAACCACTGTACTATATCGCCTCGCTTTAAAATGGCGCGCTCAAGTGGTCGTAAAATAGGAAAACTATAATCCTGAGTGACAAAAAATAAGTAACGCCTAGGTTGCCTTGCCTGCATGGCAGTAGCTTGTTGCGGCGAAGCAAGCAGTTGCTTAATTCTCTCGATAGCAAACTCTCGACCTGCGATAGGTTGTAGGCTTTCAATAGAGGTTTTAATTGCTTGATAGCAGGATGCTTGAGTTAACTCGACGGCTTTGTCACAGATATCCTGTTCGCTGGTTTGAGCCACCAACACCAACTGTCTTTTTTCACAGGCCGCCAACCGAGGTGGTTGATCTTTGCTCACTACTGCCGCTACGCTGGGTTTTCCCAACTCAATACTTTGCAGAAGCGTATCACCCGCACCTAACACGCGACCGATTGCCGCCTCTAACAAAATGATAAAATCTTGACTATTCAATCGACCAAAACACAAGGGTTGGTCTGCTGATAATCCAGTTTGTGGTAACTTATTAGGATAATTAGGTCCGAAAACCATAACAGCCATAATGCCGGTTTGCTGTTGAAAGTCTTTAGCTGCTCGATAAAAAATATCCGCAATTAGTAGACCTTGTTTTTCATGTGCGCCAGAGCCGGCACTAAATAAGAAAAAATCTTTGCCCTGTAGCTCATGTTTTTTTAATAGCGCTTGTTTTTCTTCAGGGCTAATTTTAGGCAAAATAGCACCAATATTTTTTGGCGCTGGTTGCTTAAATAATTTCAACTTCAAGCGTTCAATTATATTTAAAGGTGGAATTGCGAAGTGAGGCTGTACTACCCATTGGCAGTCAGAATTTAGCAAGCGATGTAGTTTTAAACCTCTGGCTCGTTTTTTTCGATGTTGTACAATAAAAACGACCTTGGCACCGCGAGATTTAGCGTAAGAAAATTGTCGGCCTCGACCAGCACAATCAAAAATAACTAGGTCGGGCCTAATCTGGTCAATAACCTGCTTCACTTTGGGTGTATCTTTGGTCGCGGAATGGTTACTAGTATGCACCTGAAAAGGACAAGACTGCCCCTGGCTCATGTGCTTATTCAATATAAAGTGAATTGTAGCCTGTGGAATTTCTTGTTCAATCGATTGAGCCAAAATCAATGAGCGAGTGTATTCACCAACACCTTGCGATGAAGAAACGGGTACAAAAAGTATGACGGGATTTTTTTGCAATTTGAAGCTCTATTTGGCAATCTGCCACGCTATATTAATCGATTAAAAAGCATCTAACAAGTGATAAACTAGGCATCTTAAAAAACAATCAAAGGGGTTTTTACAGCAACCCAGGGTTTATATTTTTGCATTATCTGTATAAAAAGAGAGCTTTCCACACGCTGCTTTAGCCAGCTGACTAATGCCACATAGGGGCTGGATTCAAACCAGGGGCGGTCAACCGCTGCAAACTGTCTAATAAATGGAAAAATAGCCAAGTCTGCCAAGCTAAGTTGCTCTCCCATCAAAAATGCATGAATCGAAAGACGGTCATTTAGATTCTGTAAAAAAAATTCACTCTCCTGCCGATAGCTTTGTATACTTTTTTGAGGAAATCTAACCGCATACTTATATTGATCAAGCTTGGGTTTAAACTCAAAATCATTGGTTGCGATCAGCTCTAATTGGCGGTTATTATCCCCAGCAGAAATCAATTCTAACGGATCGTTTTGCTGTAAAGCCCACAGCGCCACCTCGATGCTTTCATCAATTACAGCGCCATTGGTTAATTGCATAACAGGAACGGTGGCTTTCGGCGATATTTCTAGCATAGCTTGCGGCTTATTTTTTAACAGGATCTCTCTTAATTCCACCTTGATTCCACTGGCGGCGATAGCTAGTCGTGCTCTCATCGCATAAGGACAACGTCGAAACGAATACAACACTGGGTAATGTCCATTTAAGTTGTTCAACAAAGCACTAGGGTGGCTATTTTGCATCATGATAAGTAAAATGATCTCAAACGAGTTTAGCATCATGATATAATCCCCGCACTTAAAGTGCAATTTTAACATCTCGTCTAGAGCAAGGACCATTAGCCGTAATGAAAAATCAATTGTTACTCTTTCTATGTCTTTTAACTGCTTGCCTCAGCAGTAACGCCGCAGCAGCGCCATGGATAAAAGCAGGCGATACCGGTTTACGCGCTGATATTCAACGGCTCGCTGATTCAGGCCAACTCAATATTCCGGTTGCCACCTATCCCCTTATGTGGGCGAGTGTTGCTTCCGAGTCTCAAAAAATCCAATTTGAGCAGTTAACCGCCCCACAACAATTAGCCTATCTCCGCATCAAAAAAGCGATGCGACTAGCCACCAATCGCGGTCGTAAAAGTCAACTAAATCTGTTTGCTGCTAGCGATGTAAAACGTTTTAGTGGTTTTGAAAACTCTTATTACGAGAAAAATAAACTTACTTTATCTTCTGAATTTATGGGCAATAGTTTCTCGGCCAATCTTGCAGTCAATGTTCGAAGTGATTTTCGTCAGGTGCCCGGTGATAAGAGGGTAAATTTTGACCAGAGCTATATCGCTTTTAAGTTTTCTAATTGGGTCGTGGACTTAGGCGCTATCGACCAATGGTGGGGACCCGGCTATGAATCGAGTTTAATTATGTCTAATAATGCTAGACCGCTGCCAGCCGTCTCCGTTAGGCGCAATGATTCGCGTCCATTTGAGTCTCCTTGGCTTAGCTGGATTGGACCTTGGACCTTTAGCGCACAAATGGCACAACTCGAAACCGAGCGTTATGTGGCAGATGCCAAACTATGGAGTAGTCGGGCGAGTTTTAAACCCTTTAGCCATTTGGAAGATTGGACTTTCTTGGTCTTATCAATGGGGTGGCCAAGGTCAACCAGAGTCTTTTCGGCAATTTGTGCGAGGATTACTGGGGCGCACCGAATGTGCTAATGGCGCATCAAGCTGTGATGTCTCTCTACAATCCAAACTAGGCAACCAACTGGCTGGTTTTGATGCACGCTGGTCTGGTAGTTTTAATGACCATACCTACGCCGTTTATGCACAAACTATTGGAGAAGATAGTCCGGAGCCAGGAAGTTTAAGAATTTCTGACAAGTCGTATCTCTACGGTATAGAGACACAAATCAGTTTTACCCAACCAATACTAGTTAATTTTTGAGTACTCAGACACCCAAGCTAATTGTGGCGCCAGAGGCGATACTTCGCAAGATTGTTTTTATGAACATGGTACTTATCGATCAGGCTATCGATATTATACTCGAAGCATTGGCTCTAATTATGATAACGACGCTGAAACCTTAGTATTATCACTTTTTCTCAAGCTGAAAATGGTAATCAGTGGCAAGTTAAATTACGCCAACTACAGCTTAACTCCAACAACCGTGATCGCTACCCAAATGATCCATTACTAGGCAATAGCGTTTCCAAAGTGGCAGAAAAGGTCAAGCAAGTCGAATTGAAATATGTGTTTATAACAGAAAAAGGGTCAATTAGCCTTGGCGGAATTTTTTCTCAATCAGATATTCAACAAACTAATAGTAATCAACTAAGTCTCTATCTAGAATACCAACAGCGATTGTAAAATCAATCAAAAACCTTCGATCGGTTGAAACAGCGCTTGCCAATCTTCAGAGGTGAGATTCAATGTGTCTAATGACTCTTGATCATATAATCCTTGAGCCAATTTATGCTTTTGTTGCTGCATTTGCTGAATTTTTTCTTCAACCGTACCTTTGGTTATTAGCTTGTAAACAAATACCGGCTTATCCTGACCAATTCGATAAGCACGGTCATTAGCTTGTTGCTCTGCCGCCGGATTCCACCAAGGATCAAAGTGAATAACGGTGTCAGCTGCGGTCAAGTTAAGCCCTACGCCACCGGCTTTTAAACTAATAAGAAAGATTGGCACCTTCGATTTTTGGAACTGCTCCACTAGGCGACCTCGCTGCTTTGTCTTACCGGTAAGCATAAGGTAGCTTATTGACATCTCGGTTAATTCTTCAGCAATAATATCCAACATACTGGTGAAAGAAGAGAATAAAAGAATTCGCCTTCCTTGCTCCACCATACTTGGTAAGCGGGTTTTTAGCCAAGATATTTTAGCCGAAGAATTTAATTTCTGGGCAGAATCCAACTTGATCAAATTAGAATGGCAGCAAACTTGTCGAAGCTTTAATAGCGCATTACCAATTAGAAAATTGTTTCTATTTTTACTTTCTAGCAGCATCGCTTTGCTAACCTGCTCCATCATCGATACCCGAATAGTTTCATAAAGATCAGCTTGATTCTCTTCAAGCTCTATTAGAGTCATGATCTCTGTTTTACTCGGTAGTTCCTTGGCTACTTCATTTTTTGTACGCCTAAGCATCAGTGGCGCGACCCGTTTAGCCAAAAGACCTTGGCGATGATAATCCTGATTTTTTTCAATAGGTTGTCGATAAAGCTGATTAAACTGATATTCACTGCCTAAAAAATTAGGCATTAGAAACTGGAACAAAGACCAAAGTTCACCAAGATGATTTTCCATCGGCGTACCAGTTAAACAAAGGCGTTGGTTAGAACTGAGAGCATTAACGACGCTGGTTATTTTACTGCGTGTATTTTTAATCACCTGTGCTTCATCTAAAATCAATAGATGAAAGCGAGTTTTACGGAGTATATTAATATCGCGCAATACCAAGCCATAACTAGTCACCACAATATCCATGGAAGATAACTTAGAGAATAAACTCTGCCGTTTACTACCCGCAAGCTTCATAAATTTTAGTGTTGGGGCAAACTTATTGGTTTCTTGCTGCCAGTTAGATAATAGGCTTGTCGGCGCTATGACCAGACAGGGTGCTTTTAGTCGTCCAGACTTTTTTTCAACTAAAATATGAGCAATGGTTTGAATGGTTTTACCTAAACCCATATCATCAGCCAATATTCCGCCGAGATGATGGCGGCGTATAAATTGCAGCCAATTAAGACCACATTGTTGATAATCGCGAAGCTCTCCATGCAGCTCCCTCGGAACAGCGATTTTTGATATTTTTCTGTCCATGGACAACTGCTTGGCTTTTTTGGCCAATTTTTTACCGCTTGCCCAACTCATTGCAAATGGTTTATCGATATTCTTTTTCTTTTGTGTACTACTGTCTATATCGAGTAGCGGAATCAAGCGACCAAATTGATTACTAGGAAAGCGTAAACGTTGTTCCCGGTTAAGACTCTTCTCATCATTAAGCTCCACAAAAGAAGAGAATATGGATACCACTCGTTCTCTATCCAATGATATCGTTTGTCCTGAATCGAGTTTTATCTGCAGTTTTGCCCCATCAGCAACGCTATAAAAATCTAACTCTTCTCGTTGAATTAAAGTCACGATATAGGGCATCAAATTAATTGATTCACCTCTTACTTTGACTCCCACCTCTAATTCAAACCAATCAAATTCAGATCGGACGGGTTCTGACGCGATGAGACTTTCAGATTCACTCAGTAAATTAAGCTGCTGTGGACGTCGACGATCAAGATTGCTCGCCATCATATTTTCTGCAAGTACTGAAGAATCATCAACCGGACTCAATTCATCTCTGCCCTGCATGATATCAACATACCATTCATCAACTAAAATTTGATGAACTCGAAAACCTTGCTCTAATTCTATTTTCCAACCAAGGCTGTGTAAGCCATTTAAAATAGGCAGCATATGACTAAAATGGCAATCAAACTCTCGATCACCAAAATGGAAAGATTCTATTAGAGGAACTTCATACCTAGCTTCTAGCAACGGCATATTTTCAATTTGTATTAAATACTCGGTCAACTGTTCACTGAATGATTTTCTTGCTTCCCTCTCCATTACCAAGGGTAATAAATTTTTTTAGTGAAAATTGTTTTTCATTGACTAAAAATGAAAGCTTAGCAGCATCAAATGAAACCACTTTATCTTGACGCCAGGGGACTAGCATTTCGCTACTTGTAATTTTTAAAACTGGGCTGACTTTAAATTCATCTTGATTAGTTAACTGCCTAAACAAGGATTCACTCTTTTTGGCAGCTTTCTCAAAAACTTCAATAATCGAGTTATGTTTTAAATCAAGGTAATAATTTTTGGTGATCTGTTGTAGTTCTCGATTATAGCCTTCCCGCCAAAAATTTTGGCTTCTGGCGGAAAGAGCAATCGGTGGTCTATGACTCGATTCCCAAAAAAAAGACGATCAGTCAGTGCCAGAGCTTTTATCACTCGATTACCATTAACTGAGTTTTCAATTTCAAACTCATGGCTTTCCAATTTAAGACTTTCTGCAATTGTTTGTTGCCTTTCAGAAACTTTAAGGGATGAAAAGCAACCTTTTTGTTGCGACAAAAAATGTAGTATTTGTTGATCTGCAAGACTAAAAAATTTAGTTTCTTTTTTTCCAATAAGTTCTGCCTCAATGGCTTCTTGAAGATTTAATGGCGCTTTTATTTGAAATAATTTTTTCTTTGGTTAAATAAGCTTTTGAAGCCTCAACAATCCAGCAACCTTGTTTGTGTTGCAGCATATAAATAACTCGATGCCTTGCCATGGTTGGGAAGGGATCAAGTTTCTGATTGCTTAACCAATGCCGAATATATTGCTTACCCGAAAGATTTTTAGATTGTTGATTGGTCGACGGAGGTAGTCGATGCAAACGGGTTTTAGATTCTATAGCTAGCGCCGCAAGATGCTCACAGGGAAGTCCCGAAGCGTCGGCCACATCTTTAATATCTTCACAACTACAGCTGCCCAAGCTTTCATTCATCGGCCAGTATAGAATTTGTTTTGTAAATTGACCGTCACAAAGACAGGTGCCTTTGATATAACGCTCATCTTCAATATTTTGCCAATTAACGAGATTGTCGTCGAGCAAAATAGACAACCCGTCCATTAAGATCTTTTCGGAAAAATATTGAGTGAGATGGTCGACCGGACCCTTATAAGCCAACGGTCTATTGATCATGCGAGCTCCCGATGACCATGTAAACTCCCCATACGTAGAAATTATTATTATTTAGCAGTCCAGTCTATCAAATATTGGGGCAAATTTGGAATACTTTTTTTAAATATTAGGCTTAAATAGATAGATTAGGCCATTAAAAGGTCAACTAACCTTCATTCTGGATCTTTTAATAGGGCTTTGTTCAAAAATATAGGCTTAATAGGAACATTTTCCCACTGATATTTGTTTTCAACATGAGTTTGTGCGTTTGCGATCAGATCCAGCACCTCATCGCCTTCCATGACCATACCGAACACCGTATAACCCCAAGTTTTACCCGGATCAAGCCCTTCATTATCGCCCATATTAAAATAAAATTGACGCACAGCAGAATGAGGGTCATCGTCTCGCGCCATGGCGATGGAGTAGAGTTCATTTTTTAAACCATTGCCTGATTCATTATAGATAGGAGATTGTTTGGCACGTTCTTCTAACTTTTCATTATAGCCACCACCCTGCACTACAAAGTCTTTAACCACTCGATGAAAAATGGTGCCATCGTAAGTACCACTGACTACATAATAAAGAAAATTATTAACCGTGATCGGTGCTTTAAGTCGATTCAGCTCTATTACTATTTTGCCAGCAGTGGTTTGCATCTCTACCACTGGAAAAAGGTTATTCGGCTGGATATCCGCGCCACGCTGCCCTAGGTTACAGTTTTTTTGATCGGCATTTTGTGGCAATAAAAAAAAAGCTCGCTATAAGCCCTAACGTCAATACAAGAATATTTTTTTTTCATACACCAACCTAAATTTTCATACCAACTAGAAACAAAAATAAAGCATTTAATTTAAACCAGAAATTGCTTTAATTTCCACAAAATCATTAAGCCCGTGAACGCCCCATTCTCTACCATTACCAGACTGTTTACATCCACCAAATGGCGTATTGATATCGCCACTATTGCCATTAATATTAAGATTGCCGGCGCGGATACGATCAGCCACATAACGCAGTGTTTTAGGATCTTCACCTTGAATATATCCGGCCAAGCCGTAGGGTGTATCATTGGCTATTTCTATCGCTTGATCCAGCGAGTCGTAGGGTAATATAGCGAGTACCGGTCCAAAAATTTCTTCACGTGCAATGGTCATTTGATTATTCACCTGTGAAAAAATGGTTGGCGCCACAAAATAGCCCTTGTCACAAGCTTGCGGTTTGTCTAAACCGCCACAAAGGAGTTTGGCGCCTTCATCAATGCCCGCTTGAATTAAGCCTCTAATTTTGTTGTATTGTAATTCAGAAATAACCGGCCCCATGGTGGTTGCCGGATCGGTCGCTTCTCCCACCACCACACTATTAGCGGTAGCACTAGCAATACTTTCCGCTTTTGCCAATAGCTCTTTGGGTACTAACATCCGAGTCGGCGCGTTACACGATTGACCACTGTTATTAAATACTTCTTTAGCCCCACGGCTGATAGCTTTTTCTAAATCAGCATCAGCCAAAATGATATTGGCTGACTTACCGCCCAATTCCTGTGCCACACGTTTAACGCTTGGCGCTGCATTTTGTGCAACCAATGATCCCGCTCGAGTCGAGCCAGTAAAAGAAACCATATCCACCAGAGGATGGCTTGACAAAGCACTACCAACGCCAGGACCATCCCCATTGAGCATATTGTAAATGCCAGCAGGTAACCCCGCAGCATCCACCACCTGAGAGAAAACATAAGCCGATAGCGGCGCAATTTCAGAAGGTTTTAAGACCAAAGTACAACCGGCAGCTAATGCCGGTGCGACTTTACAAGCCAATTGATTCATTGGCCAATTCCAAGGAGTAATTAAGCCACAAACGCCAACCGCTTCCTTTTTAATAATACTGACACCCTGCTTTTTCTCAAAGGCATAATCTTTAAGTACATCGGCAATGGCTTGAAAGTGCGCCAAGCCCGAACCCGCTTGAGATTTAACGGCGAGTGCCGTGGGTGCGCCCATTTCTTCAGAAATAGCATCGGCGATGTCGTTATAACGCAACTTGTATTGCTGAATAATATTTTGAATAATTTCGATGCGATCCTCACGGCTACTATAGGCGTATGTTTTAAAGGCTTCACTCGCAGCGGCAACAGCATTATTTAAATCGGCTTCATTGCCGATACTTATTTGCGCACAAACCTGTTCATTTGAAGGGTTAATCACGTTCATTTTTTGATCGCTGACAGGATCAACCCATCGGCCATTAATATAAAACTGCTTGTAGTTTTTCATGTTTTATTTCCTATAAGTTTCGCTATCTGTTTAATCAGTTTGAAAAAGTAAAAACTAAAGCCCTATAGCTTTTTTGATCACTTCATTTTTAATAAATTGGTTGTTATCCAGAAGGTTCATGCCTAAATTGCGCGCCATGGTGAGCAGCATATTGTCGCTAGCAAATAAATTTTTAAAACCACTCATGGCATTTTGCATAATCAGGTTTTCGGTTTTTCTAGCTCTTTCAAAGGGACGTAAATTAGCCTGCAATCCCCAATCACGTTTTTCATACTGTAACTGCAAGATCAGTTGTGACAGTTGCTGAACATCCTGAAAACCAATATTAACTCCCTGACCTGCCAACGGATGAATGGTGTGTGCAGCATCACCCACCAAGGCCACTCGATGCGATAAATAATCCTTGGCATGACGTTTGACCAAGGCGAATCCCGCAAAATCTGAAACTAGCTCAACATCGCCTAACCGTGATTCAAAAGCGGCTTGCAATTGTTGTGCAAAATCAATCGGTTTTAGCACTGTCACCTGCTCGGCCTTATCGCTATCTAATGACCAAACCACCGAGCAAAGGTTAGCTTGTGGCAGCGGCAAAAAGGCCACCGGCCCGAAAGCAGTAAAACGCTGCCACGCGGTATCTTGATGTGGTAGTTGCGTGTTTACGTTGGCCACAAAAGCGGTTTGCTGGTAGTCCATTTCACTATGAGAAATTCCAAGTAATTGGCGTATTTTAGAATGAGCGCCATCAGCGGCAATTAATAATTGTGCTGAAATACTTTGGCTATTTCCATCGGTGTCGGTTAAATCCAAACTCACCGCATCGGTTTGTTGGTCCAAACTTTCAACACTATGAGAAAAACAGAAGGTCACATTGCCGAAACTATTAATCTGTTTAAGCAAAGCCGCTTGTAACAGATGATTTTCGATAATAACGCCTAGATCGGCTTGCGCCAGTTCCGCCGCCGAAAAATGGATAGAACCTTGCCCATCACCATCCCACACCCGCATTTGTTGGTAGCTTGCCATTCGATTAGGAGCAAGATGTTGCCAAGCACCTAGGTTTTGCAAAAATAGTCGGTTAGCCGGACTGATGGCACTCACTCTAAGCGCAAAGTCCTGTGGCTTAATGATGTCTGTTTGCAACAGTGAAGCCGGTAATTGTTGATCCAGCGGTTGCTTTTCTACAACTAGCATCGACAAGCCCGATGGCGCCAAAGCGGCAGCCATGGCTAAGCCTACCATGCCGCCACCCACCAAAATTAAGTCATATCGATTTTGTATCATTGTATTCTTTAAGCCTTTCTATTGTTCAAGAGTTACCCTTTGACGGTAGCTTGCTTGTCATTAATCGTTTATTTAGTGGCAATACCGCGAGTCAAATTTGCCGCGGTTCCGCCATAGCCCATGGCATGCCGCGCAAGAATATTTTTTGCCGCTGGCAGGTGATCCAATAAACAAAGCAGCTTATTACGAGCAAACACCAAAGGCCAAAAATTATTACTAAACAAACTCACCAAACTGTCGGTTACACAGATGGTTTTTTGCCAATCAACCTGTCTTTGCTGTTCAAAACTTTTTAAGGACTGACTACTCGCAAAGTCCTTATCTTGTTGCAAAGCAAGGGCTATAAAATCGACTAACGCAGCGACATCGCGTAATGCCAAATTAAAACCTTGTCCTGCAATTGGGTGTAAAGTATGAGCAGCGTTACCCAGTAGCATGACTCGTTGATAATGTGCCTTTTCAGCAACTCTTAAAGCCAATGGATAACTGGCCCTTTGCCCGACCTTTGTAAAATAGCCTAAACGAAAACCAAAGGCCTGTTGCAATTGTTGTAGAAAACTTTTTTCATCGCATTGCATTAAACTCTGCCACTGATCATCAGCCACACACCAAACTAAAGACATCCGATTACGAGTGAGTGGTAATAGCGCAATAGGCCCTTGATCGGTGAAACGCTCAAAAGCGCGATTATTGTGCGCTTGTTGGGTGGAGATGTTAGCGATAACTGCTCGCTGAGCATAAGGTTTAATTTTCATCGGCATAGACAACTGCTTGGCCACCGCAGATAAAGTCCCATCCGCAGCCAAAACAAGCTTGCCGGATAGCTGAACTTTTTTACCTTCTGTATCCTGAATGATTAAAGATTGATAATCCTTACAATCGGCATCCGATAGGTCTTTATCCGAAAGTTCATGCTGCTGGGCAATAATCTGATCTAATTGATAGGGGCAATAGCAATCGATATTGGTTTGTTGCTGCATCGCTTGCCATAAAATCGGACCGGTTTGATCCAACGGGATGACCTGCCCCAAGGCTTCCACCTGATAATCTTTAGCAGTCAAACGCGCATAGCCGAAATGTCCACGATTAGACACATGAATATGCTCAATCGGGCAAGCTAAGGGTTTAATCTGAGGCCAAAGCTCAAGCGTTTTTAGAATATCCACAGAAGCCGCAGACAGTGCCACGGCTCGCTGATCAAAACTGGGACTAGTATCCATGCTGGGTTCAAACGCTTCCACCACTGCTATCTTAAATTGATTTGCCGCAGACGATAATTGAGACAAAGCAATAGCCGCTGAAACGCCAACCATGCCGCCGCCGATCAAAATAATATCGTAATGATGATTATTTATACTTTTATTGTTCGCTTTAGTTTGATTTGTCATCTTTATCGGTCAATTATTTTGTCTTAATCTAATAAATACATCACTTTGCCCCTTCACCTAAATGAAGTTGAAGGCTCATGCTGCTAGGCCATTAATTTTTCAATCGCAGCGACCTCTTTTACCGCACCTTTAGATAGCACTTGATGCCCTTTAGCGGTAACCAACACATCATCTTCAATACGGATCCCAAGACCCCACCATTTTTTTATCCAAACCTTTGGTATTAGGTGCAAAATATAAACCCGGCTCGACCGTTAATACCATTCCAGACTCTAGTATGCGCGGCTCTTTGTCGATTAAATAATCGCCGACATCATGCACATCTAAACCTAACCAATGACCGGTTTTATGCATATAGTAGGGCTTGTAGGCTTCTTCATCCACCAGTTGGTTAAGCTCACCACTCAGAATTTGCATATCAATCAAACCCTGAGTCAAAATTCTTACTGCGGTGTCATGCGGAGCTGTCCAAGGATTACCCGGTTTAACCGTTTTAATGGCTTCTTTATTGGCTTTTAAAACCCATTGATAA
Source organism: Enterobacterales bacterium (assembly GCA_030949565.1). Taxonomy (GTDB): domain Bacteria; phylum Pseudomonadota; class Gammaproteobacteria; order Enterobacterales; family Kangiellaceae. The sequence goes on from JAUZSK010000011.1 coordinate 26,465, forward strand.
GCTTGTTTTTGCAAGACTGAAAATCGACCACTTTTAGGGAAGGTTCTTGTAATATCGGCAGCATAACCTGCTAGTTCAGCGCCGGCATCAATTAAGATTAAATCTTTGTTATTTAAGCCACAATCGTTTTCAACATAGTGCAAGATACAGGCGTTTTCACCACTAGCGACAATTGAGTTGTAGGCCTCAAAGCGGGCCCCTTTTTTAGCAAATTGGTATTTGATTTCAGCTTCAAGATCCGATTCATTTTTGGCTTTAGCGCAACTTTGCATCACATGATTATGCGCTTTGGCCGATAGCTCAGCGACTTGTTTCATCACTGCAATTTCCGCTGAGCTTTTAAACAATCGCATATCATGCAAAACGTGGCTAAGGTCAATCAGTTCACCGGGAGGATGAGCGCCGTTTTTTACCTGTGAACGAAGACTATTGATCCAGCCCATGATTTTATTATCGAACTCATTATGATTACCAAACTCATAATAGATGCGATCTCGACCTTCCATCAGGCCCGGCAAAATATCGTCAATATCATCAATTGGAAAAGCATCATCACATTTATAGTTCTTCATCGCCCCAGCAGGACCTTGTCTTCGACCGTGCCAAGTTTCCATTTTAGGATCACGGTCACGACAAAATAAAATAAACTCACCCTGTTCACGACCAGGAACCAACACCAAAACTGATTGCGGCTCAGGAAAGCCACTGAGATAATGAAAATCGCTGTGCTGGCGAAATTGAAAGTCGGTATCGCGGCTTCGTAATTGCTCCGAATTGGAAGGTAAAATGGCAATGGAGTTATTGCCCATAAACTGCATCAGTTTACGGCGGCGGCGACCAAATTCAGCTCGTTTTATCATGGGCATTAGAATCTTTAAATAGGTGGATTGACAACATTCTACACCATGCGAAAGGTGAAGTATAACTACCCTATAGGATATAAATTAGTATTAAAAGCACACCTAATGAATGGTTGGCTTTAATGACTCCGAACGCTTTTGGGTCGGTTTAAGCACTTGTTCCAAATAAATCATTTTAACCGCCACCTTTATATGCTCAATTAAGGTTTCCAGCGCCACCTGAGAGCTCTCGCTGTTATCGCTTTGTATATCGATATTAGCGATCTGGCTGATGTCCTGTAATGCCTCATTAATCTCCGGTCCGAGTCGATTTTGCTGTCCAGAATGCAATCCGAAGCCAAGAAGAAAACCTTGGCACCAAAGACCAAGCGCTTCCATTCGATCGATTATCGGATAGCTATCATCGGGGATCAAAATCGGCGTAAGTTGGTCTTCATCGGTAAAAGCCTGCTGACTCGATTGGAAAAGAGCATCAATTTTATCTCTAAGCGTAGCATCCAAACCATTGCCATCATGGGCAAGTTCACTCAACATTGAATAATTGATGCCGCTTAATTGGTTTAATCCTGCACTAATTAGGCCTGAAAGTAAGCCCTGATACTCAGAAACACGCATTTCACAATCTGCATCCGCGAGAATTTCATCAAAAATTTCGTAAAGTTCTGTCGCTTTTTCGTTAAAATTTGCCATTTTTGAGCTTCTTAAGTAATTATTAGGGATATTTATGTCATTTTTGGCATTATACCATTGACCATTGGCAAGATGCGCTCTATATTAAAATCATGCTAAAAAACAATAGTTTGCCATGAAAACCTCAAATCTTTCGCAACTTGAGAACAGCGTTTCTAAGCTTTTAGAAAACTGTGACTCATTAAAACAAGAAAATCGACAATTGCGACTCGATCGGCAAAGTCTGCTCGACAAAAATAAAATGGCCAGCAAAAAAATAGAAGCCATGATTGATAAACTCAAGGAGCTAGGTTAATGGCAGACAATAAACCGGTGACTATCCATATTTTGGGTAATGAATATCATGTTGCCAGTCCCGAAGATGAAGTTGAAAAGCTAGAGCAAGCCGCTAAAGCGTTGGATGCTCGTATGCGAGAAATCAAAGAGGGTGGTCGCATCATGGGTTTAGAAAAAGTCGCGGTCATGGCTGCTTTAAACCTCTCTTATGAGTTGATGCACGGTAACGCCATGAGCGAAGAAGAAGCTCAGGCGGTCGATCAACGTATTGAAACTCTACAAAATAAAATCGAATCAGCTCTCGCCGCTAACGCCCAGCCAGATTTAATTTAGCCTCATCCAAGCAAATCCTAATCCATCGCTGTTAACCAGTTTTTCATTGTTTTAAGCTTATGGTGAAATGATATTGGTGCTTTGTAGAAATAGCGTTATACTTAATTCTCTGCCTGCTTTGTACGCGAGCCATGTAGCCCTTGAGCCGATAATCTCATCCCAGGGAGATCTAGTTGATTTTTGGTGTGCAGGTCCGAGCAAACCATCATTTATGATGGCTTGGAGCGGAAAGCCTAAATTAAATCACGGAATTCCCACCTGAACCTTCGGGTTCTTGGGCGAGTCTGGTGGACGGCAAGGCGGGTAGTATTTATTTTTTAAAAGGTAATTAATGATTTCTACAGCCCAATCAAAATCGCTGATTAGAAAACAGATCAGGCAAAAACGACAATCTCTTAGTCTGCAACAAGCCAACCAAGCCGGTATTTCCCTTGCGAAGCAACTATCGGCTCATTTATCCATTCAACCAGCACACAAGATCGCTTGTTTTTTATCCTTTGATCGAGAAATAGCGACACAATCGGTTATCCAGCAGATTTTTAATGCCAATGCTCGTTGTTATTTACCAAAACTACGGCCACTTAAACCCTATCGATTATGGTTTATGCCCTATTTTCCAAAATCGCCCGTTAGTAAAAATCATTATGGTATTGATGAAGTGGATCAATCGCTATCAGAAGCAATTCGACCTTCAACACTGGATATTGTTCTAATGCCATTGGTCGCCTTTGATCGTCAAGGCAACCGATTAGGCATGGGCGCTGGTTATTACGATGCGACCTTTGCTCATTTAGCCAAATCCCAAAAACGGCCTAAGTTTATTGGTCTAGCCTATGAATTTCAAAGACAAAAGACATTACCCTTCGACCCTTGGGATATTCCTTTAGATGGCGTGTGCACCGAGCAAGGGTTTTATGATTTTGTAAAGTAAGGCTTGAGATAAAGCTGGTGTAACAACCTCTCCTAACCTCCCACTTGAAAACGGGAAGGGACTAAAAGGCTAAATTTATAACTCAAAATATCGTCAGCTGCCGACCTACATAGATGTAGGAAGTGCTTACTATGCAAGGAGCAATTCCGGCCCCTCCACCCTTGGACATGGTCGTACCGCCTTCCATGGCTCCCTACGACATACCGTCCATCCTTGGACATGGTCGTACCGCCTTCCATGGCTCCCTACGACATACCGTCCATCCTTGGACATGGTCGTACCGCCTTCCATGGCTCCCTACGACATACCGTCCATCCTTGGACATAAAAAAACCCCCATTTAAATGGAGGTTTAATTCAGCATAGATTTTTCAATCTAAAGTTGTTTTATGACCATTTTCCTGATGGCTCTTATTTTTATACTAGTACTAGGGTAAATAAGTACATGAGGGAATACTAGCTCGACTAGATAATAGTCTTCACTCCCCTATATATTCTGCACCCTACAGCTATTCTTTTACCGATATCTGATTACTTTCAGATATCTGAACTTGTGGTTGAACCTCTGCCTGATTCGCGCCGCTGTAACTTGACAAAATCATTCCTAACCCCAATAAAGCCGCCAATACGACGAGTATATCTGGTTTACGTTTCATTTTTGCGTCTCCAATTTATACCTCTATTAATGAGGTCTTTTATTATTTGCTGGAGTCCATAGCGTACTACTGTCTTCCCTTCGCCCTACCGAATCATAATAAAATAAATTTGATAAGGCCGACAACCATACTACCATTTTTGTCAATGATCAACTGGCTCGACCACAAATTGACACATTTTTTACATTGAGCAATTTTTTGACTATCAGCTCTCTTGTTAACCTCTGACTAGAACCAAAATTCGCATGATCTTAAGCTCAAATCATGCTTTAATAAAGCCATCTAATCGACTGAGGTACCGTAAAACATGGATCAGCAACATCAACTGAAAATTGAGGCTGCCAGAGCCGCTCTTAAGTATATTGAAGATGACCAAATCATTGGCATAGGCACCGGATCAACGGTTAATTGCTTTATCGAACTACTGAAAGATCATACCCATCGCATTAAGGGCGCGGTCTCCAGTTCGGTGGTATCCACTCAACGTCTTGAAGCGCTAGGAATTGAAGTCATCGATCTAAATGATGCCGCTGAAATACCGGTCTACGTGGATGGCACGGATGAATCCAATCATAATCTTGAGCTAATTAAAGGTGGTGGTGGCGCACTCAGCCGAGAAAAAATTATTGCTGCAGTGGCCGATACCTTTGTTTGTATCGCAGACCAATCCAAATACGTCGAAACGCTTGGTGATTTTCCGTTACCCATTGAAGTTTTGCCTATGGCGCGCAGCTATGTCGCTCGTGAACTAGTTAAACTCGGTGGTGATCCAGTCTACCGTCACGGTTTTGTCACCGATAACGGCAATATTATTCTGGATGTGCACAACATGGAAATCACTCAAGCTAAAATTCTAGAAGAAAAGATTAACCAAATCACCGGCGTAGTGACTAACGGATTATTTGCTACTCGACCTGCCGATCATTTGATTCTCGCGACTAACAAGGGTATTCAAGAATATTCGAAATAGGCTTCTCTTAAAAGCAAAGCAGGACAGCGATACAATGCAAGTCATTTTTTCACATGGTAAGGAAAGCGGCCCTTGGGGAAGCAAGATTAAACAACTGGCAGAAATTGCTATAAGTTTTAGTTTTCAAGTACAGAGTATCGATTATCAAGGGAAAGCTTGATGCATAGAATTACGTTTTGTTTCTAACCAACTAGGCTTACAGAAATAGATTGCCACGTCACTGCGCTGTTGGTAGAGAAGTGAAAGTACCTGAGTAATTTTATTTTAAAAAATAGCACTACTTGGGATTCAACACCTTGAAATTCTGTGTCAACCTAAATCCCTTTTCATCCACAAGGGTTATCCTGTGCCAACCGGGATCGAGGTCAATCGCCAGCTGATGGAACTGTTTGCTTGCGGTGATATATTGATCATCCAAATGCCAATAGATAACGGCATCATGGCGGCGGTGAACCGCTTCAAAAATGACTTGCGATGGTTTTCCATCGAGATCAATGGGTACGTAAACTTTGGTGCCTTTTTGTGGATAAATAAATGCCATGGGGCTTCCTGACGAGGATGATTGCGATTGGCAATCAGCTCGATATTCGGGGATAGCTTGATATTTGCTATGGGCTCTTTGATAATAAAATTCGATACTGGGGGGCAGCACAAACTGATTAACACTTTTCATATTTCGCACTTTTTCGCAACGGCTATTCACTCTTAGGCCCGTTTCTTTATCCAAGTGAAGTTGAAAATGAAAAGGCGTTAATTGTGAGAAATGGCTTTTAAGAGGAATTAATTCCGTTTTTTCTAGACAGCGACCATTAGACATAAAACCGTCGTCTGCGCAAACCACCACTTGTTTTAAATCTTGATAGGGCGTTTCAAACCAGCTACTTTTCGGGAGCAGATTAAATATTGAAAACATTAATGGTGCGGCAGCGGAAGCCCCGGTTAAACCCGGTACACCATGCCCATCAGCATTACCTATCCAAACCGCTACGGTAAATTTTGGAGTAATACCGATAGCCCAGCCATCTTTTAAACCATAGCTGGTGCCAGTTTTCCAAGCGATTTTTTGACTAGAAAGAAAATTTTTCCAAAAACGGTCACTGCCTGGGCGTTTGACTTCCAATAATGCTTTTAATGTTAGCCAAGCGGCTCCCGCACCAATTTCAGTGGCTTTACCGTGACTTTTATTCTGATCTTTCAATAGCGAGACTTTAGCATAGTATTTTTGCTGCGGATTTTGACTAATCGTCGCTAAATTTGCGTATGCAGCCGCTATTTCCCACAAACTAATTTCTGCACCACCGAGAATAATAGGCAAGCCATATTGCTGCGGACTGCGGTGCAAACTGGTTAAACCTAAGCCGGTTAGAAAGTCATAAAAGCGATCCACACCAAATTGCCTCACCAATCGAACCGCTGGAATATTGAGCGATTGGGCCAAAGCTTCACTAGTAGAGACTGCGCCGCGAAATTCACGGTCATAATTTTGCGGTGCGTAACCACCAATTTGAGTCGGTAAATCAGGCACCAGTTGGCTTGGGATAATCTCTCCCTGTTGGAGCATGACTGCGTAGAGTAACGGCTTTAAAATACTACCACTGCTGCGCTGGCTTCTCGCCAGATCTGTATGGCATAACCACTTTGAAACTGATTGTTATACTGAGCGTTACCGACATAAGCTTTTAACCGCATGGTTTGATTATCAATCACCAAGGCCGCCGCATGTTGGATACCATGTTTTTTAAGTTGTTCACTATATTCAAACACGCTCCGACTCAGTTTCTTCTGCAATTTTGCATCTAAAAAGGTAGCAAACTGAGTGGAACTAAGATCGTCTTTTTTAGGATTAAAACGGCTTAAAGTATCTAAAAGATGTGGCGCGAATCGCGGTAAATGTTTGCGATATTTAGGGATAGGCTCAACTTTGGCCAAAGATAAATCAAGCTTGGATAAATGCCCGAGCATCTCTAATTTATCCAACAGTTTGTCGCGTTTAACCTTTAAACGGTCACGATTTTTTTGCAGATGAATCATCGACGGGTTATTGGGCAACACCGCTAGCATAGCGCTTTCTGCCCAGCTTAGTTGTCGTGGTGCACGTCCAAAATATCGCCACGAAGCCGCTTCAATGCCAACAACATTGCCACCAAAAGGTGCATGGGCAGCATACAAAGCAATGATTTCTTGCTTAGACAAACGCCATTCAAGACGCGTAGCTAAAATCATTTCCTTGAGCTTTTCCCAATAGGTTCGAGGTGGATTGTGACGCATCAGGCGAATACTTTGCATGGTAAGAGTGCTAGCGCCACTAAGCCTTTTAGCGCTAAATAGATTGTTAAATATGGCTCGACTCAATGCGATGGGGTCGACCCCAAAATGGTAAATAAAACGCTTGTCTTCAAACGTAATTAGGGCCGTTTTAAATTTCTCAGGTAGATTTTTTTGTGGTGTTAACCGCCATTGTTCATCCTTGGCAATCCGTACGCTGATTAGTTGCCCAGAATCACTATAAAGCGCAGCGGAATATGGTGGCTCGATAAGTTTTTCAGGCAGGCAAAAATAATACAGAAGCAATAAGCTAGCGATAATGCCGAACCTTAGATAGCCTCGATAAATGAGGTAAATTTTTTGACACTTTTTTAAGGCAGCAAACCAACCCAGAGTCATGGTTTTTCCCCTGAGTTGATCTAGTGTTTTATCGAAGCGCTAGTTTTGTTGTATAACTTCAACCCACTGCCCTTTTGAACGCGCATATTTGGACGCATCGTACATTGCTTCAACCTTAAATGCGGGTAAATAAAATTTACCTAAATAGGTCGCATTGATGGTAACCACAAATTCCTTTTCTTGATGTTTTTCCAAACCAAAATAAGTCAACACACGGTCATCGCGAATATCTTGATACTCTAAAGGATTTATACTGCCTTCGGTATCTTCAGCTTGGTGATGGATCTCCCAGCCTGAGGGTAGAATTTGAGTTAAAGCCAAATATTTAAAATCACGATCGGTATCATTCCGCACCATGACCTTCACAGTCATATCAGTACCTTGTGTCAAACGGCTCACATCCTTTGCATAACCTTCTTTTGAAAGATAACTGACCTCAATAGCAAGACCCTGCTGCTCCGCTTTTTCACCGCCGGGTTTAGGGATCCCTTCCGAATGCAAAGTCACATAAAGATCACCACCACTTTGGTTGTTAATCAATATCGCTTGTGAGCGCTCCTCATTCACCTTAATTGGCGATTTCCAAATGGGTTTGTTGCTGGTAACCAGCTGCATACTTTGCTCACCTAGCTTGTAGGCCACCTTAATTTTATTCTGCTGCTGAACGCTGGTCTCTGAACCGGTAATATATTGATTCATGGCATGTAGCGCCATGGCCGTTTCTTGGGTGCCCAGCCATTGCCCAGACGATAACCTAGCGCTAATTTTTTTCACTAGTTTATCAGAACGAGTTTTGTCATCTAACAGCAGTAAACTTTGCAACATTATCGCTTGATCCCTTAACTGACTATCAAGGTTAATACCGATCTGCTTGTAACTCACGGTATCCAATGACAAGTTCGCCACCAAAGCTTTAGCCGCATCGGATTGACCTATTTTTTGATAAGCCGCCGCCAAATACCAGCGGCTAATACTATTTATAGAGTCATTCTCGCGGAGACGATTCATGGCGCCGATAGCAGGTTCACCGGCAAGCGCTAATAGATACAAACGATAGGATTGAACCAAATCATTACCGGCGGTCCAACTAGCCGCCGCAGATTGCTGGAACTGAGTCCAAGCCGCTAGCATTGAACTCGGTACATCATAGCCCTTGCTTTTGGCCGCTAATAAAAATTCACCGACATAGTTGGTTGCCCAAATATGTGGCTGACTTTGTCCCGGCCAATAACTAAAACCACCGGAGGTGAGTTGGAAACTGCGTAGCTTTTCGATACCATTGGCCACATTATTCTCCACCTGATCGGCTTGGTCATTTTCAAGATTAACCAAATCTGATAAAAATAGCTGGGGGAAAACCGCCGAGGTGGTTTGCTCAACACATCCGTGAGGATAGTGAATAAGATAATCCAGTCGCGATTCTAAATTAAGTGGTGGTACACGCGAAAATTCTAACACCGCTGAATTGGTTGAAGGCAAGCCATGAGGCTGATATTCGGTGTTCCATTTTTCACCCGCAGCCAAAATTTTATTAGTTTGGCGATAGGTTTTCGGGTTGGCGCTACGCACATCAATATAAATTTCTTGCACACTCTCATGCTCACCGTTGGTAGCGATAAATTTAAGCTGCCCTTGGCCAAGTTTGGATTTGACTTTAAAACGCAACAATCCCAATTGATCGCCCGGCTGGTCAAAGTTCAGAACTATGG
>JAUZSK010000012.1 GCA_030949565.1 Enterobacterales bacterium
TGCCTGGCAGAGCGCTGCGTTTTTATAGACAAAAATGGAAAAACATACTCACATAAGCGCCACTAAAATCTAAATCGGACTGAAAGTTAGATTCATCGACCACCATACTGAACGTACGATGTAACCGGCTTTTTACCACCTAGTCCAAATTCACTTTCGCAACCCACTGAAAAAGCGGTATCGGAAAGAGAGTCACCATTATAATTAATAACATTGATTTCGCCATCCACAAAAAAACCAGTGAAGGGGAGATCTGCGCGACCCTTTAAGTAAAGCAATGGGATGGTGAAATCCAGAACGTGATTTTCATTAATATTAGATCCGGCTGGGTCTGTTTTTAAAGCAATGCTACCATCGTACTTTCTAAATGTTAAACCGGCATCAAGATTGATCCAATTATCAAGCAATTCATAATAAAGAGTGTATTCTACGTTGCTCATATCAATACGGGTCGTGATATTCTCGTTGGTAGTATAGGTTTGACCATTAAAAACAATGTCACGGCTTAAAACTGAAGATGCTCCAATATCAAGGCTTGAAGATACAACTTTTATGTTCGGTATTAGTGGAATGGGGTGTTCTATGGAAGCCCATACTATATTATGATTATCGCTTGAAAAGCCTAGGTCATTAACGACGTCGAGTTGAGTGCCTGCGTTGACCGCGTCTGACACAGATATAGAACCTGTATAGTCAGGGGTCCATTGATAGGCACCCACTTCAATTCTGCAACATCAGCTTGAGCAATTGAAGACAGCGATAAGCTTGCGAAAATAGCTAAAGACAGTTTTTTTAGCATAAATGATTCCTTAGGTTTATGAGAGGTCGATTAATTATGGACCAAGATTAAGCATAAATTTAGCAGAAGTTCACACTTTTTACCAATTTTATAGACAAATTAGGCATTTAGCGGCTGTTTGTGCTGAAGTCGATTAATGAGGGATCATTAAAAAATAATTGAAATTGCTCAGTTAGGGCTTGATTCATGATACCCGTCGCATCGGTATCGGTTGCTGGGTTAGCCACAGTTTGCACTCTGGAGACTTTGTAGATTTTAGCCCACTGTTGGCCTTGTTTATGCACAACCAGTTTTATGGCTGTTTTTGCCATTAATGAGCTGTCAAACACGGAAGGTTTTTTACCTAATTGAAATATAAGAATTTCAACTTCAATAGAGAGAGATCTGCAAGCAGCGGTTTGCTAATAATTTTGTAACCACTTTTCTTTAATTGAGTTAATAGTCGTTGGCGCAAAACCTCAGGTATCTGTGGAGGACCTTTAACCTCGCTATAATCGATGGGGTATTTAGGGGAAGAAGGGCGACTATCGATGACTTTTAAATAAATGTTACTACCGCGCTTTGATAATTGCTCTAATCCGCTAAGGTCGGGGTCCATATGATATTTAATACTGGCAGCCCCGCAAGCGACTAAGGATAACAATAGAAGCGAGTGGAGGCTCAAAATAGTAAATCTTTTAGGGAAATGGAATAAAGAAAACATAGACGAGTGGTACCCATTATTGGAATTAGAAGATAATATGTCTAATTTTAATAAAAAACTCAAGTAAAATTTAGAATGACTCGATTTAAAATGAATGATCCGCCGCGAGATAAATATTGGTTGAAGTCTACTTTAGGTTGCCATAGAGAGTAAAATTGTTACTAAGTTTAAAACAAGCGACGTTTAACACCCTTTAATGGTTTTTGAACATCTAGAAAATGCAGTGAATCGATTTCCCATTTTTCAACAGGCTCCGGTTGGCCTCTAGGGCAACTATGATCGGGCTCAAATTGGTAGAGTTGATTTTTTAAATAGGTTTCTAGATCAATGAGTGTTTTAGCCTCTCGCTTAATCCCGACCTTTTGTAGATCAGCCATCGCATGTTCATTAATTTTTAAAAGAACAGTTTTCGAACGTTTATGTGGTCGATTTGGGTCGGTTTTGATTGGCCAGTTAAACTGAGCGATATATTCTATTTGGCCTGAACTATCCACCGATAGCTCAACGTCACCGGGTAGTAATTCCTGCAGGGTTTCGGTAATCGTTTTGTGATTAATCATAAGTCAATCCTTCGATTTAAGATGAAAGTCGTAGTTATAGATATCCTAATATACTTATTACAATAAGTAAATGACTTTTCATATCAAATTTTGGCCTCAATTATAACCTTAATTTTAACGTGGTTTTTCTTAAAATAACTCACCATTCGATTAACTTTCATGCTCTATATTATCAATTTAAACCGCTTGTTGATTGAAAACGGATCTTTTTAAAATACCAATGGTATGATTCTGGGTATAAATCTACCCAAATGCCTAATTTCTGTAGTAATATTAAACGATCGGAAGTTTTTATGGTTAAAGTTATCCGATCAGACAGAATATAATAAACTAGGAAATGTTATGGATTTAATTGAACTGCTAGCCGCCATGGTGGTGCAACAAGCATCGGATCTTTTTATTAGCTATGATAGCGAACCGCTGATTAAGGTTGAAGGTAAAATAAAGCCGGTGAGAGATATTCGGTTAAATCAAAGGACTAATAGAGATTTGATTTATTCTATATTAGATGAATCAGAAATAAAAACATTTGAGTTTGAAAAAGAACTTAATAAATCATTGAAAATCGAATCTCTAGGGCGTTTCCGGATAAATGTATTCCGTCAAAGCGGTGAGCCAGCAATGGTAGTGCGTTATATCAAGAAAATTATTCCTTCTATTGAAGAGCTGGGATTACCCGCGGGATTAAAGGATCTTATTCAGTTAGAAAGAGGCTTGATCTTGTTGGTTGGTTCAACCGGCACCGGTAAATCGACCACCCTAGCATCGATGATTGATTATCGTAACAGTCATCAAACCGGTCATATTTTAACTATCGAAGATCCTATCGAATTTACTCATCGAAATAAAAGAGCTTGGTCAATCAGCGCGAAGTGGGTGTGGACACCGACTCTTTTGAAATTGCTTTAAAAAATGCCATGCGAGAAGCGCCTGACGTTATTTTGATCGGTGAAATTCGCGATAGACAAACGATGAAGCAAGCCCTAACCTATGCCGAAACTGGTCACCTTTGTCTTGCGACGTTACACGCCAGTAATGCCAATCAGGCTTTAGAACGTATTTTTAATTTTTTCCCTGAAGAAGCTAAACGGCAAATTTTGCAAGATTTGGCACTTAATCTTCAAGCGATTGTCGCCCAGCGTTTGTGCATCGGTATTAATAATAAGCGAGTAGCCGCAGTTGAAATGATGCAAGTTACTCCTTACGTTAAAGAACTGATTGAATATGGAAAAATTGAAGAAATTCGCGAAGCAATGGAGCGCTCAGAGGATAAGGTCAATCAAACCTTTGATCAGTGTTTGTACAAATTAATCAAGGAAGATAAAATTAGTCTTGAAGAAGGGCTTAGAAAAGCGGATTCAAAAAATAATTTGGCACTTAAGTTTCGGCTTGAAAAAGAAGAGGGCGATGATAGGTCGGCTATGTCTGATAGAGACGAAAAAGTCGAAATTTCAGTGAATCAAAATGCTAATTTTGACAAATACAACAGCTATACCATTAAGGCGTTAAAAGTCAGGGCTAAATCAGAGACGATTAAGCAAAAAATTAATATGGCTTTGATGATCGCTCTAGATAATAAGGGCTTAAAGTTAGTGGAAGCTGGGGCACACCTTGAAGTGCAATATGCTCTCGGTATTAAAGTTGAAGAAAGTATGAGCCTAGAGCCTATAGGTAATCAAAAAAGTCAATTTCGTTTTATGAATGCACCAGGCAAGGAGTTTATTAACCTGATGATTAATATTGTCGACGTTGATACTCAACAACCTGTTTTCAGAATTACGGCGAGCAAGCGTAAGTCTTCTTACGAAGAAAGTCAGGGTCAACTCAATGCGGGGATTAGTGCATTGCTTAAAAACTTTCCGGTTAATCATTAGGTAATAGAGTTTGAGTGCTTAGTCTGATATGTAATGGGACTGGAGTAGGGGATACATCTCTTATGTAGCTACCTATTATTTTCAGTCCAGACATTGTGCTGGTAGTGAAGTAATTGTCTAACCTTCCTTGCTAAACAATGATAAAATGATCCTAGACAATTACCTAAGTGCCCTACAACTATGACAAATCAGAACTTTGAAACGCAACAAAATAATAATAATACTAAAGTTGGATTTGTTTCCTTAGGTTGCCCCAAAAATTTGGTCGATTCTGAACGAATTCTCACTCAGCTAAAAACTGAAGGTTATGATGTTGTTGGTAGTTATCAAGATGCCGCACTCGTTATCGTTAATACTTGTGGTTTTATCGATTCCGCGGTTAAAGAATCGTTGGACACTATCGGTGAAGCGTTAGCGGAAAATGGCAAGGTACTTGTGACGGGCTGTTTAGGCGCTAAAGACGATGATATACGTGAAATTCATCCCAATGTGTTAGGTGTTACAGGGCCGCACGCCTATGATGAGGTGCTTAGTCAAGTTCATCAACATCTTCCAAAACCGCAGCATGATCCTTTTATCAGTCTGGTGCCGGATCATGGAATAAAACTGACCCCAAAGCACTTCGCCTATTTGAAAATATCTGAAGGCTGCAATCATCGTTGCACATTTTGTATCATTCCTTCAATGCGTGGTGACCTCGACTCCCGACCGATCGGCGATGTGTTATCAGAAGCCAAGCGCCTAGTTAATGCAGGTGTAAAAGAGTTGCTGGTCATATCGCAAGATACCTCAGCTTATGGCGTTGATGTTAAATACCGAACAGGATTTTGGGATGGTATGCCAGTTAAAACCAGGCTATTAGAGCTTTGCCAGCATTTGTCCAATATGGGAGTTTGGATAAGGTTGCACTATGTTTATCCTTATCCCAATGTTGATCACTTGATTCCTTTAATGGCAGAAGGGAAAATACTGCCCTATTTAGATATTCCATTGCAACATGCCAGCCCTAGAATATTAAAATTGATGAAGCGCCCGGGTAATATTGAAAAAACCTTGGATAGAATTAATCAATGGCGAAAAGTCTGCCCTGATCTGGTGATCCGCTCAACTTTTATTGTCGGTTTCCCTGGCGAAACCGAGCAAGAGTTTGAACAACTATTGGAGTTTTTAGAATTAGCTCAATTAGACCGAGTGGGCTGTTTTGCCTATTCACCAGTGCAAGGCGCCAGCGCTAATCAGCTACCCGATCCAGTTGCAGAATCGGTAAAGCAACAACGGCTTGAGAAATTCATGGCAGTGCAACAGGCAATCAGCGAGCAAAAACTCAAGCAAAGACTGGGGCAAGAGATGCTAGTCCTAGTGGATGAAGTGCATGCAGATGGTGCAATCGCAAGATCCTATGCCGATGCACCGGAGATCGATGGTGTGGTGCATTTAACCGATGAGCAAAAAGTAAAACCCGGTGAGAAGCTATGGGTTCAAATTATCCATTCAGATCAGCATGATTTATGGGGCGTTCGAATTGAAGATGAGCCGGACGAAACTAAACTCAGTTAAGCGGCAGGGCAAGATCCCAATTAGTTCTTGTTGGCACTAATTAGTATAGCTCAAAACTAATTAGAGCTAAAACGGGGGCAGAGCCAAACTGGCTGAAACACCCGAAAATTTGGAACCTAAGAAAACGCATCATTTGTGGTTAAGCCAATCACTGAAAAAAACACTAAAAGACAATCTTCTTATTTATCAGACGTATAATAAAAATAATCCTAAGCCGCAAAATCATTATTCTTCAATAGAATATCGATTCAAAAACTGTCGTCCCCAGAATAATTTTCTATCAATGATGCTTAGTTGTGCTTCGTCACATACCCTATTCCAATTCGACTTAATCACTGTCTTTTGTTTTTCAAATATATCACGTGCTTCTTGCTCGGAAAGAAGAAAGGTATGCGCCGTTTCAAGACAAGTTTTTAGCTGACTAAGATTATTATTGCCCGATATTAACATTGCTTGAGAAGCTTCATTACCTGCGCGCCCCTGAGGACAAATATCATAAGCGGGTGTTAGGCTTAATTCTTTTCCATTCCAAAAGGCGGCATGATTACGAGCATGATCATCGGTATTGCCACATAGTATGTTAAAGACTAAACGAGAAAAAAGCTCCCTAAGAGTCGACTTTGCATTGATGAATTCAGCACGAATTATACCGGCAAATGTTTCGTAGCTCGCGTAACGTGCCATCATTTCATCCAGCCCTAAAATTGTTAAAGCTGACAGAAGGCTTTTTCTTTGCCAACCGTCTTGGGTCGAGATCCGGTCGAACCTCTCAATCAACAAAACATCCTTGTTTGATGATTTAGTTAATTCTACCTCTGCGACATTTAATCCAGATAACCTGGCAAGACGCATCGCTATAAACTCAGCCTTAATAACATTGTATAAATCCCTACTGGAAGAAAACTTGGCAATATACTTTTTGTGGTTGCCTTCAATGAGCGCTTTTGGTCTTGCGCCACCAATTGCTGTGCCATGATTAAGGGCTTGATCAAGCTCTGGCGAGAGTGGTATGCCATTTTCAACGCGCTCAGCAGACTCCAACAATTCGGTTAGAGATGCCTTCGCTATTGTACGAGGTACATAATCGGTTGGTGAAAGCTGAAAATCTAAAGCGCCAATGCGGTCGGAGCCAGACTCAAGTAGAAAGGTCAATTCATCCAGTTGTACATTGTCTGTTGTTTTACCTTTTAGACCGAGTTTTTTGTTAATGATCACTCGCCGTCCCCAGGCATCTGGTGCACCATCACGGATGCAACTAGGCATGGACATGCCTGCTAGCAAGGAGAATGCACCAGCTCGTAGTGGCAATTCGGGTTCATATAGGGAAACTGCATTCGCCCGTTCTAGATAACTTCTACCATAATTGAAGGATAGAGCATTATTTTCAGCCGTAAGCTTACCTGCTACTACTGGCTTCGTTGCTTCTGGTAGCCAAATCCATACATAAGCCTGGTCATATTTCTGACTAGAAATCATCATCTACAGCCTTGCTTGATTTATGGATGGTCTTGGGTAGTAGAGCTATCTTATCGTTTATTCTTTCGATCTGTAGGTTCATTATGGATTTATCAACCTCAAAAAGAGGTACGCGAGCGAGAATGGCTACTTCAAAAAACGATCCGATAGCACAGGTCATGTCACCTTTTTCTATTTTCTGAAGTGTGGCACGAGATATACTTGCACGGCTGGCTAGTTCGGTTTCAGTCCATTTTCGTTGTTTTCTGCCTAGCTTTATTTGTGCGCCAAGCAATCTTGCCGCTTCAATGCTGTATTGTGAATAGATTTTTGCTTTAGCCATTATAAATACCAAGCATTAGTTTTAACTTTAGGTATTATGACCCTTCTATATTTGATATGTCAAGTTGAAAGGCTATTATAATGGTCATATAGACGTTATATGTATTATATAATAGTCAAAAGGAGTGTTTTCTTCAAAGGCGCGACCCTGATTATCAAGGTAAGTATTACCGAACTTTACAAATAGAAATTCATTCCGTTCTCTTATTAATTGGTTAATTTGCGAACAGGTGTTATTTTCTTGTTGCATCTAACATTGCCTTTTAAGTCTCATTATATTGTTTAAGTTTGAAACTAAGAAAAACGCTTATTTCCTTAGCCATTTCAAGCATGGTTTCTAATCTAACTAGTCGTTTGTCCATATCAACCGTAGGATTATTCACGCGTTAATTATTAGATCAGATAATTTTCTCCTAACATGAAAGGCTACTTAATCTGACTCGATATTTGACTCGTTTTATTGTTCTGGCATAATAGGTTTAAAAATCAATCCTAGTAAAGTAGCACTGAGTTATTACTCAATATTAATCCCATTAATTATAAAATTTCATGGAGGAATTACCCTTGTTAGACTTAGACTTAGGCTCAACTCAAATGGCTAAAAAAATTCTAGTTTTAGTTATTGCTTTTTGTTTATCGCTTCACTTGTCTGCAGCTAAAGCTGATTTTAGGCAAGCCATCAAAGCCTATCAAAAACAAGACTACAGCAATGCATTTAGATTATTTAAGCAACAGGCTGAAATTGGTGAAGTGCGTTCTAGCTTAATTTAGGGATTATGTATTTTTTGGGGCAGGGTGTTGAGAAAAATGTCAACAAAGCCTACGCTTGGTTAAAAATTGGCTATGAGAATGATGTTGAAAATCTAGAGGCTAAGGGGCAGTTCGAACGAGTCACCGATCAGGTTGCAGATTTTGACTTGGCAGAAAATGAATATGACAAGCTTAAACCCTTGTATTCTTTTGATGCATTATTTAAAAATATCTATCCGGTGTTAGAATCTAGCGAGTCCGAGGATAAAGATGAAAAATCTTTGGTACTGGTTAAAATGGTCCAGCCCAAATTTCCAAGAAAAGCAGCGATTCAAGGGGTTGGTGGTTGGTTGACTCTTAAATTTAATATTGATCCCCTTGGGTAAACCGCGAGATATTCAGGTGATTAATGAAATACCGAGTGGATATTTTTATTCCTCTTCCATAAAAACTATCAAGAAATGGCAATTTAGACCGATATTAGATGATCAGGGGCATGCGCAATGGCAATATAATATCCGCTATACTTTGAACTATTCTTTTAAAAATAAGGTTAAAGCTTTTAAAAAGAATGTTTTTAATAAATATTTAAATCGCGCGATGACTGGTGATCCCGTGGCGCAGGCGAATTATGGTTTTCTTAAAGAAAATATTACCGAATTCGAATTTAAGGACTCGCTTAGTCCTACCGAGTGGTATTTTAAAGCCGCAAAACAAGGCGTGCCAATCGCTCAATTTGAACTAGGGAAAAATTTAATCAATGGTCGGGGATGTCAACAAGATAAGTCAAAGGGTATCCAGTGGTTAACCCGTGCGGCAGCTAATGGTGCAGAAGATGCCAGTGAACTACTGGCACAAATAGCAATAAAAAATCCGTCTAAAGAGGCTCAACAAAAAGCCATTAGCTTTCTAAATGAGAGTAAAAAAATCGGCGCAGCCAATAGTATTCAATTTGCTTGGTTATTTGCCACCTCACCCTACTCGGAGCTTAGAGATCCCGATCGTGCAATTAAGCTTGTGAAAGCGCTAGGCTGGAAGAAATATAACGATGGTATCACTATTAACGAGATTTTAGCTGCCGCCTATGCGGCCAAAGGTAAGTTTAAGAAAGCCATCAGTTATCAAGAAGATGCGTTGGATGAAGCTGAGGATGATGGTTATTACAGTCAGGATATAGAAGGGCATTTAGCTAACTATAAACAGGGTAAAACTTGGTTTTAATGCGTTGAATTAATTTTAGTTTGGTGTTTAGCGCTTAGCGTTTGGGGCTTGTTGCTTGCCACACAATAAACTTGGGATCTTTGGAAATTATAGTGACCTTGTTAAAATAGTTTTTTAACAATTTAGCATAGTGTAAATGCCGATTTGCAACGACTCTAAGTTCTCCCTCGGCTGCTAGTTTATTTGCAGACTGTAAAAACATTTTTTTGGCAATACTCAAAGTTTGGGAATTCTGTTGATGAAAGGGTGGGTTACATAGGATAAGGTCAAAATCATTTTGCTGAACATTATCTAAAACATCTGTCACATAAAATTTGGCTGCTGGATGTTTATTTTCTTGCCGAATGCTGTTATTTCCTTGCGGGGCATTGCTATTTCCTAGCTGGATATTGCGTTCAAAAGTCATTTTTGCTGACTCGATGGCTAGCCAGGATTCATCACTAAAACTCACTTGGATTGATGGATTTAGTTTGGCGGCACAAGTTCCTAAAATTCCATTACCACAACCCAGATCCATTATTTTTTGAGCAGCATTCAATTGCGGTAGGTGTCGTAGCATCACGGCGGCACCTTGATCAAGTGATCCTCGAGAGAAAACACCAGGATAGCCAAATGCGGTCAGCGTAGGGGTTTTTAGTGTATAGGACTTGAGATACTGTTGTTCTAGCGTTGAGTGGTCAAGTGTTTGAAAAGCGTTATCCGGTTTTGAAAATATTAAGCGTGCTTTCTTTTTTGCCAGTGAAGTGTGAGTGGTACCAATTATTTCTTGGAATATCTTAAGCTGACTATTATGGATTTCTTTGGTCATACCAGCAGCAATAATAATCGCATTGTCGTCAAGATGTTGGCGAATAATGGCTAATTGATATTCGAGTAGACTGTTATGCTTGGGTACACGGATGACTAAGTAGTGATAGCGCTGTTGAGGATTGAGCATTGACTTGGTTGGATTAAATGATGTTAGTTTTTGCTCTAGATTATTCAATTTTAGATTTTGAATAATAGCCTGTTTCGATAAAAACGAGTCAGTCCAAGCGTCAGGTTTGAAATTTGCAAAGGCACAGCCAAGCGCACCAAACTGATCATTTAGAATCAGCATTTTAGCAGCGGGATCGAGTTTTAATGATTGCAGATGCGAAACAAGATATTCATCGGCTGCATTGCAGGCTTTTAAAGATGGATCGTGATCTCTAGGATATCGTTGAAGCTTAAGATCTTCGATGCTGAGTATGTTGGAGGCTATCATCCAATGCTAACTCTCTTGAGCCGACAATTAAAATCCACTTGCATCATCATCTTCCTCATCTTTATAACCCGGATTCTTTTTTGGATCATAATCTTTGGGTAGGGGAAAACTCTTATTCTTTAGAAGCGTGATCATGCCGCCCACAAGAAATAGAAAAACAAGGATAATGATAATAATCGCCGTTATCATCATTCTGTCCTGTTTAAATTGGAGTGACAAATGTTGTTAAAATAACGATCAAAATAGCTTTGGCAGTTTTGTATAATAAAAGCGCCAGATTTAATCGATGATTGAGCTAAATGACTTTGACATTCATCCATAGGAAATGCTTCTCGAATAGATTCTGCTGTCAAATGATGTGAAATATGCCAAGGTTCTGCGGCGATACCCTGCTGATAGCTTTGGTAGGGTCGAAAAAAACCGTAGTTTTGCAAGTTTTCATCGAACCATTGATTGAGCGACTCACAAACTCCGCCGGATTCAAACTCTTGCGTTACGAGTTCAACTTTATGCCCTTGCTCGATTGCCTTAGCCGAGAAAATATCAATATCAGTACCCCAGTGATGGCGGCTAAAACCCGGAAGTGCCGACCATAGGCTTATACGGTGGAATTTATCTTCATCGCTTAACTCGGAGATATCGATCAGTTGACCATCTAGCGCATAGACCTTTAAGTTGCCTAACCACTTTTGATTCCATAAGGTTAGCTGTCGATCAAAGGAACGGAAACTACTAATTAATGCGATAGGCTGACCGGCAATTTGCGCCGCGTCAAGCAAGCCTGCCAGATCTTGTTTAATATCGGGGTGGATAAGAAAACGGTGTTTAGAATCGGGCTCAAATGAAGTGAGGTGATTTTGAGTTGCACCGATAATTTGTTGCCAAGATAGTTTCATGGCGCTATGTTAAAAGGTTTTTAAGGATATGAAAATAGATATCTGCAAGTTTTTCGATATCATCTACTTTGACCGATTCATTCACCTGATGGATGGTGGCATTTATTGGCCCTAACTCGACGATTTGCGCGCCGGTTTTGGCGATAAATCGACCATCGGAGGTGCCTCCACTGGTTTGCTGTGAGGTTTCGATAGCACAAACCTGTTTAATCGCCTTAGCGGTTGCTTCAATTAACTCGCCACCTTGTGTTATAAAGGGATCACCATTTACTTGCCAAACTAGCTCGGAATTCTCACAATGTTTATCCACAAAGGCTTGCATTTGTTGTTGTAATTGGGGGGCGCTAAATTCGGTTGAAAAACGAAAATTAAACTCGATATCAATTTCACCGGGAATTATATTAGATGCTTGACCAGCTTGAATATTGGTGATCTGAAGACTGGTAGCAGGAAAATATTGATTGCCAGAGTCCCATTTAATTTTAGTGACCTCTTCTAAAAAATAGGCCGCAGTATGGATCGCATTTTCTGCTAAATGAGGGTAGGCCACATGACCCTGCTTGCCGTGAATTTTAAGCCAACCGGTCAAAGAACCTCGACGACCAATTTTAATCACATCACCCAACTCATCGGTGGAAGAAGGTTCACCCACCAGAGCATAATCAATGACTTGCCCACGCTGCATTAAAGTTTCGACTACTTTAACCGTACCATTAATAAACTTGGCTTCTTCATCGCTGGTAATGAGAAATGCAATACAACCTTTATGTTGAGGATAATCTTTTATAAAACGAATGCTTGCTGTGACCATGGCGGCTAATGAGGATTTCATATCAGCGGTACCACGCCCATAAAGATGATCATCAATAATGGTCGGTTTAAACGGATTAGTATGCCATTTATCGAGATTGCCAGCGGGTACTACATCAGTATGACCGGCGAACACAAATACTGGATGAGGATTTTGCTGGTTTGCCTTGTCAGCTTGACGTGTCGCCCACAGGTTTTTGGTATCGCCAAAGTTCATGGCCTCAAAGTGAAACCCGCTATCGGCTAATAGCGATTGTATATAGTCTTGGCAGCCTTCATCCTTTGGCGAAAGCGACTGTCGAGCAATCAAATTTTTAGCGATTTGAAGGGTGCTTGGCATGCTGCTTACCGATTTGGAATTATTGTTAGATATCATTAACAAGAGCCTCGATTAGGTAAAAAGGTTATCCCATTCTTCACTTTTAAATCCAACACGCCATAACTCGCCGACATAGATTAAGGGACGCTTTAAAAGTGTCGGGTGGGATTGGATGAGCTTAATGGGGTCGGTCTCTAGCAATGACTTCTCATTGTCGGTCAATTTTCGCCAAGTTAAACCGCGACGATTGACAAGGATTTTGCTATCCACATCCTTCAACCATTGTTTGATTTCTGGCGCTGAAGGAGTTTCTGTTTTTAAATCGTGAAACTCAAATTCAATATTATTTTGTTGCAACCATTTAAGCGATTTTCTGACAGTATCACAATTTTTTATACCGTAAACGGGGAGTTTTTTTGACACGTTACTTCCTTAATGTAATCCAGTTAATTTCTAATTTTATTGAGCACTAGGCTAAACGCAATAACTCATTGATGGATGTTTTGCTACGAGTTTTTTCATCGACTTGCTTAACTATAACAGCGCAATATAAACTGTGGCTGCCATCTTTTGACGGCATGCTACCGGATACAACCACTGAACCAGCAGGAATTCGTCCATAGCTCACTTCTCCAGTTTCACGATCAAGTATTTTGGTGCTTTGACCAATAAAAACTCCCATGGAGATGACCGAGCCTTTTTCCACAATTACGCCTTCAACCACTTCACTGCGAGCGCCAATAAAACAGTCGTCTTCTATAATGGTTGGGCCTGCTTGCAGTGGTTCGAGAACACCGCCGATACCCACGCCGCCGGATAAATGGACATTCTTACCAATTTGGGCACAAGATCCAACGGTCGCCCAAGTATCTACCATGGTACCTGAGTCAATATAGGCACCGATATTGACATAACTCGGCATTAACACCACGCCGTTATTGATAAAGCTTCCTTTGCGTGCCATCGCGCTGGGAACCACTCTTACACCGGATTGAGCGAAGGCTTGCTCACTGGTTTCAGCATATTTTGCTGGAACTTTATCGTAAAAATGGGTATATCCAGCATCAATTTTCTGATTATCGCGAATACGAAATGATAATAAAACAGCCTTCTTGATCCACTGATTGACCTGCCACTTACTGCGGCCGCTTTCGGCATGATGACCGATAGGCTCAGCAACACGGATTGTTCCGCTATCGAGTTGTTCGATGGTTTCGAGAACCGCCGATTTAATTTCACTAGTGACATTATCTGGGCTTATTAGCGCTCTATTTTCAAAGGCGTTTTCGATGATATTTTGCAGTTGACTCATTGGGGTGACCTTTTGCTCTGTTAGCATTATCAATTTAAAGTTAGGGACTGGTCGCTAGCTGCTGTTTAATCGCTTTTTCGATGCGTATGCGATCGGCCCGCTGTTCGATACTACTATTATCCATATGGCTAATAATAAAAGTATCTTCTACCTTTTCGCCGAGTGTGGTAATTCGCGCATCATGTAGTCTTACTTCGCACAATTTGAAGGCTTTGGCGACAAAGGCGAGTAGACCTGGGCGATCACGGGCAACCAATTCAAGCCGAGTATATTGACTAAACTCATCTTTGGAAAATACTATTTCGGTATTAACATTAAAATGCTTAATTTGCCGTGGCATACGCTTTTGAATGGCAATTTTGCTGGATTTTAAGGCTCTTATATTTTTCTTAATAGCTTTGCGAAGCTTCTTTTGTTGTGAGTCACTAATGCGGGCTTTGCCGGTTTCATTCAAGGTATAAAAACTATCATAACAGTAGCCATTGCTGGCGGTATGAATGGTTGCGCCCTGCACATTCAAGTGTTGCTGATCGAGGGTTGCGGTAATGGTCGCAAACAGGTCATCCACATCTCTACTATAAATGAAGATTTCAATACCACCACCATCCAAACGTTTTCTGAGAGCAACCTCGGTATCTGATGACGACTTGGAAGTGGTTTCATGCTTTAAAATAATTTCGCTATGCCAGGAAATGGTTTTGGCCGGATTTTTACTAAAATAAGCGGGGCTAAGGTGTTGCCAATAATTTTCAATTTGGGCCACGCTCCAACCCTGTTTGGTCAATATTTGCAAAGCTGCTTGCTTGGTATCTTGCCAGGGTTCGAGCATTTTGCTTTTTTCATTGTTTAAGTGTGCAAGAGTGGATTTGGCGAGCTCTCGAAGTAGTGAGGCTTTCCAAGAGTTCCATAGGGTACGATTGGTGGCTCTTATGTCTGCCACCGTGAGCACATAAAGAAGTTCTAGTCTTTCTGTGCTGCCCACTAGTTGAGCAAAGTTCTTGATCACATTGGGATCTGATGTATCACGTTTTTGTGCGGTTAAACTCATTAGCAAATGATTGGCCACTAGCCAGCTAATGGTTTCACTATCCTGTTTTGGCAAATGGTGTTGTTGGCAAAATTTATCTGCTTCCATGGCGCCGATTTCACTATGGTCGCCGCCACGGCCTTTACCGATATCATGAAATAACCCCGCCAGATAGATGAGTTCGGGTTTTTCACAAGTCTTCATTATTTGGTAACAAAGTGGAAACTTGTCTTCACTCGCGGGATCAAAGAAGTCGGTGATGTTTTTTAATAGAAAGAGCGTATGTTCATCCACTGTGTAGCTATGAAACATATCGTATTGCATCTGACCATTGATCTGTTGAAAGGCCGGTAAATAATCTGATAAAACGCCACTGCGCTTCATTAAAAATACTGCTCTAGAATTTCGATGTTTAATCTTCCAAAACTGCAGGAAAAGCGTTTGATTGATTTTCTGGTTAGTATATTTTTGATTAATACGAAAACGGGAGGCTCGAATAGCTCTCAGTGTTGCCGCTGTTATCCCTTTAATCTCGGGATATTCTGCCACTAGGTGGAATATCTTTAATAGATGACAGGGTTTTTTTTCAAATATATCGACATCAATGGCATCGATTCGGTCGTTAATAATTTGAAAGTGTTGGTCAATGGTTTGCGATATTTTAGCAGGGGGTTTACCCGGTAGCTCGCTGTCCAAGGACTGCAACAGAATATCGGTAATATTGCGAACAATAAGCACACTACGGTAATAGCGCTTCATCATTTTTTCAACCGCCATCAAATTTTCGCTATCTTTAAAACCCATTAGATCAGCCGCGTCTTTCTGATAATCAAACAATAGCCGGTCTTCCGCTTTTCCGCTAATGAGATGCAGCGCAAATCTGACTTTCCAAATAAACAACTGACACCTTACTAGGGTGTAGTATTCTTTTTTTGTGATGACGCTTTGCTCAATTAATTGAAACAGCGACTTGGGAAAGTAAGAGCGTTGTGCCACCCAAGCCACCAGCTGAATATCCCTTAAACCACCTGGACTGGATTTAACATTAGGTTCAAGATCATAGGATGAGCCATCAAACTTAAGGTATCTTTCTTTGCGCTCTTGGGTTTTTGCATCAAAAAAGGCGCGCGCAGACCACATTTTTTGCGGTGTGGTTTTTTCTTTCATCTGAATAAAAAATTCAATGTTGCCAGCAAGACAGCGTGATTCCATAATATTGGTCACTACGGTTAGGTCTTGTTTGGCTAGCTGTGTACACTGTTTCACGGTACGGGTTGCTTGTCCTACAATTAAACCGATATCCCACAAAAGTGTTACAAACTGGCTGATTTTTTGACTATCTAGTGGAGACAATTCGGATTGGCTTAAAATTAATAGATCAATATCAGAATAGGGATGCAGTTCTCCGCGACCATAGCCGCCTACAGCGATTAGGCAACAGGCTTTGGATATCTCAAGATGGTGCCAGATGCTGGTTAATAAGCGATCAATATGCCGTGATCGTCTTAAAACTAGATCACGTACACTTCGGTTGTTTTTAAAATCGGTGGCTAAACAGCTTTGAGAGGCTTGTTCATAAGCCTTAAGTTGAGAAACTAAATCTTCCTCAGGATTGATTGACAGTAATAGTGGTGCTTGAGTGTCTAGCATCAGTTTTGGGGGTTCCCCTCGTTGTTACAGTTTAGTGGTTGAACTTAGATGACTTCATCACTTCGCTGGGTCAACACTTCGACGCCAGTATCAGTAACCAGCAATGTATGTTCCCACTGGGCTGATAAACTTTTATCTTTAGTCACAACGGTCCAGTCATCTTGAAGTACACGGGAATGGCGTTTGCCAGCATTGATCATAGGTTCAATGGTAAAAGTCATACCTTTTTTAAGTATTGGGCCGGTTCCCGGTTTTCCATAGTGTAAAACCTGCGGGTCTTCGTGGAAACCTTCGCCGATACCATGGCCGCAATATTCTTGAACCACTGAGAAACGAGCTTTATGGGCATGTGTTTCAATCGCATGGCCTATGTCACCGAGATGAATTCCTGGTTTAACCATTTTGATACCTAAATACAGGCATTCAAGGGCATTTTGTGCCAGTCGTTCCGCTAAAATTGAACGTTTTCCGACAAAAAACATGGCCGAACTATCACCATGAAAACCATCTTTGATCACCGTGATATCGATGTTAATTATATCACCATCCTTGAGTTTTTTATCGCAAGGAATACCATGGCAAATGACATGGTTTAGGGAGGTACAGATAGATTTTGGGAAGCCGTGATAATTAAGTGGTGCGGGGATGGCTTTTTGCTCATTGACAATAAAATCATGGCAAATCTGATTGAGTTGATCGGTAGTGACGCCCCTTTTTACGTGAGGTGCGATCATTTCTAACACGTCCGCTGTCAGTTTACCTGCGACCCGCATTTTCTCAATTTGCTGTTCATTCTTTACAATGATTGCCATCTAATCGTTTCTCTGTAATTGCTTATAACTAATTTTAGTTGATTTTACTTGAATTGCTTGGCTTTGGGAAATGATGTTTTGTCACCAACGGCTGAAATAATTGCAAAACATCGATACTTGATCTCCTCGTTAGATTGATATCTAATAGTTAAGCTGTTTTATCATAAAATATCGTTCGCAGTTTCTGGTTGTTGGAGGAGGTCGCATTGCTATGTCGGGATCAGGAATAAATAAGGTGATACTCATTGGTCATTTGGGGCAAAACCCCGACCTACGTTATACACCAGAGGGTTCTGCGATTGTTAAGGTGAACTTAGCAACTACCGAGCTGGTGATAAATAAAAAAAGTGGTCAAAAAGAGCCAAAAACCGAGTGGCATCATCTCGTTTTATTTGGTCAAATAGCGGAAACTGCGGGTAATTATTTGCAAAAAGGTTCACATATCTATATTGAAGGTAAACTCCATACTCGAAAGTGGCAGGATAAATACAAACAAGATCGTAGTACGACGGAGATCCTAGTAGACAGTCAATGGGGACGTTTGTTTATGCTTGATAGGGGCAATGCTATAGCCTCATCATAAATTTTCAAACTCAACTGAGTGCTTGCTGTTGATCTCTGCCAGTGATGCGATTGCTGGCAGCCTAACGAGTCTATGTGATTTAGTCATTTGTTGTATAAAGTTGAGAATAAAGGCAAGTTATTTTAAATATAGTTTAAAATAACTTGCCTACTTATATGAGTAGGTGTAATATAGGTAGTGCTTATATAGTGATATGGCGTTAATAAGAGAGGTGCAGTCTAGAACCGCCTTAAAAATAATGACTTTGGAATCAAAAGGCGGAATTGGACGAAAAAGACGGAATTGCACTAAACAAGGGTACATAGGATTTAAAATTACTAATCAAGGCTCAGTAGACTTACTATAAGCAACACACCCCTACTAAATTAGTAATGTGAATAAATAATTACTTTTTTAATAAAGATAAACACAGAGCGTTAAATAATAAGACGTTTTAACTCATCAATTTTGTGGAGAAAGCAATGGACGATAATCGTAAACAAGCATTAACAGCGGCTTTAAGTCAGATAGAACGACAATTTGGTAAAGGATCTGTTATGCGTATGGGGGAAGTTCAAGCGCAAAAAAATGGACACAATTTCCACCGGTTCGCTTGGGTTGGATATTGCGCTGGGCATTGGTGGTCTGCCTAAAGGTCGTGTGATTGAAATTTATGGCCCTGAATCTTCGGGTAAAACAACCATGACGTTGCAAGCTATCGCCCAGTGCCAAAAGCAGGGTGGTACTGCCGCATTTATTGATGCGGAACATGCACTTGATCCCATTTATGCAGAAGCTTTGGGCGTAGACCTCGATAGTTTATTGGTTTCTCAGCCGGATACCGGTGAGCAAGCGCTAGAAATTTGCGATATGCTAGTGCGTTCAGGCGCTGTTGACCTAGTGGTTATTGACTCGGTGGCGGCACTAACACCTAAAGCTGAAATAGAAGGCGATATGGGTGATTCTCATATGGGGCTGCAGGCTCGATTAATGTCTCAGGCGCTTAGAAAGCTGACCGGAAATATTAAAAGAACCAATTGTATGGTGATATTTATTAACCAGATACGGATGAAAATCGGTGTTATGTTTGGTAGCCCAGAAACAACAACCGGAGGTAATGCGCTTAAATTTTATGCTTCAGTTCGATTGGATATCAGGCGGATAGGCGCCGTAAAGCAAGGTGATGAAATTGTTGGTAATGAGACCCGAGTAAAGGTGGTCAAAAACAAAGTGGCGCCTCCTTTTAAGCAGGCAGAGTTTCAGATTTTATATGGTATGGGTACTTCAAAAATGGGTGAAATCATTGATTTAGGTGTTAAAAATGGTTTCGTTGATAAAGCGGGTGCTTGGTATAGCTATAACGGCGAGCGAATTGGTCAAGGTAAGGCGAAGGTTAGTGAGTTTTTGTTAGCTAACCCAGAAATTGCCGATGATATTGAAGCTCGAATTAGAGCCTTGCTTTTGCCTAGTGATGAACCTGTACCTAATGATGAATCTAAAAAATCCAACTCGGCTGCTCCGCCGTCAAAGTCGTCAGATGCAAAGGTGACAGCCAAAAAATAATAGATTAGCCTATTTCAAATAGAGTTCTTTAGTTAAGCTACCAGTTGCTTCTCTAGCATTTAGGGGCCTTGTGCCCCTTTTTTTGTTTGAGTCAAAATATTAAATCACTCTTTAATGCCTCTAATTAAATCCTCAATGCAACCCTTCTAACTAAGTAAAATCTTGACTCTGTGCACCTTTATAGTCAATGAACAGCCGATATTAGTCGACAATTAACTTGCCCAATAATGACCTATTAGGGGAAACTCACCCTATCTTTTCTAGCCAGCGTCGCTCAAGCAAAAGCTAATCGGTGGCTTAAACTATCAATTATGTTCAATAGCGTTTCTCGACTTTGTAAATTCCCCAATTAGTTGAAGATAGCACATAGGGTAAGGCGGAGGAGTTCTAACTCAAATAAGCCTAAATTTGGCTTGATTTTTTGAAGTCTAAACCGTTATATTGGTAGTTAATCACTATTGAAACAGCCTTTTAGCAGATCTTCAAGTCTTACGGCTTGCTATTCGAGCGACAAATTACACCATTTGAGGCTGTTTTAAATAAGAATTTCCTGCGAAATACTCAGGGACTATTATTTTTAGTCACAAACAGAGGTTTTATCATGTTCAATTTAATCCAAAAGCGGTTTGTTTATTTTATTGTTTTGCTTGCCTTAAGTGGTTGCAGGATAGCACCAACGGTTATTTTGGATTACGATACCGGTTTTGATTTTAGCCAGTTTAAGAGCTATCGATGGCTAGAGAATAAAGATCAAGATAAAGTTATTACACTTGATGAACGACGAAATATTAATGCGATAGAAAGCACGCTTAACCGCAAGGGATTTACAAAGGCAAAACAATCGGATGATGCCGATTTTTTACTAAGTATTCAGACAGTCACAGATAAAAAAACCAATGTCGATTCTTTTTATCGTGGCTGGGGATATTATTCTCTTGGTTGGCCTGCCTATAACACGACGACCTATATCCGAGAATACGAAATCGGTACATTAGTTTTAGATGTTATTGATGCTTCGAAAAAAGAAGTCGTTTGGCGAGGCACCATAGCTTCGCGAATTGGTATCAACAAAAACCTGACTCCTGACCAGCGTGCTTCTAAAGCACTGAAATATGCTGAAATTTTGCTTATTCGTTTCCCGCCGAAGTAGGATTGAAATCATTATTTTATCCTAGAATTATCGTAGCTCAGACTGCTAAACTAGGTTAAAATAGCCCCATGCGAAATCAATTAACAACACAAGGGGGCGAACTAGAATTTCAACAAGCCTTATCGAGTGCTTGTCGAATGTTAGCTATTCGAGAGCACAGCGAACGCCAGATAAGGCAAAAACTGTCAAAAAAAGGTTTCTCTACCGAAGTTCTGGATCCCTGTATTAATTATTTGATTGAAGAAAATTGGCTTTGTGAAAAGCGCTTCTGTCATTTATATATTCGTTCCAAAGCAGCCAAAGGCCAAGGTGAAATACGAATTGTCAATGAACTGCAAAAGCAGGGCTTAGATAAACTGACCATTGACCAAGGACTGCATGAAGAGTTAATTGATTGGCAGAATATTTGTGATCAAACTTTAGAAAAGAAACTGAGGCTGGTGCCAGATTATCAACCGATTCTTGAATCTTGTGTGGCAGACGATCAACGTCATATGCTGCTAAATAAAAATTGGCCACTGAAACAACGTATTAAACTTGAAAGATTTCTTCGCTATAGAGGTTTTTCTGAGCAACAAATTAAACTATCGATAAAAAACTATTTATCGAATATTAGGAGTTTTGAGCGGTGACAATGACTACCAATGAAATCCGAGAGGCTTTCCTTACCTATTTTGAAGAGAAGGGGCATCGACGAGTGGATTCGGCTCCGCTGGTCCCCGGAAATGATCCGACATTGCTTTTTACCAATGCAGGAATGGTGCCTTTTAAGGATTGTTTTTTAGGCACCGAAAAAAGGGCTTATAATCGAGCGACCAGTTCTCAAAAATGTGTGAGAGCCGGTGGCAAACATAATGATCTAGAAAATGTCGGGTATACTGCACGCCACCACACTTTTTTTGAGATGCTTGGCAATTTTAGTTTTGGGGATTATTTTAAGCAAGACGCGATAAAATTTGCATGGGAGTTTTTGACCGTTACGCTTGGTCTACCGGCTGACAAGTTGTGGGTTACGGTTCATGAAACCGATCAAGAAGCAGAAGATATTTGGTTCAATGAGATTGGTATTGACCAGCAGAAATTCTCTCGTCTAGGTGATAAAGATAATTTCTGGTCGATGGGCGATACTGGTCCCTGCGGCCCTTGTAGTGAAATATTTTATGACCACGGCGAGCGAGTTGAAGGTGGGCCGCCCGGTTCACCGGATGAAGATGGTGACCGTTATATTGAAATTTGGAATTTGGTTTTCATGCAGTTTAATCGCGATCAAGCCGGCAACACAACCCCGCTTCCCAAACCGTCAGTGGATACAGGAATGGGGTTAGAAAGAATTACCGCAGTGATGCAGTCGGTTCATAATAATTATGAAATCGATCTATTTGTGACCTTAATTCAATTTATAGCCGACAAAATAAATTGTAAAGATATATCAAATCAATCGCTTAGAGTCATTGCCGATCATATACGATCCTGCTCCTTTTTGATCATTGATGGTGTATTGCCCGGCAATGAAGGGCGCGGATACGTTTTAAGACGTATCATTCGTCGAGCGATACGCCATGGCAATAAGCTAGGAGTGGAAACTAGTTTTTTTCAATGAACTGGTTGATGGCCTGATAAAAGCTATGGGCGATGCCTACCCTGATTTAATAAAAACAAGAGACTTTATTGTTAAAATTCTTTTAACCGAAGAACAGCAATTTGCACGGACCCTGCACAATGGCATGAAGATCCTTAAAACCTATATAGAACAAATGGAGGGAAACGTCATCGATGGCGAAATCGTTTTTAAACTTAAAGATACTTATGGTTTTTCCCGATGATTTGACCTCTGACATCGCTAGAGAGTATGGATTAATCATTGATAAGGAAAAGTTTGACCAGTTGTTAGCCAAACAGCAACAAAGTGGCCGTGAACAATCTAATTTTAGTGCCGATAGCGAGAATACTTTTGAACTAGCCGCACAATCTGAATTTGTTGGCTATGATACGCTTAGCTCTCATAGCCGTGTTGTTGATCTGTTAATTGGTAATAACTCAGTCGACGCAATAACCAGTGGTACTGAAGCCGGTATTGTTTTGGACCAAACACCATTTTATGCTGAATCCGGTGGCCAAGTTGGCGATAAAGGCTTTTGAATGGAGAAGGTTTTGAATTCGAAGTGACAGACACCATTAAAATACAACAAGCCATTGTACATCGTGGCGTGGTGCGTTCGGGGACCATTCAACTGCATGAAGTCTTGACCGCCGAAGTGACACAAAGTCAGCGAGTTGATACTCAGCTTAACCACTCCGCAACCCATCTGATGCATGCAGCCTTAAGACAAATTTTGGGAGAACATGTACAGCAAAAAGGTTCATTAGTTGATAGTGAACGCTTGCGCTTTGATTTTTCACATCCCGTTGCTGTAACGCCTGAGGAGTTAGTCGCCATTGAAAAAATGGTTAATCAAAAGATACGGGCCAATTTAGCGGTAGTCACTACCGAGACGAGTATTGAACAGGCAAAGAAACTCGGTGCGATGATGCTGTTCGGAGAAAAATATGGTGAAACCGTTAGAGTATTGGCGATGGATGATTTTTCAGTCGAACTCTGCGGTGGTACACATGTGAAAAGAACCGGAGAAATTGGTACCTTTAAGATTATTAGCGAACAAGGAATTGCCTCAGGAGTACGTCGAATTGAAGCTATCACGGGTGATAGTGCTATTGAATATACCCAAAAGCAGGGTTGGTTAATCAATCAACTTTCTTCTTCACTAAAAACTGACAGACTGTCATTAAGTGATAAAGTTGAACAATTGATTAGTAAATCAAGGCAGCAAGATCGAGAAATAGAAAAGCTCAAAGTGAGTTTATCGTCAAATCAAGGTGGCGAGTTGTTAGCCGAAAAGGTGATGGTTAATGGTATTAATTTGGTGGCGAAAAAATTAACGGATATTGATGCCAAGTCGTTGCGCGGCCTAAGTGACCAATTAAAAAGTAAGTTAGATTCTGGAGTTATTGTATTGGCGGCGGTTAACGATGATAAAGTGAGCTTAATTGTCGCGGTCACTAACGATCTTATTCCTCGGCTTGATGCTGGTAAGCTGATGCGCGAGCTTGCTACAAAACTAGACGGACGAGGTGGCGGTAGGCCCGATATGGCGCAGGGTGGAGGAACTAATGTTGCGGTATTAGATGCTTGTTTGGAGTGGGTTAAGAGTTGGTTAGAGAAGCACTAAGGGTACAAATGTCGCATGATAGCTAAAAAGTATGATAAAAATATTTTAATTAAGTGACTGAGATATAGTCTATTGTTATACTAGCGCCCCTTTTACACTGGACTAAGCTGCAAGGAGCGCAATTCAGCCCGAAGTATCATTCACTAAGGAGATTGGCAATGCTAATTTTAACTCGTCGAGTAGGCGAAACGCTAATGATTGGAGATGACGTTACCGTAACGGTTTTAGGCGTTAAAGGTAATCAAGTTCGTATTGGAGTTAATGCTCCTAAGGAAATCTCTGTTCATCGTGAAGAAATTTACATGAGAATACAGCGTGAAAAAGAAATGGCGTCTGACGAATAGGTCAGCTTTTTCTTGAATACTCAATGAAAATGGATTTTTAGTAAAAAACGTTTGATTTTTTAAATCATTCAGGTAGTATCCATCCCGCAAAAAGTCGCACCGCTGCCTTTTTTCACAAAAATGCAGAGACGCGGCTTTTTCAATGAGAATGCGCAATCCGGAGAGATGGCCGAGCGGCTGAAGGCGCTCCCCTGCTAAGGGAGTATGGGTTTTAACGCCCATCGAGGGTTCGAATCCCTCTCTCTCCGCCATTTACTCAATTTTTGCTTAAAAATTGTTGATTTTAGTTTGACAAAGCGGGATCTGAAACGGATAATACCGCTCCTTTCATAAGCGCAAGCTTTGAAAGCAACCAAATACGCGCATGTAGCTCAGCTGGATAGAGTACCTGGCTACGAACCAGGCGGTCGGAGGTTCGACTCCTTCCATGCGCGCCATATAAGAGAACCGAGCAATGCTCGGTTTTTTTATGCCCCATTTAAATTAATTTTTTAATATTTTTCTACACTATCTCAATTCTAGCTGATACCCTTGCTTTTGTAGGAAACGTAAATTACCAATTTAATAAATAAAACAACTTTAGGGAGGGCGTTACAATGCCTGCAAGAGTTCTAATCTATTCGATATCGACCATATTTAGTCTTTTCTTTTTAATCAGTTTCTCTGGTTGCGCCACACTTAATGAATCAGAGTGTAAAACTGCCAATTGGGAAATTATCGGCCTGGAAGACGGTAGTCAAGGTCGACCAACGTCCTATATTGGTGAGCATCGACAAGCTTGTGCGGAATATAAGGTAGCGCCGGATTTAGACGCCTATCTTAAAGGTCATACAGCTGGGCTACGTCAGTTTTGTACCAATGATAAAGGCTATCAACAAGCGATAAATGGTCAGGCAAATAAGCAGATCTGTCCCAGTGATTTAGCGCCCAATTTTAATGCTGGATATAAACGAGGATTGAAAGTATTCCGAGTTGCGGCGGAAGTGCGCAAGTTCGGTCTGAAATATACAATCACGAAAAACGGATTGATGAAATAAAGGAGCTGAATAAGATCATGGAGGAAGAGTTGGTTAATCAGTATACCGGTGAGCATCGAGAAGAAGAGCCCTTATCGAGGATATTAAGGAGTTAGAACGCGAATCCAAGAAGCCATTTATATAGAGATTGATGAACTTGTAATTATTTTACGAGGATTAGAGAGCAGACACCAAGCTCCTACAGTCAACGGTTACTAGAGATCAATCAACTGCGCCTAGCGCGACATTCGACCTCAATACCAGCGCGCCATCGACCTCGAGAAATGTTATCAGGTCAGGTCATCTTCCTGAGTCACTTCCGATCAGGGTTTGAAGGTCAAATTTCCTGCTAATTTACTGCAACCCCATGTCAGTCGCTTGGGGTTAAGGGGTCAGGTTTATATTTAGAATATGAGCAGCAAGAGCAAAACGATCTCTCTCCAAACGA